>JAYFQM010000051.1:0-14107 GCA_034927185.1 Oscillospiraceae bacterium | reverse complement strand
CTTCTCTGCATAATGGCGGCCTGCGGGCTGCACATACCGGCGGCGGACGGCAGTATGGTGCCTGTTTTCCGGGGTGTGCTGGCGGATATCGGTGACGAACAGAGCATTGAGCAGTCACTGTCGACATTTTCCTCGCACATGACGAATATAGTTAGGATACTGGAACAGTGCGATGATAAAAGCCTTATACTCTTTGACGAGCTGGGAGCGGGGACCGACCCCGTCGAGGGAGCGGCTCTGGCCGTCGCGATCATTGAATACGCTAGGAAAAGAGGCTCCGTTACGGCGGCGACAACTCATTACGCCGAGCTGAAAGTGTACGCCACGATGACCGAGGGAGTGCAGAACGCTTCCTGCGAATTTGACGTTGAATCCCTGCGGCCGACCTACCGCCTGCTCATCGGAATACCGGGGAAGTCGAACGCCTTTGCTATAAGCGAGAGGCTGGGATTGCAGCAAAGTGTGATTGAAGACGCAAGGGGAAGAATATCTCAGGGCAGCGCTTCCTTCGAGGAAACGATCGAAAAGCTTGAAAAGCAGAGGCAACTGCTCGAAAAAGACAGAGAAGAGACGCAGAAAAAGCTTAAAGAGATCGAAGAGAACACCAAAAAATCCGATATGCTCCGCCGCGAGCTTTCGGTGCGTCTCGAAAAGGCGGACGAAAAGGCGCGAAGAGATGCCGAAAGAATACTTGGGGATGCGAAAAGGGCGGCCGAACGCGCCTTCGACGAGCTTGACGAGATGCGCAGGCGCCAGACAAAGGAATATGACCACATCAGAGAGAATGAGGCCCGCGCCGAGCTTCGCCGCAGCCTGAACGAGGCAAGCCAGAGACTTGCTGAAAACAGACGGGAGGAACGTAAGCAGAAGAAATCATCGCGTCCGGTCAGGGTCGGAGATACGGTGGAAATACTGTCGATGGGCGTCCTGGCGAGCGTTATAGCCGTTTCGGAGGACAGACAACTTACGCTTCAGGCGGGTATAATAAAAACGACAGCGCGCGATGACGAGGTCTGTCTCATCGAGCAAAAAGTGCCGGCAAAGCCCACCGTGTCGTCCAAAAGCAACATTGCACTGAGGACGGAATCGACCAGCTCCGAAATAGACCTGCGCGGGATGATGACAGACGAGGCGATTCCGGTGCTTGAAAGATACATCGACAACGCCGTTATGGCGAAGCTCGAAAAACTGACAATTATACACGGAAAGGGAACAGGAGCGCTCCGCACCGCGGTTTCGCAGAGCCTAAAAACAAACAAAGCTGTTAAATCTTACCGTTTAGGACACTACGGCGAAGGGGAAACAGGCGTGACGATTGTCGAACTGAGGTAAAAGAAAGGTTAATAAAATATTATCACTGTGCAAAATTACAAAATCAGTAAAAGCGATTGACGTAGGGGATATACTTTGATAAAATGATTTATGCAAACATGGGGAGCAATGCCATTTTGTCATAACATAAGGAGTGACGATAATGCTTACTAGAGAAGTAACTATCAACAATCAGGTGGGTCTGCACGCCAGGCCGGCAACATTTTTCATTCAGAAGGCGAATGAGTTCAAAAGCAGTATTTGGATCGAAAAGGATGACCGCAAGGTCAACGCTAAGAGCCTTTTGGGGGTACTGTCTCTCGGCATTGTCAAGGGGACTTCCGTTAACCTCGTTGCCGACGGAAGCGACGAGAAAGAAGCGCTCAACACTTTGGCAGCTCTTATAGCATCGGACTTCACAGAGTGATTATCAGCATATTGACCGGGGCGTGCGAAAAGCACGCCCCGTTTTCGTTTTTAAAAAATTCTTGACTGAGCGCGAAAATATGGAATAATGACCGTATAAAGGCCATTATTCGGACTTCTAATAATTATACCGCAACGGCGCTTTGTGCCTGTGGCATGAATACCGTATAGCGCTTATTATTAAGAATTCTCACGATTATACCGCAACGGAGGTGATACCATGATTATCGACGAGCTCAGGGAAAAGGCGAACCGACTGCCGTTACTGCCCGGAGTATACCTTATGCTCGATGAAAAGGGCGAGGTAATCTACGTAGGCAAGGCGAAGGCGCTGAAAAACCGCGTCACCAGCTATTTTCGCGGCGAGCACGAGCCCAAGACCGCCGCGATGGTCGAAAAGGTGCACGATTTTAACGTCATTGTCGCGGCTTCCGAATTTGAAGCGCTTGTGCTGGAAAACTCGCTGATAAAAAGGCATCAGCCGCACTACAACATTCTGCTCCGCGACGACAAGGCATATCCCTTTATCAGGCTGGATGTGAAGAGCGAATATCCTCGTTTTACGATAGTAAATAAAGTTGTGGAGGACGGTGCAAAATATTTTGGGCCCTTTGGAGGGAGAGGGCTGACGCGCGATATAATCGATACCGTCAGCAAAGCCCTGCTCCTACCGACCTGCGGAAAGAGATTTCCACGCGATATCGGGAAGGGAAGGCCATGCCTTAATTACCATATGGGCGCCTGTCCGGGCTACTGTACGGGGAAAGCGGAAAGTGGGGAATATAGGGCGCGGATGAGTGACGCGGAGATGATTTTAAATGGCAGGTCTGCGGAGCTTAAATCGGAGCTTGAACAGGAAATGCTGAAGGCTTCAGACGAACTGCGTTTTGAACAGGCGGCGATGTTCCGAGACAGGCTCCGTTCGCTTGAGGGGCTTTCGAACAGGCAGACTGTCATCGGCGCGGTCGGCTCGGATACCGACGCGGCTGGCTTTTTCCGCGGTGCAAAATCCTGCTTTTCGATTTTGCACTATTCTGGGGATAATCTCGTTGGGAAAGACTTTGAAATGATGGACGAGCCGCTTGAAACGGATGCCGAAGCCGTGTCCGAGCTGGTCCGCCAGTATTATTCCATACGCGGAGCGTGGCCAAAAACGCTGCTTTTGCCGTTTGAAACCGAGGATATGGCGGATATCGGGCAGCTGATGACGCAGGCCTCGGGGCACAGAGTATACGTTGAAGCCCCGCAGCGCGGCGAGAAGCGTTTTCTTGTCGAAAAGGCGATGATAAACGCCAGGGAGGAATGCATAAGGTTTACGACCGCCGCCCAGCGCAGGCTAAAAACGCTGGAATGGCTGCGGGATACCCTGGGACTGTGCGATCTGCCGATGCGCATAGAAGCCTTCGATATATCGAATACCGGAGATTTTGGCATCGTCGCCTCGATGACGGTGTTTGCCGGGGGAAAACCGCTGAAAAGAGACTACCGGAAATTCAGAATCAAGGAGCTTTCCTCGCAGGACGATTTTGGAAGCATGAGAGAGGTGCTGAAGCGAAGGTTCAGCCGCTACCTTGAAGCGGACGAGAAGTTTTCAGAGCTTCCCGATCTTCTGCTCATCGACGGCGGAGCGGTGCACGCTTCGATTGCGGAAAGCGTTTTGAAGGAGCTCAATATACGGCTGCCGGTTCTCGGAATGGTCAAGGACGACCGCCACCGCACGCGCGCTCTCATCTATTCAAGCGGGGAGGAAGTGGGGATAACAGGCAACCCCGCGGTATTCGCGCTGATCGGAAATATTCAGGAGGAAACCCACCGATTTGCGATTGAATACCACCGAAGTCTCAGAAGCGCGACGATCGGCTCAAAGCTGGAGGATATTAAAGGCGTTGGCGAAACGCGGCGCAACGAGCTGCTTAAAGCTTTCAAAACAATAAAAGCAATAAAAAGCGCGACGCTTGGGGAGCTTAACGCAATTGTTCCAAAAAACACGGCGAAAGCCGTTTACGAATACTATCATAGCGTAAGTGAAGCCGCGGATACAGACAATACGGAGGATGACAAATGAGAGTGATAACGGGTTCGGCGCGCGGACGCAGACTGAACGAGCCGAAAAACATGGAGATAAGGCCTACGACCGATAAAGTGAAGGAATCGATTTTCAACATTGTTCAGTTTGATATTGAGGGAAGAAGAGTCCTGGACCTTTTCGCCGGAACCGGACAGCTCGGCATCGAGGCGCTGAGCCGCGGGGCGAGGAGCGCGACCTTCGTCGATGAGAGCACAGAGGCGATAAAAATCGTAAAAAGCAATCTTGAGCGCTGCGGGCTTACAGGAGAAGCGGTGCGCGACGACGCTGTGTCGTTTCTTGGCCACTGTGGGAAATATGACGTCATTTTTCTCGACCCTCCGTATCAAAGTGGGCTGATGGATACGGTTCTGCGCAAAATTATTCAGTTTGACATATTGTCAGAAGGTGGTATAATTATTTGCGAGACTGACAGCGGAACGGAGATATCGCCGATGAACGCGCCGTATTTTGTCGGGAGAGTATATAAATACGGAAAGGTCAAGCTCACTGTCTGCGGCAAGAACACCTGAGTACTCCGCGGCAGCGAAAGGAATGGTTGAACACAGATGATTACCGCGATCTATCCTGGAACTTTCGATCCCATCACTTTGGGCCATCTTGACATCATCTCAAGGGCCTCGAAGATATTTGACAAACTGGTTATTAGTGTCGTAATGAACATAGAAAAGTCCCCCCTGTTCGACATTGAGGAGCGCGTCTGGCTTATTGAAAAGGTTGTCGCGGAGCTTCCGAACGTCGAGGTTACCTCATCAATCGAGCTTCTTGCGGATTTCGCAAAGCAGTATGAAAACCCCGTCATCATCAAAGGCCTGCGCAACCACATCGATTATGAATATGAAACCACCATGGCGGTATTTAACAAAAAGCTTAACCCCGGACTTGAGACATTTTTCATAACGGCGAAGCTTGAGTATACTTATGTGAGCTCCACCGCAGTGAGGCAGCTTGCTGCGTACGGCGCCGATCTTTCGGACTACGTCCCGAAGATCGTGGCGGATGAAATCAAGAAAAAATCCTGAACGGGAGGCAAAGATATGGATAACGAGATGGAAAACGAAGTAACCGAATTGCTGGAAGTTCTCTATAGTACCGTTGCCGACGCATGGAGCGTTCCGCTCGGCAAGGACAAATGCATGATAAATCGCGAAAGCGTGCTCAGCCTTCTCGACGAGATCAAGGCCCAGCTGCCCATCGAACTTGCCGAGGCAAAGCGCCTTCTTGCGGCGCGCGACGAATTTGTTCTGAACGCCAAGCGTGAAGCGGAGGCGATCCGCAAAGCGGCCGAGGAACAGGCAAGGCGCCTGGTCGAGGAGCAGGAAATAACGCGCATTGCAAGAGCACACGCAAACGAGATCATCTCAAATTCCGAAGCCAAGTCGAAGGAGTTGGTCCGTGCCTCCAACGAATATGTAGACGACGCGCTCAGACGCACAGAGGAGGCGGTTACAGCCGCACTTAACGAGGTCAGGCAGTCGCGTGCCCGCTTCCGCAGCCTTGCGGGTTCACGGCCCTCCGTTCAGGTACAAAGCGACGCAGGTTCGGAAACCGAGGATCTGCCGGAAGAATAAAGTAGCTTAAAAAAACAAAGCGTCCGAAAAATTATTTTTTCGGACGCTTTTTCTATATCTAGGGATGTTGTCTTATGCGGGCATTATAATAATACAAGTTATTGTGTGCAGATTATGTAAACATAAAAAAGTGGCGGTAATACAAGAAAAAAACGACGGTTTTTGCTCTTGACATTCTTTTTTATGTGAAGTTATAATGGGTACACTGCGTGGGACAAAGTGGGATGAAATGTTGAAAACTCCCACAAAATAAAATAATAATGGGCAAAACTGGACCAGCGGATTATTGAGAAGGGGGGGAGAGGCGTGACAGGCGAATACCAGCACACTTTGGACTCTAAAGGGCGCTTATCCATTCCCGCACGTCTGCGGGAGGACCTTGGAAACGTGTTTTTTGTCACCCTGTCAATGGACAAATGCCTTTCTGCCTACTCATCCGAAAGCTGGGAGGCGCTGACTGAAAAAGTTAACGGGATGCCCTATGTTAAGCAGAGAAAGATGCGTCCCCTATTTGCTTATGCCGCAAAATGCGAGATAGACGCTCAGGGAAGAATATTGATTCCGCAGAATCTTCGCGATTTTGCCGGGCTGACCAAAAACGTGGCTGTTGTGGGCTGCAACAACCACGCCGAGTTCTGGGACAGTGACAGCTGGAACGCGGTTAACGCCGTCGAAACGACTCCGGAGAACATTGCGGCTGTTATGGAGGAGCTGGAGTTTTAGTGGAATACGGACACTATTCGGTCATGCTCAAAGAGTGCATTGACGGTCTATGCATCAAGCCGGATGGAACTTATGTAGACGCGACGCTTGGTATGGGCGGTCATTCCTATGAGATCGCAAGGCGGCTTAAAACGGGGAGGCTTGTCTCGATCGACCGTGATGTCAAGGCAATGGAAAGAGCCGTGATGCGCCTTGAACCGCTGATGGAAAGGATCACACTTGTACACGGGAACTTCCGCGACATGAACGCAATACTGGACGATCTCGGAATTGGCAGGGTCGACGGAATGCTTTTCGATTTGGGGGTGTCGTCTCCTCAGCTCGACGAGACGGACAGAGGCTTTTCCTATATGTCGGACGCTCCACTTGATATGAGGATGGACCAGAACGACCGGATAACCGCGGCGGACATCGTCAACACATGGAAATATGAAAACTTAAAACGTATACTCTACGACTTCGGCGAGGAGCGCTACGCTCCCAGAATTGCGGAGGCCATTGTGAGGTACAGAGAGAATAAAAGAATTGAAACCACCTTTCAACTGGTGGACATTGTTAAAGGCGCTATGCCGGGTTCCGCCCTGCGCGAAGCACAGCATCCGGCGAAAAGAACTTTTCAGGCGGTTCGCATCGCCGTCAACGAGGAGCTTGAGGCTGTTTCGGAAGTGCTCGGTACGGCGGCGGACAGACTCAAAACCGGCGGAAGACTCGCCGTCATATCGTTTCATTCCCTTGAGGACAGAATAGTGAAAAACGCGATTGCCTCGCGGGAGAACGGCTGCACATGCCCGAGAGATTTTCCGGTTTGCGTTTGCGGCTTCACACAGACGCTTCATAGTGTCACAAAAAAGCCGATGCTTCCCAGCCAGGCGGAAATCGAGGAAAACCCGAGATCAAGAAGCGCAAAGCTGAGGATTGCCGAGAGAGTATAAAAACAGGATTACGAATTGATTGAAAGGGGGAGACTTATGTCTGCGGAGACAAAAAACGCGAAGTACGGCGATAATGCTGTCTACGGCAGCCTTGCATATGACTACGGCAGAGCCGGAGCATACCGCGAGAGAATTGACAGACCGGTCGACAGACAGGTAATAATACCCGCCCCCCCGAAAATCAGAGAGCGGGAAGCGAGCGCGGCGAGAGTCAAAAGCAGACAAAGCGTTTCTCCGCTTGCTATCATCGGCTATGCCTGCGCCGCCATCTTAGTAGTTTTTTCTTTAATGGCTAAAATCCAGCTAACGGAGGTCACGGATTCCTCCGCCAAGCTCGAAACGCAGCTGAGCGACCTTAAGACGGCTCAGAACAGGCTCCTTATAAATTATGAAAAGGCCTTTAATCTGACCGAGATAGAGGAATACGCAACCACACAGCTCGGCATGCAAAGGCCGCGTGACGAGCAGGTCTTCTATTTTGAAAGCGCTGTCCCCGACAAGGCGGTCATTCTGAGTGGCAAGGACGAAGGAGAGGCCGGCTTAGGCGAACGGGTTTTTGACGCTCTGACATCAATTGCGGAATATTTCAGGTAGTATTGATAGTATCATATAGAGTGATAATGACGTCCGTTCCTATTCTGAGGCTTATGGAGGGGAGAAACAATGTCGGATAAAAAAAGAATACCTAATTCTCCCGAAACTCCCAATGCGATGATGCTTCGCCGCACACTTTTTCTTTTGATAGTGTGCGGCATAGTTGCTTTTTTAGTACTGGGTACAAGACTCTTCAAACTTCAGATAATCGACCATGATTTCTATGAAACCGCGGCTATCGAGCAGCAGGTGCGCGAAACTACGGTTACCGCGTCCCGCGGAACAATTTATGATACAAACATGAAGATACTTGCCATGAGCGCAAGCGTCGACAATATTTATATAAGTCCCGCGGAGATAAAAATGTATGACGAGGACCCTACGCTGATAGCGCAGGGCCTTTCGGAAATACTAGGCGTCGACTACGACGATATACTTGCAAAGGCGGCGAAAACAAAGTCGTGGTATCAAACCATCTCACGCAAGGTCGAGCCGGAGGTTTCCGACAAGGTGCGCGAGTTTAAAAATAAATACGACCTGAAGGGCGTCAAAATCGAGGAGGATAGCAAGAGGTATTATCCTTACAGCAGTCTGGCTGCTCAGGTGATCGGCTTTGTCGGAATGGATAACACCGGGCGCTCCGGAGTCGAATCCTATGACAACACCATACTTACGGGCGTAAACGGCAGGGTTGTCAGGGCAAAGAATGCCGCCGGAACAGATATGCTTTTTACAAGTTTTGAGGATTATTACGATGCCGAGAATGGCAAGGATGTCGTACTGACGATTGATTCTACGATCCAGTATTACATCGAAAAGCAGCTTGAGCAGGCGGTCCGTGACTACGATGTGCAAAATGGGGCTGCGGCCATTGCGATGGACGTAAACACTGGCGCCATTCTAGGTATGGCAAGCCTCGGAAATTTCGACCTCAACAACTACCAGATCATCGATTCCGACGCTCAGGCGATAATCGACGCGGAGCAGGACCCTCTGGAAAAGCAGCGGCTTTTGACGGAAGCCCAACTCAAGCAGTGGCGCAACAAAGCCATCAGCGACACATACGAGCCCGGCTCCGTTTTCAAGATAATCACGCTGTCCATGGCACTTAACGAAGGCGTGGTTTCTCCTTCAGACACCTTTTATTGCGGAGGTACGGTGGATGTGCCAGGAAGAAACGAGCCGATAAAGTGCTGGAAATCGGGGGGACACGGATCGCAGACGCTCGTTCAGGCTCTTCAGCATTCCTGCAACGTAGCTTTTGTAAACATCGGCCTGCGCGTCGGCGCTGAAAAATTTTATGATTACGCAGAAGCTTTCGGCTTTTTTAACGCCTCCACAAACCCCGAAGCCCAGCTCTCGGGAAAGACCGGCATAGATCTCGGAGGCGAGGGCGTCAGCATATGGTGGTCAAAGAACTACTTCTGCAACCCTGATCAGAAATCGTCGCTTGCCGTGGCCTCCTTCGGGCAGACCTTCAACATCACTCCGCTTCAGCTGATAACAGCGGTATCCGCCTGCACCAACGGAGGCTATCTTATGAAGCCGTATGTTGTTAAGGAAGTTCTCAATTCGGACGGTACTGCGGCATCAAAAACTGAGCCAACGGTTGTCAGGCAGGTCATTAGCGAAGAAACAAGCAAAACGGTCTGTTCTATGCTCGAGCAGGTCGTCGGTGATAAGACTCAGGGAACCGGCAAAAACGCCTATGTTGCGGGCTACCGCATCGGCGGCAAAACGGGAACAAGTGAAAAAGTGGCTCAGGATGTAGCCGGAGGAGAGAAGGAATACATTGTTTCGTTCCTCGGCGTTGCTCCGATCGACAATCCGAAAATTGCTATTCTGGTACTCCTTGATACGCCCAGCAACGCGACCGGCATTTACATAAGCGGAGGCCAGATGGGAGCCCCAACGGTCGGAAAGATGTTCGCGGATATTCTCCCCTACATGGGTTATCAGCCGCAGTATACGGAGGAAGAACTTAAAACAGTCGACAAAACCGTGCCGGACCTTGTGGGCATGACATCGGCAGAAGCCCTGTCAAAGGCCCAAAGCAGCGGGCTCACTGCAAGAGTTATCGGAGCCGGCGAAGCGGTGACGGCCCAGCTGCCGGCGGCAAACAGCGTCGTCGCGGCAGATAGCCAGATTATTGTTTATTGCGGCGCAGCTCCTTCGGAGGAGCAGGAAACCGTACCTGACCTCACAGGCATGACCTACAGCATGGCTAGGCAAAATATGGGCTCTTACGCTCTTTTCATCAAGTCGTCGGTCCCGATAGTCGACCCGACCACGGTCGTCGTGACAAGTCAGGAAATAAAAGCGGGAACGAGTGTCGAGCACGGGACGGTCGTCGAGGTCACAGTCGCTGACAAGAGCGATCTCGGAAGGTATTGAAGCGAACATATTCATCAGAAAGCGCGGGGGTTTTATGAAACTCAGGGAACTTTTGAGAAATGTCGAAATAACCGAATTACACGCCGACGAGGAGACGGATATCGGCGATATCAGCTACGATTCGCGGAGGACGCGCAAAGGCGACCTGTTCGTCGCGATACGCGGCTATGAAAGCGACGGCCACAGGTTTATCGGCGCCGCAGCCGGCGCAGGAGCATCCGTCGTGCTCTGCGAGGAAAAGCCCGAAGAGGGCATTCCGTATGTTCTTGTGAAGAACTCAAGAGAAGCGCTTGCCTTGGCTTCAAAAAACTATTTCGGCAATCCGTCGTCAAGAATGAAGCTTGTCGGGGTGACGGGAACCAACGGAAAAACGACTACTACGATGCTCATAAAGCATGTTCTTGAGGACTGCACGGGCGAAAAATGCGGACTCATCGGAACGAACCATAACATGATAGGCGGGCAGATAATTCCCACCGAGCGCACGACGCCCGAATCCTACGAGCTATATAGGCTGCTTAATCAAATGGCGGATGAGGGCTGCAAATATGCCATAATGGAGGTTTCCTCACATTCTCTCGTTCTCGACCGCGTCGCGGGGCTGCGCTTTGAAGCCGCTGTTTTCACGAACCTCACGCAGGATCATCTGGATTTTCACAAAACCATGGAGGAGTACGCCGGAGCGAAGGCGCTGCTTTTCGAACGCTGCGAAAAGGCCGCGGTCAACATAGACGACGACTGGGGCGGATATATGATCGAGCGCGCGAAATGCCCCGTTTTCACATATTCGGAAACAAAGCTCGAAGCCGACCTCGTGGCAAAGGATATCAGGCTGTCGCCCTCAAACGTCAGGTTCTGCGCGCTTGCGGGAAACACCCTGGAGAGGGTAAGTCTCGAAATTCCGGGAAAGTTTTCGGTCTATAACGCTATGTCCGTCATCTCCGCCTGCCTGCTTCTGGGACTCCCGCTGGGCGCGGTCTGCGAATCGCTTAAGACGGCCAAGGGGGTAAAGGGAAGGGTGGAGGTCGTGCCGACGCCAGAGGATTTTACGATACTGATTGATTATGCACATACTCCTGACGCTCTGGAAAATGTTATAAGGTCCATGAAGGAAGTTTCATCCGGCAGAGTGGTCGTGCTTTTCGGATGCGGCGGAGACAGAGACAAAACAAAACGTCCGATTATGGGAGAAATAGCGACAACGCTTGCGGATTATGCTATAATCACTTCCGACAATCCCAGAAAAGAGGTCCCTGGAGACATTATCGCGGACATTCTGGCGGGTGTGAAAGCACCGAAAAACCGCTATAAAGTCATCGAGGATAGGAAAGACGCCATTGCCTTTGCAATTGACAGCCATATGGCTGGCGATCTTATAATCCTCGCAGGGAAGGGACATGAGACCTACCAGGAAATCTGCAAAACCAAGTTCCATATGGATGAAAGAGAAATTGTTGCGGAGAATCTGGCAAAACTAAGCGAAGCATAATCGGAGGAAGTAAACTGATGATAGAGAAGCTCGTACTGGCTTTCATAATAGCGTTTCTGGCTGCCGCTGCTGCGGGCAGGTTCATTGTCCCATGGCTCCGCAGGATAAAGGCGGGTCAGGCGATCAAGGAAAACGGACCTACCTGGCACATGTCGAAGGCGGGAACACCCACTATGGGCGGAATAATTTTTATTTCGGCCGTGGTACTGGTCTGCGTTTCCGTAGGCTTCAGATTCATGCTGGAGGGAGATTTCGCGCATATCTATGTGCTGCTTCTGTCGCTTGCGTTCGGCGGGATAGGGTTTCTTGACGATTACGAAAAGCTCAAGAAAAAACAAAACCTTGGCCTGACTGCAGGTCAGAAGTTCCTGCTTCAGGTTGCGGTTGCGTCGGTGTTCGTCTATCTTCTTCGCCGCGTGGGTATGATAACGCCTAATCTCTATGTACCGTTTTGGGGAACGCAGTGGATTATGCCGGAATGGCTCTATTTTGCTTTTCTGATTTTTGTTATAGTCGCGACGGTCAACGCGGTCAATCTGACCGACGGAGTAGATGGGCTCGCCACGGGCACCTCGATACCGGTTTTTTTGTTCTACACGGCTGCCGCTTATGTCTGGGGCAGGGATTATCTGTCTCTCGGAATTTTTTCGGCGGGGCTGCTCGGCGGGCTTTTCGGCTTTCTGATTTATAACTTCAATCCCGCGAAGGTTTTTATGGGGGACACGGGCTCTCTTTTCCTAGGCGGCGCAGTCGCAGGAATGGCCATAGCCCTCGATATGCCGCTGATAATTATCACAACCGGCATACTTTTTATTGTCGAAGTGCTATCGGATATAATTCAGGTCGGCTATTTTAAGCTCAGCCACGGTAAGAGAGTTTTCAAAATGGCTCCTTTTCATCATCACCTGGAGATGGGCGGCTGGACAGGTAAAAAATGGACGGAAAAAGAACTTTTCGCGCTGTTCACCGGAATTTCCGCATTTTTTGCAATCATATCGTTTTTTGGAATAAGCAACAGATTTGGTATCTGAGGCGGCAGATAATGCCGATAAAGGAGGCTTGGCGGTGAAGGGCAGAGACAACACTCTGAGAGATCACAGCGGGGATTTCACGATCTCACGCGGACCGGTCGATATACCGTTTTTAATGCTGACACTGCTGCTTCTCGGTATCGGTGTTATAATGGTCCTTTCCGCGAGCTATGCCAGCGCGTATTACGACCTCAGCAAGGAGACGGGTGGAAACGCTACATATTATTTCGCTAGGCAGCTGATTTTTGCTGTGCTCGGAGTGATTATAATGCTCGTCGCTTCGCGTTTTCCCATAAGCTTCTACCGCAAATTTGCCTTTTGGGTCCTCGGTATTGCAATAGTTCTACTTGCTGCGGTGCTCGTTATAGGGACCGAAAGCGGCGGCGGCAGGCGCTGGATCATAATCGCCGGACAGAGCATCCAGCCCTCTGAGATTGCAAAGATCGGCGTTATTCTTGCATTCGCAAAGCTTATCTGCCGCTATAAAAATCTGATGGGTACCTTTAAGTATGGCGTCATGCCGTTTGCCGTAGTACTGGCGGTCATAGTAGGGCTTCTGATTCTCGAGCCGCATCTTTCGGCCTCAATAATAATAATCACGCTCGGGGCGGTAATGATGTTTGTCGGCGGTGCCAGACTTTTCTGGTTTGTCGGCGGGCTCATCGGGGTCGGAGGGCTGTTCGCCGTTGCCGTCTCGGTTCTGCAGTATTCCTCGGAGCGTATTTCCGCATGGCGTGATCCCTTTGCCGATACTGGTGACACAGGCTATCAGATCGTCCAGTCGCTGTATGCGGTTGGCTCGGGAGGGCTTTTCGGCTTGGGTCTGGGACAGAGCCGACAGAAGTACCTATATCTGCCGGAAGAACACAATGATTTTATTTTTTCTATAGTGAGCGAGGAGTTGGGCTTCATCGGCGCCGCTCTTATACTCACGCTTTTTGCCCTGCTTATCGCACGCGGATATTGGATTGCCCTTCACTCCCGCGACAGATATGGTTTTCTCGTCTGCACGGGAATAACCTCACTTCTGGCTCTGCAGGTCATCCTCAACGTGGCTGTCTGCACGAATCTTGTACCCTGCACGGGTATTTCGCTTCCGTTTTTCAGCTACGGCGGATCGGCCCTTTTGATGCAGTTGGGAGAAATGGGAATCATCCTGAGCATTTCAAGGGATATTCCGGTCAAGAAAACCGTCAAAAAGCGAAAACGTGAAACGGTAGGAGTTGGCGCGGAAACAGCCTGAGAGGAGTAATCAGTAAATGAAATTTGTTTTTACTTGCGGCGGGACCGCGGGGCATATAAATCCCGCTCTTGGCGTGGCGCAGCGGCTCCGGGAACTAATGCCGGATTGTAATATCCTTTTTGTCGGTGCGGAGGGTCATATGGAATCCGAGCTTGTCCCGCGCGAGGGCTTCCCGATAAGGACGGTCAGAATTACGAATATAAGCCGTGAAATGAACCTTGAAGGGCTCAAACACAACGCTGATACGGTTAAAAACGTTCTCACCGCTACATCCGAAGCAAAAAAAATAATACGTGATTTTCAGCCC
>JAYFQM010000083.1:0-2747 GCA_034927185.1 Oscillospiraceae bacterium | reverse complement strand
ATTATTAAGGGTAAGCCTATTGTCAACCTTACCTAAGGGTATCATCCCATCCCCATTGCCAAAGACTACCGTTACGTTAATATAGCTATCTGGAGTTTTGTGGGACTTTGGTAATACCGTTGAGACGGTGGTATTGATGTCGCGGGGAAATTAACAAGCTTTATAAATTATAAATATTTCAAATAAAATATGCCATGGGCGATTTGAGGAAATTAAAATGGATATTGATAACGTTATAAAGAGTTTAGAATGTAAAGGTTACCGTGTTTCTTATTTTGAAAACGCAGATGAAGCTGTACGCTATTTGAATCGCGAAATTGATAGCACAACAGTCGGATTCGGTGATTCTGCAACCTTGCTTGATATTAAACTGTTTGAAAGTCTTTCTTCTCATAATAACGTTTATGATCCACAGCATTGCATACATGGGGAATGCTTTATTGAAACTGCAAAAAAGGCATTAACTTCAAATGTTTTTCTAACGTCGGTAAACGCTGTGTCCGAGACCGGAGAAATTGTCAATATTGACGGCACAGGTAATCGAATCGCAGGATCATTATTTGGCCATGAAAGAGTATATTTTATCGTTGGAATCAATAAGCTGTCGACTTCGCTTGATAATGCCGTTTGGCGCGCTAGAAACATCGCAGCACCGAAAAACGCAAAAAGATTAAAGTTAAATACCCCTTGCGCAAAAAACGCTGAGCGTTGCTTTGATTGTTCCAGTCCGGACAGAATTTGCAATGGTATGATGATTCACTTTAGAAAAATGAATGATAGTGATATGGAAATTGTTTTAATAAATGAAAGTCTTGGATTTTAAAATCTTTTTCAAAAATGTTGTTTGCATGAATCAATCTAAAAAGCGATACTACTCGTGAAAAAAAATTATTAGAGAACTGAGAATCTCTAAAAGGAGAAAACATGCAGGTTGATATTGATATATGGATTCAGCAATACTTAAGCAAGCTAAAAGATCTGTTTGGCTCCCGCCTGGCATTTGTCGGACTACAGGGTAGTTACGGACGTGGAGAAGCGATAAACAGCAGTGATATTGACATGGTTGTAATACTTGACCATACAGAGCCTGAGGATTTAAAAGAGTACGCCACGATGCTGGATTCGTTTCCAAATCGAGAGAAAATATGCGGTTTCATTTCTGGCCTTCAGGAACTGAAGAACTGGGAACGTTCGGATTTGTTCCAGTTTTATTATGACACTACCCCGATCCTCGGCCAAATTGATTTTTTGCCAAAATTGATCGGCGAGGAAGATGTGCGCCGTGCCATTCGAATCGGAGTATGCAACATTTATCATATGTGCGGACACAACATGGTCTATGAAAGGGACAGCAAGGTGCTGAAAGCGTTGTATAAATCGGCTGTTTTTACTATACATGCGATTTCATATCTTCAGATGGGAACCTATCGAAAGAGAGAAACGGAATTACTTCCCGTACTGCAACAACCGGAACGAAAAATACTTGAAGCTGCGATTGCCATAAAACAGCAGACTGATTTAACTCAGGTTGACTTTGACAGGCTTTCCGAGCAGCTTTTTTTGTGGGCGTCGCGTCTGATTACAGAATACCAGCCGGACGAAACAAAATCTCATTTTGAAAGCGGGTATCCCGATGCTTAAAGCCTTCGTCCGCCTGTTTGACCGGCTGTGCAATGTGCTGGGAAAGAGAGTGTAAAACGGAAGACAAAAAGCATTGATAAAACGCTGCGGCAGATGGGCCGATCATTTCGTTGGATGAAGTACTTGGCTTATGCGCAGTAAAATGATATGATAGTGAAAAATAAATAATGGAGGTAGCAACATGGGAAAATATGCGTGCTCTGTTTGCGGCTATGTCTACGACGAGTCAGCCGGTATTCCCGAAACAGGCATTGCTCCGGGCACAAAGTGGGAAGCCCTTCCTGACGATTGGGTCTGTCCTGTTTGCGGGGCAACGAAATCGGAGTTTGAAAAGCAAGGAGAAACAGCTGCACCCTCCGAAAAGCAGCCGAAACCTGCGGCCAAAATACCGGACGATATGCGTGAGCTTTCTCCATTGGAGATTAGTGGGCTTTGCACGAATCTTGCGCGTGGCTGCGAAAAGCAGTATAAGCCGGAGGAAGCGGCACTATTTATGGAACTGGCCGTTTATTTTGGATCAGTTTCTGCGCCTGCCAAGGATCCGAATTTTAACCGCTTGCTTGAACTCGTCGAAAAGGACCTCGAAGTTGATATCCCGGCCGCCAATTCCGCGGCTGCCGGCGCGAAGGACAGGGGAGCGCTCCGCGCTCTGGTCTGGGGTGAGAAGGTCACGCGCATTTTAAAGTCCCTTCTGACTCGATATCTAAAAGAGGGCGATGCAATGCTTGAAAATACCGGTGTTTACGTCTGTACCATTTGTGGCTTTATTTTTATAGGAAACAAGCTGCCGGAAGTATGCCCCGTTTGCAAGGTGCCGAACTGGAAATTTGAAAAGGTTGAAGGGAGGTAATGAGGATGCCCAAAAAGTATGCGGTCCGAAATATACGCCTGTGCACTAAAGACTGCCTTTGTCTTTATGTATGCCCTACCGGTGCTACGGACACGGAAAACAGCATTATTGACGTTTCAAAGTGCATCGGCTGTGGAGACTGCGCGGACGCCTGCCCGTCCGGAGCTATCTCCATGGTGCCGGAGGAATATCCCCCGCAGCAGCCGAAAACCGAAGCCGTCGTAGGCACCCTTAAATCTCTTTTGCACAGTAAGTC
>JAYFQM010000045.1:0-15475 GCA_034927185.1 Oscillospiraceae bacterium | reverse complement strand
GTGCTTGATGTAAAAGCAGGCTCCGGCGCTTTCATGAAATCCGTTGAGGAAGCCTGTGAGCTTGCCGGAACAATGGTTGAGATCGGAAAGTCATTGAACAGGAGAACCGTTGCGGTAATAACCGATATGAATCAGCCTCTGGGATATGAGGTGGGTAACTCCAATGAAGTAATTGAGGCCATTGCCGTATTAAAAGGAAAAGGTTCCGGGGATGAAACCGAGGTGGCTTTGACGATTGCAGCCTATATGGCGATACTTGGGGGTGCTTTTGAAGACTTCGAAAAGGCATACAGCGCATTGAAGGAAATAATCAGATCAGGAAAGGCAATTGATAAGCTGAAGCTTATGATACAGATCCAGGGGGGAGATCCTGATATAGTTGATGATACAAAAAAGCTGCCGGAGGCTATATATCATATCGAGGTAAAATCGGCCAGAGTCGGCTATGTAACTTCAATAGATGCCGAAGGGATAGGCGTTTCTGCAATGCTCCTGGGCGCGGGGAGAAAGACCAAGGAAGACAAAATAGACTTCTCCGCCGGCATAAGCATGAAAAAGAAAGTAGGAGATAAAGTATCTGCCGGTGATACCCTTTGCGTGCTTCATACCAATCTGGAGAATACGACCGAAGCGGAGCGGACCGCCCTTGAGGCTTACAGCATAGGCGACAGGCAGGTAAAGCCGGGTAAGTATATTCACAGTATAATACAATAAGGAATGCGATATAGCCACCAGTTTGCAGACAAACACGGTTTCCACCAGAAGCGGAGGCCGTGTTTGTCTGCTTTTAAAATTACTTTTCTCACAAGTGCAAATATTATGATTGCGCTATTGACAACATGGTGAAAAAATGATATTTTTAACTAAAAGATAGTCACTAACCGACTAACAATTAACAAATTTAAACAACACGCTATAATGCATGAAAAAAGAGAAGATGGCGAATTTCAATGTGTTTTTCTAATTTGATCAAGTTTGAGTTATGATAAACTTAGCGACTAATAGGGAGGTGTGAAAAAACTAATATGGCAAGATTGGAACAAGTTAACAAGGTTCGACTATATGAGCAGGTGCTCAATCAGTTAAACGGCTTTATTGAACGAGGTGAGTGGAAGCCCGGGTGTAAGATCCCTTCCGAGAAGGAACTGCGTGTGCAACTGGGAGTCGGCACTGCAGTCCTGCGGGAAACGTTCAGAATTTTGGAGTCAAGGAACATCATTGAGAGCAGACAGGGACAGGGAAGATTTTTGCGCAGCGTACGTCCAGAGCTCGCTTTTGATAAAACATTCCCAAAGAGCGTTCTGGATAAATCCACTTTGCTGGATATCCTGGATATCCGAATCAACCTCGAGATTTCTGCTGTTGAAACGCTTATAACGCGCGGAACAGACGAGCAAATTGCGGAAGTGGAACGGCTTTTCGAACGACAGACATGGGAATCTGCCGTGGAGCCGGAGAAAGCATTTGAGGCCTGCGTAGCCAGAGCGACCGGTAATGTTATTTTGACGTCGATGATCATAAAGCTGCTTACGCTGACCAGTGAATTGGAACAGCGCAATTACCTCGGCCATGAAAAGTGGGAAATTCTCAACGGCGAACACGAGGTCATTATGAAGGCTATCAAGGACAGAGACCTGGTGTCCGGACGAGCTGCGGTATATCAACACATTTATGGAATTAAGAACAGACTGATCAGCGGAGACGGCAAAGGATGAGGAGTATATTCTCAGCAAAAAAATACCTCCCTATGTGAAACGAAGAGGCGTCTAACAAACGGTCAAAATTATTTTATGATAGAGGAGATACGATGGACGAGAAACTGTTGCAGGTAAATGACCTAAAAGTAGTCTACAAAAGCGAAGAGGGCGTTGCCCATGCAGTAAATGGAATTGATTTCTCAATCGATTACAAGCAGACTTTGGGGTTTGTCGGAGAGACAGGCGCCGGTAAAACAACTACAGGCTTGTCTATTATGCGTTTGCTGCCCGACAAGGTCGGCGAGGTTGTGCAGGGAGAAATCCTGTACAAAGGAGAAAATCTGCTCAAGATGCCTGAAAGTGAGATGAGGTCGTTACGCGGCTCTCGGATTGCCATGATTTTCCAAGACCCGATTTCAGTCCTCAATCCGGTGCTGACGGTTGAAAAGCAAATCAAAGAAGTGCTGGAAACTCATGACGATCATTCCAATGCCAATTTGGATGAGCGCGTGGACAATCTGCTCAAACTGGTCGGCATCCAGCCGGTCAGAAAGAAGGACTATCCCCATCAGTTTTCGGGCGGTATGAAGCAGCGCATCGTTATTGCTATGGCGCTTGCCTGTGATCCGGAGCTACTGATTGCCGATGAACCGACGACGGCGCTCGACGTTACGATTCAAGCGCAGGTATTGGCGTTGGTAGAGGAACTGAAAGAACGTTTGGGCACATCTATGATGATTATTACGCATGACCTCGGCATTGTGGCGCAGGTCTGCGACACGGTCGCAGTTGTTTATGCCGGCGAGATTGTTGAACAGGGAACCGTTCGCGACATCTTTGAAGGCGAAAGACATCACCCCTACACGGTCGGCCTGTTTGGTGCGATTCCGGATATCAAATCCGAGGCAAAACGCCTGAGTCCGATTGAAGGCGCGATACCCGACGCGCTGAATCTTCCCGCGGGATGCAAGTTCCATCCGCGCTGCCGCTATTGTACGGAAGTCTGCAAAACGACTCGCCCCCTCGTATACAAGTTTGGAACGCATGAGATTGTTTGCCACAGGTTTAAGGAGGAGTGAGAATTTATGCCGTTACTGGAAACAAAAGACTTAAAGAAACATTACAAGGTGAAAAACGGAATGCTGCATGCCGTCGATGGCGTGAGCATCACCGTCGAGCAGGGCCAAACCTTAGGCATCGTTGGAGAATCCGGCTGCGGCAAATCCACATTCGGCCGTGTTGTTCTCGGTTTGGAAAAGCCTACGGCGGGCGATGTGATTTTCGACGGCAAAAGCATTGTCAACTGCAGCAAGGCCGAACTGAAAAAGATGCGGCCCAACATGCAGATTATTTTCCAGGACCCTCTGTTCAGTCTGGACTCCCGTATCCAAGTTTTCTCACTTATCGCAGAGCCGCTTCTGATTAACAATGTGTATAAGACCAAAGCGGAAATGAAAGACAGAGTAGAGGAACTCATGGAAATGGCCGGCTTGTCTCCCCGCTTTGCCAGCATGTATCCCAATGAACTGGATGGCGGCCGCCGCCAGCGTATCTGTGTGGCGCGCGCACTGGCTTTGAACCCCAAGTTGATTATCTGCGATGAACCGGTTTCCGCGCTGGACGTTTCGATTCAGGCGCAGATTCTGAATCTGCTGATGGATCTGCAGGAGACGATGAACCTGACCTATGTATTCATCACACACAACCTGGCGGTCGTGAAGCATATTTCCACTAAGATTGCTGTTATGTACCTTGGTCAGTGCATTGAGTTGGCTTCGGCGAAAGAAATTTTTGAAAATCCCAAGCACCCCTATACAAAAGCGCTTCTTGCGGCAATTCCGATTCCGAAGCTGGTGGAGAAGAAGGAAAGAACGTTCATCAAGGGCGAGATTTCCAATCCGATTAATCCCAAACCGGGCTGCCGCTTTGCACTGCGCTGCACCTACGCAAGCGAAAGATGCGTCCAGAATGACCTGCCGCTCTTGGAAATCGGCGGCGATCATCAGGTAGCATGCTGCCTCTATAACAAATAAACAGTTTTCAAAACAAAGTGTAATGCTTTGGTACAATTTTTGCTAAATCCCATGCTATTTTCTGATTTGCTCTGCAAAGAAGAAAATAGTTAATCACAATTTTTAGGAGGTACTTTTTATGTCCAGAAAGGAAAGCCTTATCCATTCGGAGAAGAACTTGGAGGAGAGCCTTGCAAGTTTAAAAGAATTTATTGCTCAGCCCAGCATCAGCGTGGAAGGACGCGGTATGCAGGAGTGCGCTGAGTTGGTGCTGAAGCATCTGAAAGAACTCGGTTGCACGGAAGCAGAGCTGATCGAAACTTCCGGTTTCCCTGGTGTTTGGGGCTATTACGATGCAAAGCAGCCCAAGACGCTCGTTGTATATGGCTATTTTGACAGCAACAGTGTCGGCAACGGCTGGACGGTAGATCCTTTCGGCGCAGTCGTGGGTGAAAAGGCTCCTTTTAAGAAGGTACTTTTCGGAAGAGGTATCAAAAATAAGGGACCAATTTTGACCTTTATCAATGCGCTGAAGAAAATCATCGAAATCGATGGAACGCTCCCGATCAATGTTATGTTTCTGATCGAAGGCGAAGAGTTCCTGGCCAGCAGAAACGTTTCCTTCATGATCGACAAGTATAAGGACAGACTCTCGAAGGCTGATTACGGCCTTTGCACAGAGGCCAGCGTGTCTCCGTCCGGCGTTCCTATCATTACGCTTGGTAACAAGGGCTTTATCCATCTTGACATGAAGGTCAGCGGTGAGAAGTGGGGCCGCGGCCCTGAAGGCTCTTTTGTCCATGGCTCGGCACAGTGCGTGGTGGACAGCCCTGCTTGGCGCCTGGTGCAGGCCCTGTCGACAATGTTTAATCCGGAAACGCAGGAAATCATCATCGAAGGCTTTGGCGAAGGTATCACAGAGCCTACGGAGGCTGAAAACAAGCTGATGGACCGTCTGCTGGAGCAGTTTGCAGACAAGCCACTGCAAGACGTCCTTCCCTATGTTTCCGGCCAGCCCGGCAAGGTTAACAAATTTGTCCTTGATTTGGAAGGCCGCGAGCTTTTAAATCGCTATCTGTTCTACCCGACGCTGAACATCAACGGTCTGAGAGCCGGCTATACCGGCCAGGGTACGCCGATGTTTACGCTGCCCACGGAGGCGATTGCCCGCTTTGACATCAGAATGCCCCGCAACATGACGTTCGATCAGACGCTTGGCGCCATTCGCAAGCATTTGGATTCTCACGGTTTCTCCGATATTACACTCGACGTGATGGGCGGCTACGGTTCGACCGGCAGCGACATGGAAGACGACCTCGTTCAGGCCGCTCTCAAGACGTTCAAGGGCAGCCCCAACGAGACTTTGATTTGGCCAAGAAAGAGTGCGAGCAACCCGGCCGGCATCATCTCCGGCAAGCTCGGCATTAAGGTTTTGGCAGGCTTTGGCAACGGTATCATTGTGGGCGGCAACGCCGGCCCGGATGAGTGTCTGGTTATCGAAAGCGGTGACTATAGACCCGGTCTGCGCGAGCTGGAGGCTTCCTTTATCAATCTGGTTTACAACTACGCAGAGCTTTGATTATTTTTATTGGGTGGTGATTTCATGGCAATAGAACGTATTCAAAAGATGATGAAAGAGCAGGGCTTGGATGTATTCGTTGCAACTGCTCATGACAGCGTGTTCTACCTGACCCAGGCATATAACATTCCTGCAAGAACGATTCCCACGCGACTCACCGCTATTATCATTCCTGCATACGGAAAACCGGTTATGGTTGCCTGTATTATACAGAAGCCTTTGGCAGAGAAGAGTTCGCAGATCCACGACATTGTCTATTACAGAGAATATGTGGATTCTCCGATTGAACTCGTTGAGCAGGTGGTTTCGAAGTGGGGTCTGTCCGGAGGAAAGATTGGTGTCGAGAAAATCGCGCTCGCCGCTTTCTTCTACGATGAATTGAAGGAAAGACTTCCTGAGGCTGAATTCGTTCAGGCGGATAACATCACAAACCGTATCCGCATGGTCAAGACTCCTCGCGAGATTGCCATTCTTGAAAAAGCGGCTTTGGCAACGGACCGCGCGATCCATGAAGCCTTTGCTGGCGCAAAACCGGGCGTTATGGAAAAGTCGATTCAGGACAATATCGGTACATACCTGCTGAGAAACGGCGCGGACATCGCGGGTGACATCAAGCTGGGCGCCGGCCCCAACGCAGCGCTCTCTCACCCCAAGGGCGCGGAGCGTCCGCTGGAAAACGGTGAGATTCTCAGAACCGATGCGGGCGGCACGTTCTCCGGTTACATGTCCGATCTGGCGAGAACCATTGTTGTCGGTACTCCTACCGCTGAGCAGGAAGAATATTGGCTGATTCTCTACAATATCCATACCAAGCTAATCAACGTGGCAAAGCCGGGCGTGAAGGCAAGGGAACTGCACGATATGTGCCTTGACCTGTTCAAGCAGAACGATCTGATTTACGCTTACACGATCACCGGACATGCTCTGGGTCTTGGCCTGCATGATTCTCCCATCATCGGTCCGGATGACGAAACTGTGTTGGAAGAGAATATGGTCATCAATCTTGAGCCGGCACACCGCAATATGCACTCAATTATGCATATTGAAGATACTATTCTTATCACTCCTTCCGGAGGAAAGATTTTATCGAGATCCGCGGATTGGAGCAGCTTGAAGATTTCGTAAGTACATGAGACAAGGAGGGCTATTTTGAAGGATTCTATTATCTATTTATGTAAGCGTTTAGTTACGCTGTTACTTTCCTTGCTTGGAATTGCTGCCATAGTTTTCTTCCTTGTGCGCTTGAGCGGAGACCCTGTGTCTCTTTACCTTCCGCTTGACGCCAGCCCGGAACAGATCACTGCCATGCGCGCGAACCTGGGATTGGACCGCCCGATGATAGAGCAGTTTTATTACTTCCTAGTGGGAGTTGTGCACGGAGACTTAGGAAACTCATTCAGCTATGGACTTCCCGCTTTGCAGGTTATCAAACTGCCGTATATTCAAACATTAAAACTCGTTTTAGTCGCATTGTGCGTTGCGCTTCTTATTGCAATTCCGGCAGGCATCCTGGCGGCGAGAAAAGCTGGTAGCAGCACGGACAGCATCGTTTCCACCGTGTCTCTGCTTGGCCAGAGCATCCCGACCTTCTGGTGGGCGCTTATGCTGATTCTCCTGTTTGCCGTGAAGTTACACTGGCTTCCGTCCTCCGGTGTCGGAACCTGGAAGCATATGGTTTTGCCGGCGATCACGCTGGGTACTTTTGAAGCGGGTATGTATGCCCGTATCGTCCGTACTAGCGTACTTCAGGTCATGGGTCAGGATTACGTCAGAACTGCAAGAGCAAAAGGCTTGACCGAGCGGAAAGTGATTATAAAGCACGTAATCCGTAACGCTGCTCTGCCCACGATTACGGCGGTCGGCATGCAGTTCGGCTCGCTGATGGGCGGATCCGTTGTTACGGAAGTTGTCTTCGGTTACTCCGGCATGGGCCGTCTGGCTGTTCAGGCGATATTTGACAGAGACTTTGCCCTGACACAGGCGTTCGTGTTGGTGTGCGCAGTTACTGTTGCGCTCGTTAATCTGCTCGTCGATTTGGCATATTCAGTGCTGGATCCTCGTGTTCGAATGAGATAAGAGGAGAAGAGTATGAAGAATTCAAATAACAGAAGACTTTTTCTGCGAGCTCGCTATCTTGCAAAGTCGACACACTACATCGCTGCAATTATCCTTTTGATTATCGTTATTTGCGCGATTTTTGCCAATCAGCTGGCTCCGATGGATCCCCTTAAGCAGAACCTCAGAAACATTTTGACAGCACCGAACGCAGAGAACATCTTCGGTACGGACCAGTTGGGCCGTGATATTCTGAGTAGAGTCATTTACGGCAGCCAAGTATCCCTGCTTGTATGCCTTGCCAGTGTTTTGTTCGCCGGTATGCTTGGCGTTGTAATTGGCGTTATGGCCGGCTACTTCGGCGGCGTACTAGATTTGGTCACTTGCGCAATTATTGATACGCAGATGTCGATTCCGTTCTTTGTCCTGGCACTGACGCTTGCATCGATTTTCGCCCCTTCGCTGTGGAGCGTTATTATCATACTTTCCATTACGAGCTGGCCGAGATACGCGCGTATGGCGCGTTCGCAGGCAATCACATTGCGTTCCATGGACTATGTGAGAGCATCTGTCTCGATGGGTGCCTCCTCCACTTGGATTCTCTTTAAGCATATCGTTCCGAACGTAATGGGCATTATCACTACACTTGCAACGACGGAAGCAGCCCGAATGATCTTGCTGGAATCCGCGCTCAGCTTCATCGGTATGGGTGTTCCCGCAGACAGCTCCAGCTGGGGCCTTATGACATCCGACGGCAGAGGCGTGCTGGCGGTTGCTTGGTGGGTCTCGACGATTCCAGGCCTTGCAATCTTTGTCACCTGCGCGTCGATTACGATTTTGGGCGACTTTATGCGCAGAGTGCTTAAGATGGAGTAATGCGGCTGACGGCAGTGGGTTTTATGCAGTTCTCCACTTCTATTGAATGATTTCAAACCGCAAATTTACCATGTGAGGAAGAAGGTGATCGGTAGTAATTTCACATGTTTTCCCGCACAGGGAACTAAGATGAAATAATGAAGCCTACGATTTGATGAAAGGAGAAATTAAAACAATGAAACGTTTTAAAGCATTTTTACTTGCATTGGCTATGTTGACATGCACTGTCCTTACGGTAGGCTGCAGCAACCAGACTCAGCAGGAGCAGGGGCAGCAGCAGGGCGACGCAAATGAGGCCAAAGCCGTGACCATCGCAATCGGCGGCGGCCCGAACAGCCTGGACCCCTACACCGATGATACCCGTTCCATTCAGGATATCTATCGCTGCATTTTCGAAGGCCTTGTTAGGATTAACGAAAACGGTGAGATTATCCCCCTGCTGGCAGAGCAATGGGAGCAGGTCAACGATAACACTCTTCGTTTTTATCTCCGTCAGGGCGTGAAGTTCCACAATGGTGAAGTCTTCAACGCTGAGACCGTTAAGTACAATGTAAATAGAATTTGGGATACCGACCTCAACTCCATCAAGACCGTTAAGCTGGCTCCTTTGAAGAGCGCTGAGGTTGTCGATGAATACACGGTCGACCTCATCACCGACGAGCCGTATCCTCTGCTTCTGACCTATCTGGATGCTCTTTACATGGTGCCCCAGCAGTATTGCACTGAAAACGAACTTTCCTTCCTGTCTCAGAACCCCGTCGGTACCGGTGCGTATAAGTTCGTTTCCTGGGTTCCCGATCAGAACATCGTTATGTCCGCAAATGAGGAATATTGGGGAAATGCTCCCGAAGTAAAGGAAGTCTATTGGCAGATCGTTCCCGAAGCTTCCACCAGAGTTTCTGCTCTGCTTGCAGGCGACGTGGATATCTCTTACAATATCCCCTCCACCTCCATTGGTCAGGTTGACGCAGTTTCCGGCTACAGTACCATTAACTCCCCCATGGCAATGGGTCTGGTCATGCACCTTCAGGCTCTGGATTCCTCTGCTCCGACTGCTGATGCCAAGGTTCGTCAGGCTCTGAATTATGCAATCGATAGAGAAGCTCTGATTGAAGGTATCTGCCAGGGTCTTGCCACTCCTCTGGACGGCCAGATGGCCAGCGAGGGCGTTTCCGGTTATAACCCCGACTGCAATCCTTACACCTATGATCCCGATAAGGCCGCTTCCTTGCTGAGCGAAGCCGGCTATGCTAATGGCTTCAAGATCACCCTGAATACTCCTCAGGGCAGATATCCGAACGACAAGGAAATCGCTGAGGTTATTGCCGGTATGTGGCGTGAACTTGGCATCAAAGTCGAAGTTAAGGTTTGGGAGTGGGGCACCTTCCTGGACGGTCTGAAGCAGAAGGAAGCCTCTAAAGGCGCATGGCTGATTGGCTGGTATTGGTCTCCCGCGTTTGACGCTTATACTGCAAACTCCTATCTCATCTCTGACCAGGCATATGCTATCTGGAAGAATGATACCTTCGATGAGAATATGAGAAAAGCCGCTGTCTCGGTTGATTCGGATGCTCACGAAGCCTACCTGCAGGAAGCTCTGCTTGCTATGAACGAAGACGCCGGTCTTGCTTTCATCTGTGAGCCTCGCTCCGTGTTTGGCAGGGCGGACGGTATCTCCTGGGTCCAGAAGCTGGACGACTCTCTGGACGTCAAGACGATTACGCTTGGCAAATAATTGAAGAACATTTAACAATCAATAAGATACATCATTTTTTATTGTAAGAAAGGAACAAAGAATGAAACAGTTTATTCCTCCTAAAAAGAGTGGGAGCCCGTTTTCCATGGCAGTATGGGCAGGCAATACGCTTTACGTTTCCGGTAAAGTCGGAATCGACCCAGCAACAGGCACGATCCCAGATTCGGTCGAAGAGCAGACGAAGTTTGCCATTGCCGGTTTGAAGTCCGTGCTGGAAGAACAGAGCTGCACTTTGTCTGACGTTGTCAAGATGACGGTCATCCTGACAAATAAAGATGATATCGCTGCTTTCAATAAGATTTATTGCGAGTGCTTTGCGGTGAATCCCCCCGCCAGAACCCTGATTGTTGTGACCGCTCTGGCAGGCAAGGCAACGGTTGAACTGGATGCAATAGCGGTAAAGGGTTAAAAAACAGGCGAACAATAAAATTGTGAGTTTCCCAGGCATTGCAGCAAGCTTAGGCATAAGAGGCCTCCTATGATGGGATTACTCATCATAGGAGGTTTTTTATAACAGAGAACTTCAAAACGCAAAGAATAGTCGACACAAGAAAGGAAATATGATATATCTATAAAAACTATATCAGAGGAGGGTGAAACGGTGGCTTCCTTAGTGAAACGAGCCAACGAACTGGAGGAGGAATTCGTGGCAATTCGCCGCGCCATCCATTCGCAACCGGAAACAGCATTCCAGGAATTTGAGACATGCAAACGCATTGAAAAAGAATTGCAGTCATATGGAATAGAGATCAAGCTGAGCGGAGAGGAGACCGGCGTGATCGGCCTTTTACGCGGCGCACTTCCGGGAAAGACCGTCGCGCTTCGCGCGGACATTGATGCTCTTCCTCTGGACGAGCGCACGGGTCTTTCCTTTGCCTCCACGCGGGAGGGAATTTGCCACGCCTGTGGACATGATATCCACGCAGCGGCAATGCTTGCCTGCGCCAGACTGCTCTCTGAATACCGCGACTTCCTGTGCGGAACGGTCAAATTTATTTTCCAACCTGCGGAGGAAAGGTTGCAAGGGGCGCAAACCGTCATTCAAAACGGCGGTTTGAAAGATCCGAAGGTCGACGCTATCTTTGCTGCCCACACCTGGCCCGACATGCCCGCGGGATATATCGGGGTACGAAAAGGTTCGATGATGGCCGGAGCAGACCGCTTCCGCATCACGATCCGCGCAGCAGGCGGCCATGCGGCCCATCCCCATAAGACAGCTGACCCAGTGGTAGTGGCAGGCTATTTGATTACGCAGCTTCAGACCATCGTATCCCGCGAATTGAATCCGACGGAGCCCGCTGTTATAACGGTCGGGAAGCTGACGGCTGGAACGACTGCGAACATCATTCCTTCGGAAGCGGTGCTGGAGGGCACAGTGCGCACGGTTTCACCAGAGACGCGCACACACATCCGCGCCAGCATTGAGCGTATGGCCACCTTGATGACGCAAAGTCTCAATGCAGAGGCAGAGACGGAATATGTAGTGGGCTGTCCACCGCTGATTACAACGGATGCGCTGGTGGACATCGTGGCGGAATCCGCTTCACAGTTGCTTGGCCCCGAATATGTGCTGCCACTGGAATCGCTCTCCATGGGCAGCGAAGATTTCGCATATTATCTGGATGAGATCCCCGGAGCATTTTTCCGCTTGGGCACTTATGATGAGCGCGCAAACAGCAAACTGGCGCTGCACAATCCTAAGTTGCTGTTCAATGAAAGAGCGATTGTAACCGGCGCAGTCACAATGTGCGGCGTAGTATTTCTCTATACCGGGTCTGATTTCTCTGCGCTGCTGTAGGCAAAAGTCAGGAGCACAGGTGATAACGGACGTATTTGAAAAGTTGATTTCAATTCTTGAAAGATACTTCCCGGAACTGATTTCCAACATTGGGAATGATATTGTTTTGAATGACGGCGTTCTAGTTGGGCGGCTTGCTCCCGCAATGGATGGGACGATGCAAAAAGCCAAACGGCGTGAAGGTTTATCCGTTTGATTCGTACAAACTCAACCAGCCGGAACGGTTGGATTTCTTTAAATTACACACAGAAAGTATAAATGCGAAGCAGGGGAGAAATCCCCGGCTTTTAGACTGTAGACAAAGTATAAAAAAGTCCGAGAAATTCAGAAAACCAAAAGAATTCTCGGACTTTTTGTCGAATATAACAGTATCAGAAAAAGTGAGGTACCGTTATGTTCGCAGTAGATTATGAAGATGAAAGAAAACAATATAGAAATTAGCTCCATCGATCAGTTGGTGCCAGGAGTTTTCTTTACGGATGTAATTTACAAGAAATGCTGTGGTCTCGACGTTCATAAGAAGCTAATTGTGGCTTGTGTTGTTGATGACACAAAAGCAGAAGGTTATGCAAACTTGAGATTATTGCGCAATTCCGCTAATATGCCGTCCAGCCCCCGTCTACACTGATGCATTGTCCGTTTACGAATGAGGCGTCGTCACTTGCCAGGAACACGGCCACCGCTGCGATCTCATTTCCCTTGCCCATGCGGGGATTTGTATTCATGCCCAGGGTGGCACGGGCGGCTCCTTCCTGATTGATGTTCTTCATAAATTCCCCTGACGCCACTTCTGTTTCAATTCCGCCGGGGCATATTGCATTGCACCTGATGTTCTGGTTTGCATACATATATGCAGTATTTTTCGTCATGCCCACAATAGCATGCTTGCTGGCCGTATATACGACACCCGCCCTGCATCCGTACAATCCGCCTATGGAGGCTATGTTTACGATCACTCCGCTTCCTGCTTTTTTAAAGTATCCGACTGCTTTTTTCATTGCCCAAAACGGAGCTTTGACGTTTACGGTAAAAACTTTATCGAACATTTCATCCCCGGCCTCGCCGATACCGCTCATATCGTCCATAATACCCGCATTGTTTACCAATATGTCGATTTTCCCGAAAGATTTTATTGCTTCGTCGATCATTCCTTCTACTTTTTCCTTGTCCGCCAGGTCAGCCGAATATGCGGTTATTTTGCCTTCAAGTCCTGCAGCATCCGCCACAAGCTGGTTCAATTTTTCCGCACGTCTTGCCACTGCAATTACATTGGCACCTTCTTTAGCGTAATGATATGCTATATCTCGTCCCATACCTGAACTTGCACCTGTCACTATCGCAACTTTGCCTTTTAGTTTCATAATATTTCCTCCTTAATAATCATTCTTAATTATAAAATATCAAATATTAGGGTCATTGTCAATGATTCTTGCATTATTGCATAACACTTAAGCCTCCAGGGAAATATAAGAATAAATTAAGCCTGTAGGAGGATCATTATGAATTATTTATTAAGAATAAATAAAGTATCTGAAAAACTGATATGTTTTATTATTATTTTTGCGCTTGCTTCTATTGGAATAATAGTTCCGATATATGCGGAAGATGATATGAATCTGAACTGCAAATCGGCAGTACTTATGGATTACGGCACCGGAAAAATTATATATGAGCAGAATTCTCATGAGAAATTAGCTCCTGCCAGTGTTACCAAAGTAATGACGATGCTCCTGGTAATGGAGGCATTGGACAGAGGGAAGATAAGCTATGATGATAAGGTCACAATAAGCCCTCAGGCTTCCAGCAAGAACAATAAGGGCACCATGCTGCTTTTGGAGGCAGGTGAGGTCAGGACGGTAAAAGAGCTCATGTACGGTATAGCCGTAGAGTCCGCAAATGATGCCTGCATTGCAATGGCTGAGCATATATCCGGAAGCAAAGAGGAATTTGTGAAGCTGATGAACAGGAGAGCAAAAGAGCTGGGTGCCAACGAAAGCAACTTCCTTAATCCAAACGGTCTTCCTGAAGATGGGCATGTGACTACGGCCTATGATCTGGCTGTATTGTCAAGGGAGCTTCTGAAGCATGAAAAGATATTCGATTTCATATCAAAGTACATGGTCAAGGTCTATGTAGGCAAGAAAAACAATGTATTGAGGGAATTAGTCAACAAGAACAAGATGGTAAGATTCTACGACGATGTGGACGGCATAAAGACGGGATGGACAGATGAAGCAGGATATTGTATATCTCTGACCGCAAAAAGAAATGATTTAAGGTTCATAAGCGTGGTGATGGGTTCTCCGAAAGTAGATATAAGAAATAAAGAGGCACGGAAGCTTATAGACTACGGATTTGCAAATTTCAACAGCATGGTTGCAGTAAAAAAAGGCGAGAAAGTACAGGAAGTGAAGGTGTCAAAAGGCAGTAAGCTGAAGGTAAATGCAGTTGCGGAAAGCGATATTTCGGTCCTCCTGAATAAGGGTGAAGAGAAAAATATAGCAAAGAGGGCCGAAGTACCCGAGATACTTAATGCTCCTCTTAAAAAGGATGAAAAGATCGGGGAGCTTGTAGTCAGCCTTAATGATAAAGAGGTAGGAAGGTATAATCTTGTGTGCGATACCGACGTAAATAAATCCACCTTCCTGAATAACTTGAAAAACTCCTTTATATATTGGTTCGGAAATTGTAACAGGTAAATTATTATATAGTAAAGGCAGACAGCGGGATATAGGCTGTCTGCTTTTGCATGAATATATATCAGATCCCCATATACGCAAATCACCTTGTATGGTATAGACAAATTTTGATATAATAAGGTGAAACTTGGAAAATGAATAACATAAGCGGAATTATCCTACTGGTGGCAAACCAAATAGCTGACCACTTATCGAAAAATATGAATTGAAAATGAACAAAGAATTAGAGAGTTATAAGAGCCACCTTGATGAAAAAAATTATATCAGTAAAGCTCGTTGAAATCTTTTCTGATGATGTAACTGGGGAAAAGTGAATTTTGACTTGCTGCAATCCTGCATGAGGGAGAGCAAAAACTGGGACACCGCCGAGAATATTTACATAGAGGATGATAACTTTATGAGCGTAAAAGTGCTGTAAGGGGGCGAGACGATATGGCAAAGAGAAAGAAAAATGAGATTACAATCCGCAGTTCTGCCGCTGAGTATCTGACTTTTGTCGCATCAACAGGTGACAGTCAGGACAGCTATGAAATGCGATATGAGGACGAAAATATCTGGCTGACGCAGAAGATGATGGCGACTCTATATGATGTATCTGTGCCTGCAATCAACCAACATATCAAAAAAGTTTTTGATGACAATGAACTGGAACCGGAGGCAACTATTAAGAAATACTTAATAGTTCAAAATTCAGGACAGACTTTTTGAGTCCGACTACGACAGATATCTCCGAGAGCTTGAAGATCAGACAAAGAAGAATGTGAAAAAACATCGCGCCCCTTAAACCTTGCTTTAAGCCGGGTTTTTTCTTTTTATTGTATAAATAGCACAAATGTATTAAAATATATTAGATATATTATTTTTTTGCATAAAGGGGTAATTCCGTGAATGATCTAGTATCTAAGTTCTTATATTATTTGAATTTAAACTTTGGAAAATCTTCGCTGATATACATCCTGCCGGGCATCATTGCTGCGCTGGTCATAAATGAATATTCCCACGC
>JAYFQM010000147.1:0-13510 GCA_034927185.1 Oscillospiraceae bacterium | reverse complement strand
ATATAGCTCCGTCCTTTATTTTATTATCCAGTTTATATAATGGTGACAATTCATTGGAATATGCTATAGCATTTAAATCTTTAAAATCAATAAGCTTTGACAATGTAAAGACTATGATTTCCCCGGGAACAACGTTTTTTTCTTGCTCATCAGAACCTGTACCAATTTTCACGAATGAAACATTATCATCAAAATTCTGGATAAATACTGCGGTAATCCCAGTATGATCATCCAAAGATACTCCGCAATAAGATATAAGCCTTATAAGATCCGAAGACTTCTTTGAATGAAATGACCAATTGTTGGATTTCCACAAAACCAAGTGTTTCTGTACAATTATGGCTTGATACTCTTCATCTTTCTCGAAAACAAATAGATATTGGTTTCCGATTACCGCTTGGCTTATTACTTTTGCATCAGCTGAAACATACTGATTTCTTTCAGCCGCCGTTAGTGGATTAAATGCAAAACCTTGATTATATATTATTAAAGCAATAAGTAGAATTGAGAGAACTGCCATAATAATCTTTTTTCTCATTTATTATATTCCTTTCTTTCAATCAAGGCATAATGCCATAGTTTGTTTTTGCGGGCCGTATTTTGAAGTCGCGAGCTAATTTTATACTAATTCTATTGCCTTAAAATAATCTAGTGTAGTAATAATGTCATATGTTGATTTAAAAGTCATCGCAAAATTATCGGAATACTTAAAAAATAAACCATTATTGTATTCTGACGCTTCTTTTATTAAGCTTTTCGTTATTAATATATATGAGTCAATTTCATTGTATACAATGCCTTTTTGCTTAAGAACTGTTACTAACCAACTACCAATATATAGCTTTTCTTTGATGAAATCTATATTTTTAGAGAATTCTTTTGCAATTGCCAGTATGTATTCTTTCGAATATGGTTGCCCTATCATATGCATTATATAGCAATCTAGCAGTTTTAACAAAATGCCTTCTTGGACTTTATCTGCTCTGCTTTTATCTGCTTCTAAAACTTCATTTTCAACACTTTTCAAGTAACCTTTAATATTAGAAATATTTGCATCGGAAAAATGATATCCAATTTGGTTTGCAGTAGCAATACATAAAGCTAATGAATCAATTGGTATGTTACTATCATTAGGATCAGCTAGTATTTTACTAATGTATTGAAATATTTTTTGATGATTATATTGGATTGGCAACAATTCCGCTAACAAAGCCAAATAAAATGGTTCGTCAGCTTTAGTATCAAAGCCATCTTGAATACTGCTACTTACGTAATTTACTAAATCAGTATCTTTCTGATTTAGTAAATCTGTAATTAAATATTTGTAATAGCTTGATTCAAAAGTCGATGGGATAGAAATAAATGAAAACATTCCATCATATAGCTCGCTGTCAATAATCGTATCCCTTATTTTAATTATTTTTTCATTACTTAATGATACATTAATATAGTATAATGCTCTCAAAGCAGAATCAACAAATGAAATATTTGATATTTGACTATTTGAGTAAAGTAAAAAAGTCCCTTCATTATAATAACTCATTATTTGTTCATTAATATTATTGTATATTGAAGGTTTGAAATATTTGGAAGCATATCGAGACAGATATTCAAGTAAGAAAATTTCACTTGTTTGATTATTAAAGTTATCAATCCATTTGTTACAATAATTAGCGAATCTATTAAGATAAAAAGTTTTTTCAGAAAGAGCAAAAGTATCTTCTACATCAATAGCTAATTCAATTACTGCCAAATCATCTATAATAAAAGAACTTTCATCAATACTATCTAACAATCGCGAAATACAACTTATTACTAAAGCTTTGTTTGTTTCAGATATAGAATCTTTCAAAATATATATTGCTCGTTTTAAGTTTGATAATATGGCAGGATCTAAACTGCTTTTTTCAGAATTTCCAGAATCTATTGCTTGTTCATTATTAGTTCTATTAAAATAACCTTCTTTACTTTGAAGACTCGATACATAATCTTGAATATCCTTAGCTAAGGATTCATTTATCTTAAATCCTACTAACTCAGATACTTTAAAAAACAGATACGCCGAGTTTATATCCGTATCATTATTAAAAATTACGTCTTTATATTTGATATAACCGAGATGCTTTTTTATGGATGTTGTATTTGCATCTTTTAATAGATTTAATAATTTTAAGGAAGATAATGAATAGTATGTATCTTCCAACACAGCTTTGGCATTTGATTCTGAACCTTGTAATTCATGGTATCCACCATCTTTACTCTCCATGAAAGATGTGGCATTACAAAATGCATCTCGACTAATTTTTATGGATTTAATGTCTTGATCACTTGTACAAGCTGAAAATAATGTTGCAAATATGAGAATTAAAACCGTCAACCATCTTTTATTCTTCATCAGGAATATCTCCTTGTTAATTGTAATAAGAGGCAATATTTTGCCTCTTATTACAAGGGTATTATTGCTGTTGTGGAGTGTCCGCAGACGATCTCCGCAGCTTAAAAATAATAGACTTATGTAGTATAAGCGTAGTCTAGTGAGCTTTGTGTAGCAGCAGAATATGATGCTGACCCGACATAGCAGGTTGAGGATGAAACAACTGTCATATGGAATCCTATCCAACTTGTACGCGTTGCAGAAGTAGCGGACCTGTAGGCTGTAGCTTCAAGAGTGTTCGTGTAACCCAGCGAGGTCCAAGAAGAACTATTGGAACCCGGAGTAACCGATACTCCTGCGGGCCAAGAAATAGATCCAACAAGACCATGGACGGTAATGGTTTCCGATAGTTGAATTTGTGATGGTGCCGGGTTCTCTTCAACCCCGCCCTTTAGCCATCCATCGTTTAGTGTCAAAGTTCCCAAAAAGCCATTTGAAGTAAAAGACCAATAATGCCATGCAGCATACCTATTATTGGAGGGATTAACACCAGAATTGGAGAAATATTCTGTTTTTGTTACGGAAGAGCGTTGACCTATAGGATTTGAAAGTACGCTCTGGGATGCACTCTGCTGAAGCATCCTACTATCATCCAATTGTTTCAGAGCATTTTTTAGGTCATCAGCATAAACGTCTTCATTTGTAGATGCTAATCCTATAGTTTCTACGATATAACCGTTATCGCTATATCTGTTAACCTCAAAATCAATACCATCTATGGTTTTAATTTCGCTGGACAATAGCTGGTTCGTACTTGTAGATTCCGTACTTGAGTTTTCGGCAAATGCCGAGGGAACAAGAGATACACACATTGCAAGCGCAATTATAATTGATATAATTTTTTTCATAAAATAATCCTTTCATTAACATCTGTAGTTTAGTTAGATTTACCGTTCCATTATAAGTACTCAAATTGTAACTAAATCATTGGAATCAGCTCCTTTCAATTTGATGAGGATTGTTCGCTTTTTATGATGCTACCCGTATATCCCTTTAGAGTTGCAGAATGTGACATCAACTCATTGCTTATGCAATTTTTTGTCATAATGCCTGTTTTTTGTTAATATTTATATAAGAATTTTCCAAAGCAATGCCCAAATATGGTTAAAGCGCTTAAGTGAATACGGCGGGGCAGATTTGACACTCGGGGATGCGGGGTGTCAAGTGCGCCCACCGTAAACACTTAAGCTGTTTGCAGCGGAACACACTCTGATAAAAAAACTAAACGTTCAATAGTCACACATAGTGATACCGGCATCCCGCGATTATTGTGTTACAGCCAAAATGAACGTTAAAAGAGACGACGGACATTCGGTATAATGTCCGTCGTCTCTTGGGGTAATGAGATTAATAAATTTATTTACATGTTACGGTATATGAAGTAAGGATTCCCGTATCACTGCCGCTACCTTTTCCTGCGTAAACAGTCAGTGAAACGCGATACTGAACTCCTTGAGTCCCATAAAACGATATAGTATCAACATAACTCGTTGTATTATACTGATAAAAATTCGGATTATAGAGAGCGTACAAAGTATTATAGTCGCTCCATACTCCGTTTATCTTTTGATCAATATCTATTATTGAAACCCCAATTTTATCCATAATACTTGTACCAGTAACAGTTACGCCTATTGCCATTCGATGGTCTGCTTGGGCTGATAGTGCTACATTATATGTACTTAAATACGCACTTGCATTTATAACATTAATATTTGAATTTTCGCTTACAGCAAATGCGTTGCCACACAGTGAAAACGCCATTAAAACTGACATAACTAATGAAATTGCTTTCTTTTTTAACATATCAATGCTCCCTTTGTATAGAATCAATCATTTTTTTTATTTCTTTTTCCGTAATTTTCCCGTCGATTAAATACGTGCTGGAACCGCTCGTCCATCCCGCCTTTGAGTCTTCAAAATTCGAAACAATATAATATTCATATCCCGAATGCTCGTAGATATATCCTCCGGGGTTCTTTTCGCTTGTCCCATTCCAATTCGAATTGAACTTAGTTACTTCTATAATAATATCCCCGCGATTGGATGAATAATATGCCACAAAATTAGTAACTAATTCTGATGATTTGACGGATACATTTAGCAAACTATAATCAGTCGGTATCCATGTTGGGCATCCACCAGAATCAGCCCCTTTTGACGAAAGAGCGTCATCCAATGATTTGTACTCATTCCCGCTACCTTCCGGTAATTCCATAAGACCGGAGGGCCCACTTTGCACCTGCAACACGTCTTCCATCCAATTGATGAGCATCTTTATCGGATTGAAATCAAACGCATTTGCAGAAATTGTAAGGCAGAGTACGGCTGCAACAGCGACCTCAGTTATACGCAGAAAACGCGCTGCTTTTTTACGGCGCTTCACATTCGGAGTTCCGGAATCGATATTCTCATCAAAAAGACCTGAATGTTCATTTTGTAACCGATCAAACTCCGCGGATTCGTCGTAATCGGTCATAACAGGCGCTCTGTCCTGCAGTACTTTTAGATGCTGTTCAACCAGTTCAAAATCGAAATCATCTTCAGTCATGGCAGACATTTTCTCTTCAAGCTCGTTAAGTAATTCTGAATTGCTCTTTGGGCTCAAGTCCGGATGGGCTTTACGGTTCTGTGCACTGCCGAGTTCGTTATTCTCGACGGGCCTTTTGCTTTTCATCTCATTACCTCCCACCTATATATCTGTTAGGGTAGCATTATTGTGACATAGTGTTTTATTTTGAGTCAACTTTTTCTTTTGAGAGGAGATCCCTACACTTTTGGAATGCTCTTGAGACTTGTTTTCGGCAAGCCACCACGGAAACACCCCTACGATTTGCGATTTCCTCAAAAGAAATCTCTTCGTTTACTCTCCATAATATAAGCTCGCGCTCTTTATCTGTGAGGCCTTGGGGTATGTAGACATCCATTGATAATAATGATTCTTCATGCTCATCGGCAAAATCATAGTTAATAGGGACTTCAGAATGATAGGCTCTCTTCATCTCGCGCATGGTCAGCTTTTTAAGTGTGTTGAACAGCCACCCAGCAGGGTTGTCATGACTGCAAATCGCAGTTGGCTTACAGCATGCTATAAGGAAGGTCTCCTGCACCAATTCTTTAGCAAGCTCGGTATCGCCTATTCGACGATACGTAAGCTGCACCAAGGACGAGGCATATTTTGCATGTAATGCGGAAATGAAGTCTGATTGCTCATTATTCATATCGATCCCCACTTGTCTCTCAAAATCTATATGAAGTACCGGTACGCTATTGATATATACCATATAATACCACGAATTTCTTGATAATGAAATAAATATCACAAAGAATGTCACAAACCAGTTATCTTAACGGATATGCATTATGGATGTAACTATTCGTAATACGGAGTTGATTTAACAAATGCAAGCAGAAGAGATGCTACATAGTCTTGTTCAGGTACCGCGCGATTCCGAGCTTGAGATCGTTATCAGCAGGGCACTTATTGATTTTGGAATTCCTCCCCACGCAAGAGGTTATCAGTACATACGGGAAGCTCTGTTGATGCTGGTGGAGGATGGGAACAATCTTCTTTGTATAACCAAAGATATATACCCCGAAATTGCACGAAAATTTTATTCAAGTCCTTCGAGAGTTGAGCGGGCTATCAGACATGCCGTAGAAATCTCTTGGGATGGGCGTGGTAGATATGATCCAAAAAGCTACTTTCCCGAAAATTCCGTTCGTCCGGCAAACAGCGAATTTTTAGATTTTGTTTGCAATTTAGTTTATATCACTGTTGCAAATAATTAAGTAATTGTTTGTCAAGGTTAATAGACGATTTAGTTTTCAATAATTGCCGGCCCTATTCCAAACCGTAACCACCTCCATTCTGTTTGGATCGGCCTTATAGTAAATGCAGGCAGTACATGCAACCATCAAAAACCTGAATCACTTAGGTTTTGGATGGTCGCATGTCTGTTTTATCAAAGTATTAAGCAGAACCAAATTGAGTAAGATTGTTACCTTTTCCGGTTTTTCTTTTGATTGAGGCAGGGAAACCGCTTGATTTACATATTTCATTCATTTTAAATCTATCAATGCCGCTCCGAATGAAGTATCAATGTCTTCACCGTTGACGTGCTTTCGATGCAAGCTCGTCAAAAAAGTAATATATAAAGTTATTCATCAGTACCAACGGAAAACGAAGTGGATTTGCTATGCTAAAGCTAAGCTCGATTACCGTGAAAACATAAACACCCCTTGCAATTAAACCGGTTTTGCTCCCCTTTCGCCGCCGTTATGCGAGTATCTGCCAAATATAAAGTGGAGCGGTGAGCGTAAACACAAGACAGGCAAACAAAATGGCAGGACTGCTCCACTCAAACTGGCCATGTTTCCTGTAGTCAAAATAAGCGGTGCCCACTTTTGCGAAGAAAAACACTGCCAAGATAAGGTCGATAGCGGGGAACACCACCTTGTTTACCACCGTCTTAATCTGCACGGAGGCATCGTTCCAAGTGCCCTCAATAGCACCTGCCACATCTCCTGTTCCTGCGGCAAATGCGCGCGCGCTCATAGTGCAGACGAGCGCAACAGTGAGTACAGAAAAGAGCAAATATTTATATTTTTTGAGCATTGTCAACCTCTTAATTCTGAGAGTCTCCTCTTCATTTAATTGCCCCTCGGATTGCTCCGAGGGGCTTACCTGGTTTATTGTCTGTCACCACTGAAATCGTCCTGGTACATATCGCCCTTGACGGTGATTGCTGCTGTTTTGGTTGCAGAAATCTCGGTGCCGGCGGCATTCGTTCCGGTTATTGTTAATGTGACAGTGTAGGTCTTGTCCTTCGTGTCCACGGGAATATAAACACAGCGGTACTTGCTTGGACTTGCAGAGTTTTTGGGGAACTCAAAACGACTCTTTGTGGTTTCCTCGAGGGTAACCGTCTTTGTGCCCTTGCCAAAGTTGTAGCTTGCAGTCACACAAACATCTTCCACGTCAACAAAATCCACCTGTACATTGGCATAAATCCCATAGCCGCTTTTTACTGTTCCCTTTCCGTCTTTGTCGGCAAGAGCCGCGCTCCCAATGCTCACTCTGCCACTGGGGACAAAGCTTGCGGAAATACTGTGGGATGCGGTCACATTGGAAAAGGTGTAGGAGCCGACAGCTCCTATGGAAACGCCGTCCACTATGACGCTTTCAATCTTGAAGCCTTTGTTCGCGGTAATGGAAAAGCTTTGGCTGCCTCCTTCAATTACAGAGGTGCTGCCGCTGGGCGAAATGCTGCCGCCGCCACCGGCACTTGCGCTGATAGTGAAGTAGCTGTAGCTGGGAGTATAGCCTCCGCCACCGTAATAGCCGCCTCCGCCGAGAGGAATGTACTTGCTGCCGTCAGCACCGCCGCTGTAATTCCCGCTTGAATCTGCACGAACGCTTTCCGCGCGAGCGTGGGCATTGTCCATTACCGCCTGCGCCGCATCCTTTTCTGCCTGAGAGCTTGCATTCATATAGTCGTTTTGAGCTTTACCATAGTCTTTTTTTGCCTGCTCAACAATCTCCGTTTGGCTTGAATTCAGATAACTTTGATCGTACTGTGACCAGTAAAGGTCACTTTGGCCTGTGCTGCCTGAATCCAAGTTGCTAAAATCGGGGATGTTAAGACCGCTGAGGTCGGGAATGTCGATGCTGCCTATGTCCGGAATGTCAAAATTGAAATCAAAGTTGAAATCGAAATTGAAGTCAAAGTCGAACATCTCATATGCCGAAGCTCCCATACCGAGGCATAGGGTAAAAATTAAGGCTAAGGTCATAAAAAGCCTTAGCCCTTTGTCGTTTATTGTTTTAGCTTTCATTACGCAACACCTCCCAGAGCCTTTATGCTGACAGTGCCTATTTTGCCGTCAGTCAGTACAATTTTAAGCTCCACATCACACTCGTAGTGCTCGCCAGCTTTAAGTCCCACCATACCGAATTTCCCGGAGAGCTCCGCTGTGTTTGCGTCCTCGGGCACGTCCATTGTCAGCACACCACGCACCAGCAGGTTTCCATCGGAGAGATGACGGGACGCCATCACACAGCTCAAGTCAGTTCGGAGCTTTCCATTCACTTCGCCAAGCTGCACTGCCGCTCCGTAAATCGCCTCGGCCAAGGCTATTTTGTCACAGATGATGTTCTCCTGCTCGCCGTATTTATAGCTGTTTTTAGTGATTACACCTGTGTAGCTCTCTGCTTTCATGCTTGGTATGGATTTTGAAACTGAGCCCTTAGGCATTTCAATTGTCCACTCATTGGCGTTTGAGAAGCCGTTTTCACCTGTGCCTGTGAAGTAGGCAATTTGCGGAAAGCTTTTTTCCCAGTTCTCGTTTGTGACACCGTAGGACTTCTCTCCGGTGAGCTTCAAATATTCCTCCCACGTCTGGTCGGGGTAGCTGTGAAGTCTTGATATTTCTTTCGGGGTCAGCACATCATCATAGATTTGTGCGGTGTTAAAAAGGTCTGAGTAGCCCACCCAAGCGCCGAGGGCTTCTGCTACGAAGCGGACGGGGACGAAGGTTCTACCGTCCTTAAGCACCGCTTCTGTGTCCATGACAACGGTGGAGGCTTCGCCGTTTTTTGTAACGGTGATGTTGCTGTTTCCGACGGCAACATCAACCCTTGTGCCGTCCTTTTCCACTGTGGCAGACGAGGACTTCTCGTTCCATGTGACGGCAGCGCCCATCTTTTCCGTTACGAAGCGAAGAGGGACTAAGGTTCGGTCGTGCTCGTCCACAAAGGGCTGAGCGTCGGGAAAATCCACCTTCTCGCCATTGAACTTCACAGTGAAGTCGTCGCTCCCGATGGTGTACTGCTGCTTTCCAGTGATGTCCGAATAAATAGGAATTTCTTTTGCCTGTGCTGCTATGCTAAGAGATAAGCATAGGCACAAAATTAATGCTAATACTGCTGTTTTTTTCTTCATGATTTACCTCCGAATGTTAATTTGCCTGTATATTCCTACGATTTTACTGCATTGCCATCACCCCCCACAAGGCGGCTTGGCTGAGGATATATGCCGGTGCAATATAGGTACAAAGGGGTATTTTACGAAGGATTTTCTGGTGCAAAGTCATGCTCACGAGTAGAGTGCCAAGAGCCGCGAGCGCAAGGATTATTGCGATTTCTATAAGCCCGCAGGTGAAGCTAAGCGCACACAGGAGCTTAAAATCTCCACCTGGGATCTCCGTTTCTGTGAGCTTGCTTACCGACCAAAGCCCAAGCACCATGATGGCCAACCAAACAATACCGTAAACAACGGATAAGTCAAGGGAAAGACCGCAAAGTACAATCACAATCGGTACAATGTCGGGAATTTCCCTGCGCTTGTAGTCTATAATAGCCCCATAAATGAGTACCGCGCAAATAATTGCAGACCTAATCATGCCCCACCTCGAAGTTCTCGGCGCTGACCTTGAAATTGAAGGTCAAGTCCTCAAAGCCATACTTTGAGAAGATGGTGGGAAAGGTAATGGTCCCTGTCGCCGTCAAGCTTGGTGGCTCCTCTGTTGCACTTAGGCTACTTATATATAATGAATATTTCTCATCCAAGTCCTCGATTGCAAGTTGTGTGAAATCCGCTTTTGCCTTATCTGTTTTGAGCTTCAAAATGCCATCGGCGCGGTAGCTGTCGTCCATGTTTTTCTCAAGGGCGGCGTTTGCACTTCGCTGCAAGACACTTTCGGCGGCATAATAGTTATGATAAGCTCCGCCCAGCTCCATAATAAGCATGGTCATTAGCAGCATGACGAACACCAAGCCAATGATCAAAACAGAGCTGCTGCCGCTTTTGTCGGTAAGTAGCTTTTTCATTTGAAATACACCTCGCTCATGCCGCCCACCTGCGCTCGAATGGGCAGGCTTAATTCAAGCGTCTTACTGCCCACCTGCACGATTTTAATCTTGTAATCCGCTGTCAGCTTGACGGTGAAGTCTTCACAAAGCTGAATTTTGTTCTCGGCATAGTAATCGGCAGCGACTTCAATCTCAAGGTTTTGCAAATCGCCACCTTCAATTTGTGAAAGAAGGCTATCGACCTCGGTATGGTCATATTCTCCGGTAACCTCAATTTGACGGGTAACCTTACGGCAAAGATAGGCGGCATTATAGCTTTGAGAAATGTAAACAAAGGCAGTCACGATCGTTGCAAAGATACATAGCAGCATGGCGGTGGTGAGAAGAAAGCTCACCGCCTCGCTGCCGCGCCGATCAGTAAGTAGGCTTTTTAGTTTTCTCACCACCCCACCGCCTTACCAGTTGCTGTTGAGCTCTTGTGCCATTTTGCTGAACATGTCCGTAAAGAAGCCGGGGAAGAAGGCGTTAACAGCAACAATGAGCAGTCCGATTGTAACAACGGCTACAATTATGCCTCCGATGGTGTTGGTGGCAAGGTCTCCGCGAGTGTCGGAGAGCATGGTATTTGCTTTGCTAATTGTTTTCAAAAGATGTTTTTTTATGGTCTTTACTGCGTTTTTCATAGAATTATTTCTCCTTCAAATTATAGAATTTAGATTGTTTATAACGTAAACGATGAGTACATACATAATCATTGCTACGCATACTCCGATTGCCGGATAGTAGGTCGCCCGCATTTTAGATGGGCGGAGGGACAACTCTTTTCGGATATTTTCCTTTGCCTGCCCCGCCATTGAATCCGCTAAATATGATAGCGTTGCGGTTTGGTCGATGCCCATTGCCATATCTCGAAGGGCACTGCAAAGCCGAAAAGCATCTGCCGATCCGATACGGTTCTCAAAGTGTGAAAGGGCATTCTGAAGATTGCCGGACTGCATTTCGGCAAGCAAAATGTCAAGCTCCGCACCCATCACAGTGCCGGCCACCTTGCGGTAGCTTGCAATGACATGCACGAGGTCACGGTCGGTTTGCAGGTTGCGGCAGATGGTACGGACAAATCGCGGCACTTCGGATGATATCTCCAAGTCCTTTGCCTTGATTTTATCGGAAATGGTGTCACGTAATTTGAGCAACAAAAAAGCGGTCACGAGGACCGCAAAAATGATGCCCATATAGAATTTAGCGAGGACGCAGAGTGCGGACAGTGAAGCGCCCAGAAAAATAAGAAGATACCTTTTGCCTGTGTACTCCCTGGGCGTGTCGGACAGCCCTGCTCTGGTTAATTGTTTTTGCAGGTCTGCCTCCGTTGCTTCGTAAATATATGCGATTTTGCTTGCTACGCTTAAAAGTTGCGGCATGGGGAATAGGCTCCAAAGATCGGTGTCCGTTTTGTTCCAGCGCTTCATTTTGGCAAGCTTGCGGTGTCCGACGTAGGAATATTGCTTGTTTGCCATTGCCGAAACGAGGATTTTTAACCCTATAAACATGAGTGCAAAGGCGGTAATTTGAATAAGAATCATGCACACCACCTCACATCAAAATAGGCTTGTTGAGCTTCAAGGCTCGCACCAGCGAGAACACCACGGCTGCCAAAAGCAGAACAAAAAGTCCTTGCCCCACAAGGCTTGTGACTAAAATCTCATATGCCATGGGCATGAGAATTTTGAAGATGAGCGGTGCTGCAAATATAAGCGCAAGCACCATGAAATACTCTCGCCACACGGCATAAATCGCTGTGTCCGACTCCATCTGCGCCTGTGCTACATCGTTCATCGAATCTACTACGGACATGGTGACATATTTTAGCTGTCTGTCGTCCTGTGCCATGACCAGCACATCAATCCACTGGCTGAAATATGTGTTGTTAACCTGTGCCTCCAACCTGCGGAGCGCAACCTTGATGTTGCCGTCGATGTAGCTGTAGTAGGTGAGGAAATCTTGAAAGGGCTTCGGGTACTCCAACAGCTCCAAGTTGTCCTGCACGGTTTTGAGGAAGTCCTCGGTGACAATATAGCTGCCTGACAAAATCATCATGGTGCTGCGGAGCTTTTCCATTCGGCTGCTGCGGGTTTTGGTACCTTTGAAGCTGAGGTACAGAAGCGGAGCCGCGGCGCCCAAGCCGCCGATTAGCACAACAAAAACCATGCTCTTGAATACTAGTTTTCCGATGGATCCGCCTGCGATGATGCAGGCAATGGTCATCAGTCTGTAGGTGTGCTCGCTCATTTGTACCTGTACCACAAGGTCTTTTCTCTTTCGGTTGAGCCTGGAGAGCCGTTTGCCTAGGCTGCTTTTTTGCTTCCGCATACCCTCTTTCTTGCCCTTAATTCCTTTTGCTATCGCCACTACTTGGTCGAAGCTTTGACCCTGGCCTACCACCAAGATGCTAACGGTTCCCAAAAGGAGAAATACTGCTAAATATACGAGTATTTCCACGGTCTAAGCACCTCCTTTCACGGTATCGGGAAAGAGCCTGTTTAGCTCTTTTTCCTCCACACCGTTGTCTTTTAATCTGTTGTAGAGCTTTGCGGAAATGCTGCCTACCCGGCGGTGCTCACCGCGGACTTTTACGATTTGTCCATGCTCATCACGCTCATTTTCCGAGATGACAAAGCGGTAGAGCATGGTGCCGCAGAGCTTACCGTTTTCAACTCCTGTTGCTTCAAAAACCTCCATATATTTTCTGCTATTGTCCTTGAGCTGCTTTTTGTAAACCATAATGGGCCATGCGCCCACGCACATCTCGAGTAAGCGTTCATCGGAAAGGCCTGTATTTGCAAAGTGGCACATGGAGACCAAACGGGCGTATGCTTCCTCTGCGTTGTCGGCGTGAAAGGCAGTCAAAATCGTGTGACCTGTCTGCCCGGCGCTTGCCGCCTCGTATGCCGCACCGTCACGAACCTCGGCAGGGACAATCAATTTGGGGTGGTAACGTAGGGCATTTATAATGTGGTCCCGCATGGTAATGGGGTTAGGTGTAGTCTTGGTGGTAGTGTAAATTACCCTCGCCGGTCGCTCGTGAAGGTGGTCAAAGCCGATGAGGGTTAACTCTCTGCTGTCCTCGATGATGTACACGCGGTTGTTGTAATCGTCATTGGATTTAATGTATTCGTTCAAGAGAAATGCTTGGTCTGTGGTGTTGCCGCTGCCTGTGCCGCCCGCAAGCCCCACGGAAATCCCGTTACAAAGGCAAAGAGTCAGAA
>JAYFQM010000171.1:0-21493 GCA_034927185.1 Oscillospiraceae bacterium | reverse complement strand
GAACAAAAACGCCATTGGTTCGATTCTCGCCCTGACCTCGCTGTTGGCAATCTCCGGAGCGGGACAAACCATGGTGGTGCTAACCGGCTCGGGGATTGACCTGTCCGCAGGCTCCATCATGTCACTGACAGCTATTCTGGCGGTGCACTTTATGAACGGGCAGAACCAGAACATCGGCCTGTGCTTTGCACTCAGCGTAGCCATAGGCGCTGCGCTTGGCCTCTGCAACGGGCTGGGGGTAACGAAGATTCGTCTGCCCTCCATGATAATCACCTATGCCATGTCGAACGTCATTACCAGACTTCAGTTCATTGTGACCTCAGGCAAGCCCAGCGGCTCGGCCGCACCGGCCTTCACCAGCGCGCTTTCATATCGTGTGTTCGGCATTTTTCCGGCGATTCTGTTTTACTGCATCGGTCTTTCAGTACTCCTGTTTATACTGCTCAGGCATACGAAATTCGGGAGGCGACTCTACCTGGTGGGGGACAGCAGCTCGGTCGCCGCATACACAGGCGTGGACAATAAACGGGTTGTCGTTCTGACATATGTACTTGCCGGTGTTCTCTACGGACTGGCCGGCATGATCGGCGCGGGTTATTTCACATATGTATCCTGCGCGATGCTTGACGTGTATACAATGCAGAGCATTGTTGCCGTGGTCATCGGCGGCGCGGCCCTTACCGGTGGCAAGGGGACCTATTTCGGAACGATTGCCGGAGCGCTGTTCATGGTCGTACTGAATAACTGTCTGGCCGTTCTGAACGTCAAGGACGCAATCCAGAACATCATAATGGGCCTAGTAATTATCGGCGTGTTGACTCTGTATAACCGCGATAAGGGCGTAAGACAATAAACAGAAAAATTTGGAGGGCAAAGCAATGATGAAGCTGGGTTTGGTGAGCGCGATATTGGCCGACAGTACCTTTGAAGAGGTAATTGAGCTCACGGAAAAAATGGAGATGCGGTGTGTAGAGCTGATGTGCTGGCCACGAGGCAAAGCCATCCGCAGATACGCCGGTGTGACACATATCGATATAAACGAGCTGACAAAAGAAAAGGCAGACTACTGCCGCAGCTTTGCACAGGCGCACGGCGTTGAGATTTCCGCTCTCGGCTATTACCCCAACACGATGGATGCCGATCCGGAGAAACGGGAAATATATATAGAGCATATCTACCGCCTGATCGACGCGGCAAAACTGCTGGAAGTCAACAGAATCAGCACCTTTATCGGCCGGGACACAACGAAGAATCCCGAAGATAACATCGAGCTGATGCTTGAGCTCTGGACACCAATAGTCAAATATGCTTATGAGCAGGGGGTGCAGGTGGCGATTGAAAACTGCCCCATGTTCTACACAAAGGACGAGTGGCCGGACGGAACAAATCTAGCAACCTGTCCTTACATCTGGAGGACGATGTTCGAGCGTATTCCGTATCCCAATTTTGGGCTTAACTACGATCCATCACATATGCTCCTGCAGGGCGCGGACTACATCAGGCCGCTATATGACTTCAGAGAGCGCATTTTCCATGTGCATCTTAAGGATATAAAAATGAACAATGAGAGCATTTATCAATACGGAATGTTTAATTACCCTGCAAAATTTCACTCGCCGAAAATTATCGGATTGGGCGATATTGACTGGTCAAGCTTTGTCTCCGCCCTTCATGACATCCGCTATAACGGGTATGTCTGCATAGAAATAGAGGACAAGGCCTTTGAGTCTTGCCCGGAGGATATTCTCAAATCCATCTCCCTCAGCAGGAAATTTATCTCAAATTATATGTGCTGAAAGGTTGGGTTACAAGTGACAGATAAAATTCCTAACGCCGGCAGCGGCGTGGAAATTCGTCAGACCACCTGCGACATCTGCTCTCCGCAGCACCACTGCGGCGTAAGCGCGTATGTGAAGGACGGCAGGCTTCTCAAAGTCGAGGGCAGCAACGAGCATCCCTACAGCCACGGAAGCATCTGCACCAAGGGCGCGGCATATAAGGGCTATCTTTATCGCAAGGACCGCATCCTGCACCCGCTCCGGCGGGTGGGATCAAGGGGCAGCGGCGAATTTGAAGAAATCAGCTGGGAAGAGGCTCTTGAATATACGGCGGGGCAGCTTAATCGCTTAAAGCGGCAGCACGGCGCCGACAGCGTACTATTCATGAACGGCTACGGAAAATGGCAAAAGAGCTATCTGAACAGACTCGCATTTTCTTTCGGAACGCCGAATTTTGTCGGCGACGGCTGCACCTGCCAGACCGCTACGCACCTTGCCTGGGACGCCAACGTCGGTACGCTTTCCTGGCCCGATACGGACCATGCTGAGGTACTGCTTGGCTGGGCGCTTAACCCATATTATTCCAACTCTCCCAATGTACCCTATTTTTTGCGGCGCAAAAAGGAAGGGCTGAAGATCATAATAATTGATTCACGTATAACGCCCGCGGCGGAGAATCTTGCGGATATGTTTCTTCAGATCAGGCCGGGGACAGACGGGGCGCTGGCGCTGGGGATGACCAATCTGATTCTGCAGAACGGCTGGGAGGATAAGGAGTATATACGCGAGCATGTCCGAGGCTTTTCCCAATATGCGGAATATGTGCAGAAATTTGATCTGCAAACAGTCAGCAAAATAACCGGAGTTGCAGAAAATCTGATTTTCGAGGCTACCAGGCTTTACGCGACTGCGAAGGCCGCCGCGATTGCGGAGACCGCGGGCGCGATAACGCAGAAAATTAACGGCTTTCAGAGCTACAGGGCCATCACCTGTCTAAACGCCATTACCGGCAACTATGACCGCCGGGGCGGCTGCCTGCCCATTTTCTATACCTACAATCACCGGTATGCCGGTTATCAGACGCGCGAAAATGAATTTATGATGTCACGCTATCCCGCAGGAGCGCGAAAAATTGGCAATGACCGTTTTCCAATCTGGAGCCATTTCTACGAGGCGCAGGCCAACGAACTGGCGGACTATATTTCGGGCGAAAAGGAGCTGCAAATCCGTGGCATCTTCGGCATGGGCATGAATTACCGCATGTTCCCGCAGCCGGAGAAAATTCGTCAGGCTATCATCCGGGACCTCGATTTCTTTGCGCTCAGCGAGCTGTTCATGACTGACACCGCAAAGCTTGCGGACATCGTTCTGCCGGCCTGCACCAGCTTTGAACGTGAGGAATTCCGCTGCTATCCCGGCGGGTACGGATATTATTCAAAGCCAGCGGTGGAACGGGTAGGTCAGTCTCTGTCCGACATGGAGATTCTTGAGCGTCTGGCTCCTAAGCTGGATATGGACGACCCTCTTCTGCAGAAAAAGACGGCGAGAGACTGGGTGGATTACATCATACAGGATACCGGCTGGACGGCAGAAGAGCTGCAAAAGCACGTGCTGCCGGTGAAAATGCACAATTATAAGGAATATGTACCCGGCACCTATACCGAACAGGGATATAACACGCCGAGCGGCAACTTTGAGATTGCTTCCGGCCTTGTCGGTCGATATGCAGAAAGCCATGGCTATAGCGAGATACCGACTTATGACCCGCCGGACGTCGCGTCGGATACTGCGGCTTATCCTCTGCAGTTGGTAAGCGGCCTGCGCTTTCCGACCGCTCTGAATTCCCGGCTGCACGGCGTGGAATCACTACGCGACTTTGTACCGGAGCCTGTGGCGGAAATTCACCCCCGCACCGCGGCGCGTTTGGCTATAGGGGAGGGCGACAGGGTAGCCATTGAAAACGAGCTGGGGCGAGTTGTAATGCGCGCAAGGCTCACTGCCAGAATTCTTCAGGATAACGTCTCCGTTTTTCACGGATATTCGGAAGCGGATGTCAACGACCTGTTCAGCAGCCAAAGCCTTGACCCATACACCGGTTTTCCGGCCTTTCGCCTGACACATTGCAGAATCTGCCCGGCAGCGGAGGAGGAATTGCCAAAATGAACAATGATAAGCTTGTTTCCTTTGATGCCCAACAGTGCAGCGCCTGCAACGCCTGCGCCGTCGCCTGCATCGACCAGAACGATCTGCCCGTCGGAAACGGACAGGTATGTGCCTACCGCTTTGCGGAGGACTGCGAAGCTCGTAACGGAAACTGTTTTCGCTTTTTTCGCAAAATGCATGGCTGCATGCATTGTCTGGACGCGCCTTGCCTTGCGGCCTGCCCTATGGACTGCTTTTCGAGGGACAACGAATTCGGGCTCGTACTCATTGATAACGAAAACTGCGTGGGCTGCCACGCCTGCGAGGGCGCCTGCCCATATGACGCCATCCGTTTTGATGAAGAGGAAAAGGCGGCAAAATGCGATGGCTGCATAGAAAGGCTGCGGCAGGGACTGCGTCCGGCCTGTGAACGAATCTGCCCGCCGAAGGCACTAGTGTTCAATTGCAAATGAATCAGAAAGCGGGGAAAACTATGAAACAATTCAGAACCGGCGTGATCGGCGTCGGCTTTATCGGTGCAGCACACATTGAAGCCCTGCGCCGGCTGGGAAACGTAACGGTGGCGGCGCTCTGCAACAAAATAGATTGTGAGAGGCTCGCCAAACAATTGCAAGTCCCTTCAGTTTTTGACGATTATAGAAAAATGATCGACAGCTGCGATTTGGACTTCGTGCATATATGCACGCCAAACAATACGCATTTTGAAATTGCCTCCTACGCCCTGCGGCACGGTGTCAGCGTCGTCTGCGAAAAGCCGCTGGCCGTCTCGGTCGAAGAAGCGGAGGAGTTGACGCGGCTGGCCGGTGAAACGGGCCTTATCAATGCCGTGAATTTTCATAGCCGATGTTACCCGATGGTCCGCCACCTCAAGGATCTGGTCGGGCGAGGGGAACTGGGGAGACTTCTGTCCATCCACGGCGAATATCTGCAGGACTGGCTTTTGTACCGGTCAGACTACAGCTGGAGGCTTGAACAGGCCGACGGCGGCAGTTCCAGAGCTGTAGCAGACATCGGGTCTCATTGGCTCGACACAGCCGAATATGTCAGCGGACAGAAAATTACCGGCATATTGGCGGATTTTGCAACCTTCTACCCTCAGCGCCTGCGACCGAGGCGGGAGGTTGAAACTTTTTCGCAAAGCAGCGAACGGGAATGTGAAAGCTTCGAGGTCAAAACGGAGGATTATGCTCAAATTTTGCTTAATTTTGATAATGGCGCTAAAGGCTCGGTTGTGATATCGCAGATGTTTGCCGGGTACAAAAATAAGATGGTCCTGTCCGTTGCCGGTACTGAAAGTTCTGCCGTCTTTGATACGGAAAAACTTAACGAGCTATGGCTTGGCCGCCGCGACGGCTACAATATGGTCGCCGTCAAGGATCCCGCACTGTTATCGGCAGGGGCGCGGGACCTGGCCGCATATCCTGGTGGACATATCGAGGGCTTTCCTGACGCCTTTAAGCAGCATTTTCGGCAGATTTACCGTGCTGCCGAGGAAGGCGCAAAGATGGGGGATTATGCAACTTTTGCGGACGGCGCTCGGGAAATGAAGCTTTGCGACCTTATCATGCGCTCCGCGAAAGAGAAAAAATGGATGAAGATGGAATAAACCCTTCAGCGAAAGAGCGAATTTGGAGCAGGTTTGCACAGACGTAAAAAAACTCATGTTATCGGAAAAATCGGGATGCTGTCGCCGCTGAGAAAATATATGTAGAAATGCCGGAAAACACAGCTTTCCGGCATTTCTGGCATCCCCGGCGCGATTCGAACGCGCGACCTTTCGCTTAGGAGGCGAACGCTCTATCCTGCTGAGCTACGGAGACATATCGCTTTTTCGATACCTGCGTATTCTAACTCAAATTCATTCCCGTGTCAAGAAGCTGCTTTACAACAAAGGACGGTCATCGGGACGCCGTAGGTCGAAAATCTAACGGGCTGATTGGTATCGAAATTGTCGATAGCTTTGATAAGGCCTATACAGCCGACCTGGAAAAGATCATCAACGTTTTCACCGCGTGAGGCAAATTTCTGTATTACCGACAAAACCAGCCTGAGATTTCCAGAGATTAGCTTTTCTCTTGCTTCCTTGTCTCCTTCCTTTGATCGGAGCAGAAGCTCCATCGTTTCATCGTTCTTCAGTACCTTGAGCTTCGCCGTGTTGACACCGCATATCTCAACTTTGTTCAGCAAATGAATTACCTCCCTGACGACGGATATTGGATAGTATTTCCCCGATGCCTCATATTCATTCGGATTATAAAAAAATGAATGTCAACCATTATGATAATGGAGGTTGACAATATTGAGCTGAGGGGTTAGAATATTGAAAAACATTGGCTTGAGGAGTTGCGATATGTCGACAAAGAACATCGTTCTGGCGTTGCTGGAAAGCGAAAGAGAGCGTTTTATTTCGGGAATGGAGATTGCCCAAAAACTGAATATTTCCAGAGCGGCCGTATGGAAGGCAGTGAAAAGTCTGGAGGAGGATGGCCACAGTATTATTGCGGTCACAAACAAAGGCTACAAGCTGAATCCTGAAAGCGACGTACTGAGCGCTGAGGGCGTACGGGCTAATCTTCCGGAAATCTACAGGCTTTTGCCCATCACGGTTCTGGATAATACCGACTCTACGAATACTCAAGCGAAAAAGCTTGCTGCGGACGGAGCGGCGCACGGCACGCTTATCCTTGCGGAGGAACAGACGTCCGGACGAGGCAGACACGGCAAGAGCTTTTTTTCTCCGCGCGGGACAGGACTGTATATGAGCGTCATCCTGAAACCGAAGCCGGGTATGGAAGAGCCGCAGTTGGTAACTGCCGCGTCTGCGGTTGCTGTATGCAGAGCTATCGAAAAGCTGACGGATAAGAGGCCGGGCATCAAGTGGGTTAACGACCTGTTTCTCGACGGGAAAAAGGTCTGCGGCATACTGACGGAAGCTGTGACCGATTTTGAGAGCGGCGGCATAGAGAGCATCGTTGTCGGCATAGGGGTTGACTGCTCGGTAAGTGAGGAAGAACTTCCGACGGAGCTTCAGGACGTAGTCGGTTCAATCGGCGGCGGGCTTTCGCGTAACCGTCTTGCGGCTGAAATTGCAACCGGAATCCTTGACGGCTTCGGTGCTCCCGTAAGCGGAGAAATGATTGGAGAATACAGGAAGCGTTCGCTTATGTTAGGGAAACTTATAAGCTTTACGCGCGCAGGCGAGAGTAAAAATGCGTGCGTAACGGGTATAAGCGATTCTGGGGGGCTGCTGGTGCGTCTTGAAAACGGGGAAGATACTGAACTTCAAAGCGGCGAAGTGACGGTATTAGGTCCGGGCGGCCGCCTTTAAGCAGTTTTGGGAGAGAAAATATGCGTAGGAAAAAACTCTTGAATGTCAGGGAAATGGTGCTATGCGCACTGTTTTCAGCACTCATAGCGGCCGGGGCGTTTATAAAAATACCGATACCCTATGTTCCGGTTACTCTCCAGTTTCTTTTCACAAATCTTGCGGGGCTTCTGCTGGGAAAGAAAAAGGGCTTAATTTCTGTGTGCCTGTATATTTTTACAGGTCTTGCGGGCGTGCCGGTATTTACGCAGGGGGGAGGTCCCGGATATATATTTCAGCCGACCTTCGGATATATAATCGGGTTCGCACCCGGAACCTGGCTCGCAGGACTTATTGCGGAGCTTTGGCCGGACAAAGTCGGGACGTACATCGCTGCGGGCTTTGCCAACTTCATCGTCATGTTTGCCGCGGGGCTGCTGCATTTGTATTTGATAATGAATTTCTATATGTCGACTCCCACGGGGGTTGAAAAGATACTGTCTATTGGTTTTCTACCCTTTGCGCTTGGGGATGCCGCCCAAGTGGTTGTATGCGCTTTTCTGGCAAAAAGGCTGCGTCCGTACGTTGAAATGGGAAAAGCGGCATAGTTTATTGCATCCTTCCATCGTGTGGTATATAATGACTCCCGATGAAAGGGTGATACAGCATGACAGACGCTAAAAAGGTATTCCATTATTTTGAGGAGATTTCACGTATTCCCCGTGAAAGCGGCGATGAAAAAGCGGTCGCGGCTTATCTCGTCGGCTTTGCAAAAGAGCGAGGGCTTGAAGTCCATTGTGACGATCACAGTAACGTTATTATAAAGAAACCAGCGTCTGTGTCGGACTGCACCTGTGCTCCGGTCATAATACAGGGGCACACCGATATGGTCTACGTCCGGGACGATAGCTGTAAAATACCGTATGAGGATGGCGTGAAGCTAATATATAAGGACGGCTGGCTTATGGCGGACGGGACGACTCTCGGTGCTGACGACGGCATAGCGGTGGCTTACGCTCTTGCCCTGCTCGACGCTAGAGACATTCCTCATCCCGACCTGGAGGCGGTTTTCACGACAAGCGAGGAAATCGGCTGTCTCGGAGTGAGTGAGCTGGATTTCGGACTTCTTAAGGGAAAATATTTGATAAACCTCGACACCGAGGAGGAGGGCGTATTTTTCACAAGCTGTGCCGGAGCTTTCAGGAACCGTTTGAGCATTCCCATAGAACGTGAAACAGTTTCGGGCCTTTATGGACTGTCGGTCGGAATCAGGGGACTCATGGGAGGGCATTCCGGCGGAGATATTCATCTCGAAAAAGCTAACGGAATCATGCTTATGTCCAGAATACTGTCCGAGCTTGGAAACAAAGTACGCATCTCGTCTATCGAGGCTGCCGGCAAGACAAACGCAATATCGACCAACGCGGCCGCGGAGCTGTTTGTGGAAAAAGCCGAGATTGAGAATATTAAAGCTATTATTAAACGTCTGGAATGCGATTTTAAGCGCGAGTACGGGAACAGAGACGATATCAGTGTCGAGCTCCGCTCTGCCGAAAAGGCGGACGTTAGCTGCTACACAGGGGAGTCGCAGAAGCGAGCCGTTTCGGCGCTAAGCCTGCTTCCGAACGGAGTTCTCGGAATGAGCTTCAATATTGACGGTCTTGTTGAAACCTCCTCGAATCCGGGGTTTATTGAGCAGGCAGAAAATGAGCTTATCATACACTCATTGGCTAGAAGCTCAATTGGCAGCCGCAAAACCGAGGTAAAGGAAAAGTTCGCCGCGATTGCCGCGCTGGCAGGCGGAGAAAGCGTCTGCTCCGCGGAGTATCCCCAGTGGGAGTACAGGGAGGCTTCGCCTCTGCGCAGCCTCGCGATGGAAAGCTACCGAGAGCTTTTCGGCAAGGACGCGAAGGCCATGGCAATACACGCGGGTCTTGAATGCGGATTCTTTGACAAAATGCTTGAATCAGTTGACATAATATCATACGGACCTGACTTGCAGGACATTCATACTCCAAAGGAAAGAGCAAATATTGCTTCAGTCGAGCGAATATGGACGATGACCATCAGCATTTTAGATAAGCTTGCAAAGCAGATATAATTGCGATAAAGCTAATAGGCGGCGGGAACCATGAGGTTCCCGCCGCCGGATTTGTCAAACAGGTTAACATAATAATGTAGGAGCGAAATTAGGCGGCAATACTGCTTCATGCTAAGCGGCTAAGATTTTGGCCTCTCTTTTTCCAGCAAAAGAATAAAACAGCTAGATTGATAGGCCGCCTGGACTGTAACGGAGGTCTTGAGATTTATATTAAAAATTATTGGCATCGGCGAAAAAAACTGTCCATATTGAAAAATATATGTTACAATAACAAAATGTCGGGCTGTGTGTTTTTTGGCAATAGCTGAGTGCTGCGCCCGGAGTATTTCGCAATAACAGGAACGCGCACTCCTTTTTTCTTATAAAAACCGAAGGGAATGGTTTAATTAATGGGCTATGTTGTTTTGGATATGGAATGGAATCAGGCCATGTCCTCACAATCAGCCGTATTCAATAAGCTTCCGATACATCTAAGGGGAGAGATAATCCAAATCGGAGCTGTCAGGCTAACGGATGATTTTTTACCGGGAGAAGAGTTTCAAATCGATGTGAAACCTATTTACTTTAAGCGCATGCACTATAAAGTTGAGAAGCTTACGGGCTTCGATAAGGAACGTCTGGAGGGCGGAGAATCGTTTAAGCAGGCGTTTTCAAAGTTTCGGGAGTGGTGCGGAGACAACTGCACGTTCCTTACCTGGGGCAGCGACGACAAGGGTATTATGGAGCAGAACATTATTATCCATGACCTTGACTGGGACTGGATCGACAAATGGGTGAACCTTCAGGTGATCTACAATATCCAGACACAGGCCGGACGCAATCAGACCGGTCTTTTGACCGCGATGGAGTATTTTAACATCGAGCAGACGCGCGTTGCCCACGACGCTCTGGGCGACGCTTACAATACCGCTTTGGTATGCTCCAAGCTCAACCTTCTGGAGGGTATCAGTTATTACGACTCGGCCTCCAAGGTCCTTGCAACGCGCCTGTGCGGAGCACAGGAGAGCGGTAAATCCGGCGACGCGGTTGAGCACAGGGCATTTACCGGATATAACGAAAGGTCGGACGCCTTTGCAGACAAAGAGATTTCGGCGCCGAGGTGTCCGGAATGCGGAGAGCAGCTTAAATGCGGGCGCTGGATAAATCAGGGCGATAGGAGATATATGACGCTCTGCGAATGCAAAGTTCACGGAAAATACCTCGTACGTCTCAAGTTCCGCTCGGCTGAGGACGACACCTGGACGGTCAACCGTATAGTTTATAAAGCCGATGGGGAAATGGAGGAGTATTACAAAGCAAAGGCCCATCCACCCAGACATCGGCGGACGCGCAGAAAAAAGAAAAAAACCGTTCAGTCATGATCGTGGACAAAGGAATTTTGCCGTAGGCGCACATTGATGAGCGCGGGTAGGCAATTGAGCACAAATATTCGGAGGTAATAATGACACTGCTATTTGCTGTGATTTTAGGATTGGTTCAGGGACTTGCCGAATTCCTGCCGATATCCAGTTCAGGACACCTGTCGGTTTTGCAGAATCTGTTCGGAATGGACGAGGTCGATACTTTATTCGATGTGCTTCTGCACTTTGCGACCCTTATCGCGATCTGCGTGGCTTACCGCAAGGATATTGCCGAAATGATAAGGGAAGCTGTCGGCTTTTTCAGGGATATTCGCCATCCGAAGCCGGATGAGGGCGAGTCCAAGCCGGCGCGCCGCCTCGTGCTGATGATCGTCATCGCTTCGCTGCCGCTTTTTCTTGTCCTTCCGATTAAGGACTATATAGATAAGCTCAATAACAATACTTACTTCATCGGTATAGCTTTCATTATAACCGGCGCAATTCTTTATCTTTCGGACAGAATGCAAAACGGAAGGAAGACCGAGAAAAACATGTCGGTCGGAGACGCTGTGAAGATTGGCGTTGTACAGGCAATCGCGACCCTGCCCGGTATCTCGCGATCCGGCTCAACGATTACGGCGGGCATGGCGACGGGCTTGAACCGTAATTTCGCGGTCAAGTTCTCTTTCCTCATGTCGCTTCCGGCAGTTCTGGCCGCGACTCTCCTTGAGCTTGTGCACGCCGTCGAAAACGGCGCCGATACGGCTAAGATTCCCGCTTATCTTCTTGGCATGGCGATTGCCGGTGTAACGGGATATTTTTCAATAAAAATCGTTAAAATACTGTCTCAGAAGGGTAAATTCGGGAAGTTCTGCTGGTATTGCTTCTTCGTTGGGGCACTGACGATTGTTCTTACGATTATTCTTTGATTCGGAGTGAATTTTGATGGCACAAGCGACAAAAAAAACCGCCGCTAGACAAACGGCGGCTAAAAAGAAGACGCCCGCAAAGACGGCGGCCTCATCAAGAAAGCCCGCCGTCTCAAAAGGTACTCCTTCGGGCAGCCCCGCAGGGCGCGCTGTCGGCGCTATGGCCTGTCTGTTTCTTGGGTTGTTTTCGTTCATTGGGTATTTCGATGTGGACGCATGGTTCATTACATATTTCTGCGGCTTTATTAAAGGTATTTCCGGCTGGGGATATTATATCTTTCCTCCGGCTCTGATAATCTGTTCGGTGAACCTGCTTATCAGAAAGAACAAACCAGTAGGCTTTAGAGTCGTCTCAACGCTTATGCTGCCGCTGTTTCTCGGCGCGATTTACCATCTTTTTTCTAAAAGTGCCGAGATAGAGTTTTCGAAATCAATAATCTCTGTTCTATACAAGAGCGGACAGGAAATGACGAGCGGAGGTGTTCTTTCGGGACTTCTGGCAATGGGTATGAAATCCGCCGTCAGCATATACGGCGCAGCCCCGGTCTTCACTGTCGGAATCATCTTTTTTGGGATGAACTCCGTAGGCCTCACTGTGCCTAAGCTCATCGAAAGCTACCGCAGCCGTTCGCAGTACGAGCCGGTTCCTGAGAAGGCCCAGAGCACCGCCGCAATCCCTGCCGCAAATGCACGGAGCGACGAAAAAACTTTTGCAATGACTGGGAAAAAGCGTATTAAAGCCATAGATATACCTCTTGACGAAGCAAGTTTGAAAAATGAAGATTATACCGAAGAAAAAGTAGGCTTTTTCAACACGAAGCCACGCGTAAAAACGCCCGATCAGGTTTTGTCACAGGACAGCGTTAAGCCTTCTCCTGTGAGCACAAAAACCATAAGGCACACTCCGGAGCCGACTGAGAATGTCAAGCCCCTCTCCGTCGAAGAAGCAGCCGTCGTCGCAGGGGTCACGCAGCTTTCAAGCGAGGGCGCGGGAGCGACCGCAGCAATCAAAAAGGTTTCCCGCGACGAGGTGGACGCTGAAACCGAGGAAATAACGAAAACCATTGAAAAGACGATGGAGGAGAGCGCGGAAATATATAGATATCCTCCGGTTTCGCTTCTCAGCTCCGCAGGCCAAAGAAACAGCATTGACGGCAGGGAGGAAATATCCCTTAACCGCGAACGCCTTGAAAGCACAATAAGAAGCTTTGGCGTCAGCGGAGCAATCACCGGCATAACGAGAGGACCTACGGTTACGCGCTATGATCTGGAGTTGGAACAGGGCGTCAAGCTGGCGAAGCTCACAAACCTTGCGGGCGATCTCGCGCTGTCTCTGGGCGTAACGAGCGTTAGAATCGCGCCGATTCCGGACAAGATTTCCACGGTAGGCATAGAGGTTCCCAACAAGCTGGTCAGCATGGTTTACCTGCATGATATAATCAACTCTCAGTCTTTTAAAACGGCGCAGTCAAGACTCAGCTTTGCCATTGGCGAGGACATCGGCGGAAACGCGATTGTCGGAAACATTGCAAAGCTCCCGCACCTTCTGATTGCGGGAACGACGGGCTCGGGAAAATCCGTCTGCATGAATTCGCTCATAATCAGCCTTCTATATAAATCCACGCCCGAGGAGGTACGCCTCATAATGATCGACCCCAAAATGGTCGAGTTGGGCGTTTATAACGGCATACCGCACCTTTTCGTACCCGTCGTTACCGACCCGAAAAAAGCGGCCGGCGCGCTTCAGTGGGCAGTTGTAGAAATGCTGAAACGGTACAGGCTCTTCTCCGAAAACGGCGTCCGTGACCTTACGGGGTATAATGCACATCAGAAGAGCATACGCGAGCAGACGCTTCCGCGAGTGGTTATAGTTATCGATGAGCTGGCCGATCTAATGCTCGTCGCCTCAAAGGAGGTCGAAGAGAGCATATGCCGCGTCGCTCAGATGGGGCGCGCGGCCGGAATGCATCTCGTCATAGCTACTCAGCGCCCCTCAGCGGACGTTATAACCGGCCTTATGAAAGCAAACATTCCGAGCCGCATCGCGTTCGCTGTCTCGTCCGCGATGGAAAGCCGCATAATTCTGGATAGTTCGGGAGCCGAAAAGCTGATTGGAGCCGGAGATATGCTCTATTCGCCTCTCGGCGTGGGCAAGCCGATGCGGGTGCAGGGCGCGTTTGTCACAGACGAGGAACGTGAGAAAATTATTAGCTTTGTCAAGGAAGGCACGCAGGTCGTCTACAGCGAGGATATTCTTGCGCAGATTGAAAAGGCCGCAGAGAACAAAAACGGAGCATCTGCGGAAAATGACAGGCAGGATGCAGCGGACGCAGGCTCAGATTATGACGAGCTTCTTCCTCAGGCAGTGGAGGTGATTTTCGAAACGAAGCAGGCCTCGGTCTCCATGTTGCAGCGCAGGTTGAAGCTCGGTTATGCCAGAGCCGCAAGAATAGTCGACCAGATGGAGGAGATCGGTGTTGTCGGTCCCTTTGAAGGCTCTAAGCCGCGTCAGGTCCTTGTCACAAAGCAGCAGTGGCAGGAAATGCAGTCCTCGCAGGGCGGAGCGCTTAGAGGACCAGCGTCGGATCAGGTCAGCTTTTCGGAGTATGCGGACGCTCCCTCCGACGACTGGAAGGATTAGCTTAACAATATTTATTTCGGGGCTTTCGGTTATCTGAAAGCCCCGTATTCAAAGACCGGAATACCTCCGGCTCAGGAGAGAAATGAAAAATTATTTCGATATTAAAATGACAGGCGAACAGCTTCAGAGCATGAGCGTTCTGGGGCTTGCGCACATCGGCGACGCGGTATATGAGCTTTTGGTACGCACATGGCTCTGCGGCAACGGAAAAACGACTTCAAAGAGTCTGCATTTCGAAACCGTAGGTTTTGTCAAAGCTCCGGCACAGGCAAAGGCCACCGCACGGATTCTTGATAAGCTTACGGAAGAAGAACTTGCCGTATATAAGCGTGGCCGGAACGCGAAGGTAAATTCCGTACCAAAAAATGCGGATATTTCCGAATATCACTCGGCGACAGGGCTTGAGACTCTGTTCGGATATTTATACCTGAAGGGAAGCAGGGACAGAATAAGTGAACTGTTCGGGCTGATAGTGGAGGGTAACTATGCCTCTTGATGCAATAGCAGTTTACGCGCTTGCAAACGAACTGCGCAGCGCGCTCGTCGGCGCAAAAATCGATAAGGTACAGCAGCCTTCAAAAGAAACGGTCATTCTTTCTGTCAGGGGCAGCGGCAGGAACGAAAAGCTGCTGATTTCGGCAGGGACGGGTACTGCCAGAGTAAATCTCCAGAGCGAGGCTTTTGAGAACCCGCAGACTCCGCCGATGTTCTGTATGCTTTTAAGAAAACACCTTGTTGGAGCGAGGATTGCGGGGCTGAGCCAGCCGAATATGGAGCGTATGCTCGTGTTTGATCTCGATACACGGGACGAGATGGGCATGGAATCAAAAAAGCAGCTTATTGTGGAGCTCATGGGTCGAAACTCGAACATTATTCTTACTGACGCCGACAGGCACATAATAGACAGTCAGCGGCGGGTCGACGGAGACATGAGCCGCGTGCGGCAGGTCGCTCCGGGACTGATTTACCGTGAGCCACCGGCGCAGGCAAAGCCAGGCTTTTTCTCGGTTTCCGCGCACGAGCGCGAAGAAATGTGGGAACGCGCCGAGGCCGAAAAACCGGCGGATAGGTGGCTTATGGATACGTTTTCAGGACTTTCGCCGCTTGTTTGCCGAGAAGTGTGCTATCTTGCGTCGGGTGATGCGTCGAAACCGATTGCGCTTTTTTCCGACAGCGAAAGAGCGGCTTTTGCTGCCGGGATGACCGCTCTGGAAACCCGCGTCAGGACTATGGATTTCGCACCGACTATGCTTGTCGTGGACGAAAAGCCCTTTGATTTCTCCTTTATGCCGATTCTTCAATACGAAAACACGGCCATATCGCAAAGCTATCCGGATATCTCATCAATGCTTGAGGATTTCTATACAAAGAAAGATAAACAGGAGCAGATGAAGCGCAAATCACAGGCTCTGTACAAGTCTGTGAGAAGTGCCCATGAGCGCGCTGTCAGAAAGCTTACAGCCCGTTATGATGAACTGAAAAAAACCGAAAATCGTGATATGAGCCGTAAATACGGCGACCTTATAACGGCAAATTTTTACAGAATAAAGAAGGGCGACCGCTCTGCCGAGGTCGAGGACTTTTTTGAGGAAGACTGCCCGAAGCTCAGAATACCTCTGGACGCGCTGAAAACGCCCCAGCAGAACGCCGCGAGGTATTATAAGGATTATACAAAGGCAAAGACCGCCGAAAAATATCTCGGCGACCTGATCGAAAAGGGGGAAAAAGAAGAGGAGTATCTTCAAAGCGTTTTGGAAGAAATTCTGCGCTGTGAGAACGACCGCGATCTCGCCGAAATACGGCGCGAACTTACGCAGACGGGCTTTCTTCGTGAGAAAAAAACGGTAAAGAACGAAAAAATCAAAGAATCCTCGCCTTTACGTTTTCTTTCAAGCTCCGGAACGGAGATTCTGGCGGGGAAGAATAACGCCCAGAACGACAGGCTTACGACCAAAATGGCGCGCAGAACGGATATCTGGCTACACGCTCAGAAGCTTCACGGGAGCCATGTTATCATAAGCTGCGGTGGTGAAGAGCCGGACGAGAGAACTATTTTCGAGGCAGCGGTCATCGCGGCCTATTACTCCCAGGGAAGAGACGGAGGAAAGATTCCTGTCGATTACGCTCAGGCGCGCTTCGTAAAGAAGCCCTCCGGCTCAATGCCCGGCAAGGTTATCTACACCGATTTCAGGACTCTTGTCGTAACGCCGGACGAAAGGCTCGTTTCAGCACTGAGAAGGGACTGACAAAAAAAGCTCCTCCGACGTAAAGACGGAGGAGCTTTTTCGCAAATGCTACCTGTCTATTTTAATCATGGCGTTATAAAGGAGTCTCGCACAGTCGGCTCTTGTGAGCTGGGGCAGATCGCTGTAATCGGAAATATCACAGGCGCTGAGGTTTGCACAGGCCTGCTCAGCCCATACCGGAGCAGCTCCGCCATAGGCTTCGGCGTTGACGTTGGTCAGATCCAGCGTTTTATTGAGCATTACGGCCGCCTCGGGGTAACTGATATTGTTCCCGCCGTTGAATACGGCTGTATTAACTCCGTTGCTGTAGCCTGAGATTACGCCGGTCAAAAGGGCGGTCGAGACATAGGGCTTCAGATATGCCGGAATATCGCTGTCGTCGGCAAAGCCGGTCGTAATAACGCCGGAAAGAATGTCCGAATCCGTGAGCTTCATGCACATGGCAAGAAACTCTCCTCTGGTCACGGGCGCTTCGGGGTTGAACACATACTGGCCCCCGATGTTTTCACCGACAAAAATACCGTTTTCCGCAAGCGCGATAGCAGCGCAGTGAGCACCGTTTCCGTTCATATCCGAATAGGAAATTTTGCTCTTCTGCTTTTCAATCCGGATTATGACCGTTGCCTCAGAGGAAGCGTTTCCGTCGTTGTCATAGACCTTGTAGCCAAAGTAATCGCGGCCGCGTTTTCCCTCGGCGGGGGTGTAAACAAAGCTGCCGTTTTCCTTCATCACAAGCTCGCCCTTGACGGGAAAGGTCGTAATTTCAAATTTAAGCACATCTCCATCGGGATCGGTGGCTTTCAGCTGTCCGCCGACGGAAGTGTTCCGATAGGTGCTGATATCAAGGTTTTCAGCAATGGGTGCGACACCGGCCCCGGTTGCTCCTACATTTATTACAGAAAGGGACAGCACCAGCACCAAGGTGAGTGCAATTACATTATAGGTCTTTCTCATATGGATACCTCCAAGCAAAATATGGCGTCTCATGGGCGCTTTGGCATTATTTTGCACGGGTGTATGGCTTTTTATTCCTAAAAAAACATAGATTTCATTAAATCAAACGAGCCGCGGGCTTTATTGCCGCGGCTCGAATCGTTTCCTGTTGCGTTTTTTACTTTTTAGCTTTCCGTGCAGCTCGTAGTGGAGCACCGGTTGGGGTTGCCCGGAGGAGGGAAAAAGTCGTCAACCGGGAAGGGTATGTGACTGAACAGCGTGCAGGGGTCCTCGTCGCCGCCCGCGGCGCATTCCTTGTCGGGTATGCAGTAGTCAAATACCGGTATCAGCAGCTGGGTATCGCGCTCAAGCTTAATGATCGAAAATTGTCCGAGAGTCACGAAGAGCTGTTTGCATGTGAGCGTTGTAATGAGCTCATCATCGAAGCTTTTGGAGATTTCCCTGGGAATATCGCGTTTTTCAGTTTCGCGTGTATCAATGCTTGAGGCGTCTAAGATCTTCATTGAGAGAATCAGAGGATCGACAGCCTCAACGACTCCGATGGGCAGACTGCTGTATACATTGTCGCAGTGTCCGTCGCTTTGTGATGTGAATACTTTTGAGCCTCCGTCGCCGCCGAACAGAACGACCCGCTTGTCGAAGATCGCAAGACCGGTTACCAGACGGTCGCCGGGGAAGGCTCTTCCCGTCACCTTGTAGAAGTAGGTGATGTCGACAGTAAAGCATCCGCGGTTGAAGTTCAGCTCCTCAACACGGACATCCGCATAGAGAAGTTTTGCCGTTCCCGGCCTGATGCTGAAGGATGTGTCTATGATCGCCTGAGAGCCGCAGGTCGGGTACACCCGCAGATCCTCGATGCAATCCTTATCTCTGCAAGCGTCAAAGACTTTTCTTGTGTGTATACAAACCGATTCACGGCAAGACGCCGGACTCGCCGCGTTTGCTGCTTTTTCAGCCATTTTTATTCCTCCTGCCGATAGATTTTATTGCGGTTTCTCGATACAGTCTATGCAGGAGCATAAAGGTTGTGATAACTATTATTTGACGTATTGACTGAAAAGAATTATAATTATTATAAATAGGGCGCAGAATTTGCGATTTTTTGAGGTTTGGGGGCTGACGCATGGAACGGTTTGGATTCATTCATGAAAAGCTGGATATCAAAATACTGATTCTATTTGTTTTAAACCGCCTTCCGGATCCTGTCAGTTTTGAGACCCTCTCAGATCTCGTAATGGTGGATGACGGTTTTGATTACTTTGAATATTCGCAGTGTCTTGCCGAGCTGGTACGGACGGGCCACGTTGAGCAGAACGAAAACAGCTACAGGATAACAACGCTTGGCGCTGAGCACGGAGACACGGTCGAAAGCAGCATCCCTTATTCGGTCAGATCAAAGGCTGAACGCAAGGCGCAGCCGCTGATTGCTAAAATGAAGCGCGACAAGCAGATACTGACCTCACACGAACTGCAGAAGAACGGAGGGGTCAAGGTAAGCCTTTCCCTTTCTGACGGAATCGGAAACATAATTTCGATGTCCGTGCTCTCCTCTGATGAGGAACAGGCGAAAACAATCGAGAAAAATTTCCGCAGCGGTGCGGAAAACGTATATCACAAAATCATAAAGCTGCTGACGGAGCAGGAATAGAGAAGGGTTGGAAACAAAAATGAACACGTTTATTCCGGAAGGCTATAAAAGTACGCTCAGTATCTATGATACTCAAAAAGCGATAAGCCTGTTAAAAAGGATTTTTATCGACAGACTCGCAGGAGAACTTAACCTGTACCGTGTGTCCGCGCCTCTTTTTGTGCAGGCGAACACGGGAATCAATGATGACCTCAACGGTGTGGAGCGTCCCGTTGCTTTCGATATAGCCAATTCAGACAAGGAGGGACAGGTCGTTCAGTCTCTCGCCAAATGGAAGCGTATTGCTTTGAAGCACTACGATTTCTTCCCTGGAAAGGGGCTTTACACGGACATGAACGCCATCAGGCGAGACGAAGAGAGGGATAACCTTCACTCGGTATATGTCGACCAGTGGGACTGGGAAAAGGTGATAGAGGAAAAGGATAGAAGCATAAGTTTCCTGAAATCTCAGGTGGACAAAATAGTCGGTGCGCTCTGCGATACGCAGACAACGATGCAGTCGATTTATCCGCAGTTGGAACAGGGCGGGAAGCTTAATAGAACAGTTACCTATATTACGGCGCAGGAGCTTGAGGATATGTATCCCGCTCTTACGCCAAAGGAACGGGAGAACGCGATTACTAAAAAACACGGAACAGTTTTCCTCATAGGAATCGGAGGGGCGCTGAAGAGCGGAAAGCCGCACGACGGACGCGCGCCCGATTATGACGATTGGAACCTGAACGGAGACATACTTTTTTGGTATGAGCCGCTCAAATGCGCCTTTGAGGTTTCGTCGATGGGCATACGTGTCAGCCCGGAGTCCCTGGGCAGACAGCTTAAAATTGCGGGTTGCGACGGCAGGAGAGAGCTTCAATATCATAAAATGCTTCTTAATAACGAGCTTCCGCTTACTATCGGCGGCGGAATAGGACAATCGCGTATTTCAATGCTCCTGCTAAATAAGGTCCATGTCGGGGAGGTACAGGTCTCGATTTGGGACAGCCAGACAACCGAGGCCTGTGACAAAGCAGGAATAATGCTTCTGTAAGCTTAAATGGAAACCCTCAGAAGATTTTTATGAAAAGAAAACGGAGCGGGCTAACCGCTCCGTTATAATATTTTTACTGCATTGTGATCGTGCTTCCCGTTGGAACGATTGCAATATAGGTTTTTCCGACCGCAAGCTCGAGAGGAGTGCCATCCTCAAGCGTATATTTGAAGCAGCTTCCGGTTCCGGAATGGCTCCACTTGATGGGAATCGTCTTGCCGTTGACAATAAAATGCCCCGTTCCGGTGCCGTCGAGGTCAAATGCCCTGCGGCCGTAATCGTCAAGTATTTTTCCGTCCGAATAGAGAACTAGAAGGTTCTTGAACTGTACGGCTTCGTTAGTCGTGCCGTCGATAATATCTGACCCATACTCCGCTCCGATGTATTTGCCGGTATCGGAGTGGTAGGTAAAGCTCGTGTCCTTTATCCCCTCAAAGCTGACGTTAACGGTCGATGCCGAGGCGGCGGAAGAACCAAGATCGGGAGTTTCGGTAAAGCTCAGGCCGTAGTCAAAGCTTCCGCTGTGCGTTGTATCATAACCAAGACTATCAGTGCAGGCGAGCACCTTTTCGGAGGTCGTGAACAGGCTGTGCTCGACGCCATACTTCTGGCGTGTAGGGTCACGGTAAAAGGTGGTCCCGGAATATGCGCCGCGTACACCGTCGATGTTATCAACGCCCTTTGAGGATATATCGGAGTAAGCCTGATCGCTGCCGCCGGCGTGGACGTATATGGCGTCGTAGGCAAGGGCGAGTTCAATGTAATACGGACGGGAGGAACGCATGCTGCCGATCGCTCCGACTCCGTTTATATCTGAAAAGATCGCCTCAAAACGAGTGATATTGCCTTCTGCAAGAACTTCATAAAGAATGTCGGCCTTTGAGATACCGCACTGGGGGCGCGCAACGCTGATGTTGTTAAGCATGACGGCGTAGGGCCTGTTAGAGCTGATGTCCTCGGAAATTGCTTCACCGGTCAGAGGATTGGTAATGGCTGCGGGTGTCGGTGTCGGTTCCGGCGTAGCCGACGGGGCATTGACTGAAGGGGGCTCCGGTGAAACTTCGGCCGACGGACTTTCTTTTCCACAGGCAGAAAGCAGAAGGAGCAGAGCCAAGATTGCGGGAAATAGTTTTTTCATATGTACCTCCGTGTAAAAAGCAGGTGAGTCGAAATGTGTCAATTTCGGTCACAAGTTCAAGCTGTATGATACTCTGTTTTTGTGCTATTGTCAAACAACATAAGTGGTGATAGAATATATTGGAACCGAAATCTATCAACGCAAGGAAGTAATCATATGTACGAAGAAATAAGAAGAGCCGCGCGTGATGCGATCGAAGAGCTTCTTGCGGAAGCGAAGCC
>JAYFQM010000130.1:0-29076 GCA_034927185.1 Oscillospiraceae bacterium | reverse complement strand
GACATTTCGCCCGGCGCGCTCTTTGCATATTTAGCTTAAGAACTCTACCGGGGGGCTACTCGCCAGACCACTGCTTCATAGGGCCTGAGCAGGCTTTCCGGTGCGTCAGGGTAATTACCGAGTACGCGAACGGTGTCCCGCGGCGGATTCCTTCGTTTTCTCATTTCGCAGTTTAGATTGCATTCGATAAAAAAGCTTTCTTTTTCATCCTTGCGCCAGTAGGTTAACAGGTCCTGTTCCTTTTTGCCGACTATGCTGATATCTCCATAAATAAGCGCGGAATACCCTTTTCTTAGACGTATCAACTTGCGGTAATAGTTAAGCACCGAGAAATCATCATCCGCCTGCTCTGCCGCATTGCAGATCTCACAGTCGCGCCCTCCATCTATCCACGGCTCAGCTTCCGAAAATCCGGCGTTTACGCCGTCTGTCCACTGCATCGGAGTACGCGCGTGGTCGCGGCTGCCCGCCAGGATCTTTCTGAAAGCGTCACTTTCGCTCATGCTCTTTTTCAGCTCGGTAAAAAGGTTGAGGCTCTCGACGTCGCGAAGCTCGCCGATCGAAGAAAAATCCCTGTTTACCATTCCAAGCTCCTGACCCTGAAAAACAAAGGGCGTCCCCTTCAGTGTCATCAGCATGGTAGCGATAAGCTTCGCCAGAACGAAGCGATATCTGGGATCAGGGTTTACCTTTGAGACCATGCGCGGATTGTCGTGATTTTCAAAGAACAGGGCCATGCGGCAATGCGCACCGTAGTTCTCCATCCAGTCCGTTATGTAGTCTTTATAATAATTGAGGTCGTATCTGTAATCGTCAAAGCGGATATGCCCAGGAGTTTCAAGCTGGTCGAAGGAAAACACCATGTCCAGTTCACCCCTGTAGTCGGCGGTCAAAAGCTTACTCATTTCCATGCCTATGCCTGGGGTTTCGCCGACAGTAAAGGCGTTATATGGAGAAAATGCCCGGTTTTTAAGCTCGCGCAGATACTCATGCAGTCTCGGCCCGTAAAAATAGTGCTCCATACCGGTAAAGTTAGTAAGCTGGCCTATAAGCTCGTCGCCGTCAGGGAGACCGGGGCGTTTAGATATATAGTTTATTACGTCCATGCGGAAACCGTCGACACCCTTGTCAAGCCACCAGCACACAAGATCCTTGACCTCATGGCGCACATCCGGGTTATCCCAGTTCAAATCCATCTGCTTTTGGGAGAAAAGGTGCAGCGCGTACTGCCCCCGTTCCTCGATCCAGCGCCATGCGCTTCCGCTGAAAAAAGAGTTCCAGTTATTCGGCTCGTCTCGGAATATGTAGTAGTCCCCGTACTTGGATTCAGGAGCTTCCACAGCTTTTCTGAACCACTCGTGCTCATCGGAGGTGTGGTTTACGACTAGATCCATGATAAGGCGCATACCCCTATGGTGGACGCCTTCAAGCAGCTCTTCGAAGTCCTCCATTGTACCGAACTCCGTCATTATTTTGTGGTAATCCCTGATGTCATAGCCGTTATCGTCGTTCGGAGAGTCGTAGACCGGCGATAGCCATATGGCGTCGACTCCAAGCTCCTTCAGATAATCGAGCTTTTGGGTGATGCCCCGCAGATCACCTACGCCGTCGCCGTTCGAGTCCATAAAGCTGCGCGGATACACCTGATAGAATACGGCTTCCTTCCACCATGCGGGCAGTTCACCGCCGTCGTCCGGTTTTGGAATGTCGGGCTCCCCGTTCAAAATCTCAAGCAGGGCGTCGATGAAGCCCTGATCAAGCTTTCCACCGGTCAGTTTGGGCAGGTATTTCAACTTGATACCGCCTATCAGCGGATTGCGGAGCAGTTTGTCGCCTTTGCCCAGGAGAAGCAGAATTTTTCTTATAATATCCTTTCCTACAGGATGCGAATAGAGATCTTTTACGCTGCTGTTTTTTGTTATCATAGGCTTTTTATTCCTTAATGGACAGATTGAGATCCCCGCGTTCGCCCAGCTCGGCGATTATTTTATCGAACATTTCCTTGTCAATCTTATATTTTAGACGGTATACAATGTAGCCAGCGACAATTGATATAAGCGGCAGAATGAGCATAGCGAGCTTCATCGTGAGCAGCCCGCCGGACGTCACGTCGTCGGGAGTCGTGGCGGAATTGATGCCAGAAATAATGAGCGTGACCGTGACGACGCCGCTTGCGATCGCTCCGCCGATTTTGTTTATAAAGGGCTGAACGGAGAATGTTATGCTCTCGTTGCGTTTGCCGAGTTTAAGCTGACCGTACTCTATCGTATCGGTCAGGAACATCAGCATAAGAAGCTGTATAAAGGCCTGCCCAACGAAGATGAGCATGCCGGCTATGCCTATAACCACCATATTCATCGGAGCCAGGAAAAAGACGATATACCCGAGAACGACCAAAATGGTGGAACCCGTATATAACTGCCTGCGATCGAATTTTTTTGAAAAAAGCGGAAATACAGTCAGCGCGGCAAGCTGCGAGACGCCAAGAACACCCGCGAACACGGAGTACATGTCCTCGTTTTTGTAGGCATACTTGAAGAAGTATACGCCGAAGCTTGTTGTGGTGCAGTAGCCTATCATGAACAGAGCCATCGAGATCGCCGTGAAAAGAAGCTGGTCGTTCTTGAAAAGCACCCCGAACATCTCCTTGAGCGAGGTGTTTTCCTGCTTCACCACAATAGCCTTGTTCTCTTTGACACCAAAAAGCGTAAAGCAGAGAAAGGCCCAGGTGATAAGAACTACCGCGAGAGCGAAGATGAACCACGCGTTTTTTGCCATGGGGTCCACGACTGCCGTCGTGTCACCGCCGAGCGCCGAGGAAATCAATTTGGTCAGCGGCAGAATTCCAACGACACAGGTGAACAATCCGATATTTGCACAGATACGCGCGAAGGAGCCGATCCTTTCACGCTCCTTCTGGTCCAGTGAAAGCGATGGTAGCATAGACCAATAGGCGATATCGTTGGCACCGTATGTAAGGTCCCAGAAAAGATAAATAAATACGAATACGATTATGTACCATGTGCCGGTCAGACCTAGGTCGGTGAAGAACAGAAGCGTAAATATGCCGCCGATTACGCCGCCGATAGCTATCCAGGGCTTGAATTTGCCGAAGCGAGAATGCGTGTTGTCGACCAGAAAGCCCATGATCGGGTCATTGAAAGCGTCAAATATTCGAAGTGCGGTAAAAACCCCGGCCATCCACCACATGGTGGAATCAGGTAAATTCAGAATTTCAGTCAGATAGTATATCAGGTACATACTTACCAGTGAGTAGAGCATATCTCTGCCCACAGTGCCAAGGCCGAAAAAGTAGCGGTTGCGTTTTGCGCTCTTGTCCATCAATTTCTTCCTCCCAATCTGCAAGCTCCGCTTTACGCAGGGCTGAACAGGAATAGCTGTGCCAAAACAGGATATCATATCGCAGCCGTGAAGCGGCGTTATGCTATATGGATAAAATAAAAAATAATGCTCAATTTGTGAGCATTATATCATAATGTTTCGCCATTTGCATCAGCAATAATTATGATTATTTACAAACTCCTTTCTTTTGCATCAGGGGAAAGCGACGCACAGGAATTTCAGCAGAACCGGGATGTCCGGCGAAAGACGCGCAAAAAAGAACACCCCTTCACAGAACTTATCTGGAAGGGATGTCTTCAAGAGGGACATACACATGGAGAGAACAAATTTAGAAAATAAAAGGAGACAGGAATTATAGATTCATAACCCATAGCAAAGGTTAACTCTATGAGCAAATTATAACAGTCTTATCCCTATATGTCAATAACATTAGTAATGTATGTAACAATTATTATTTCACAAGCTTCGCGCGTAATGAGGGATCAGAAATAAGGAATTATGCTTGAACAAAGAGGTCGATTGTAATAAAATAAAAATCCGGACGCCATACTTTTCAGGAGAGTAAACAGCAAATGAATAATGAAAAAATGACCGCCGTTTTGGCAAAAGAGTTTTCTCAGAAGGCCGAGTATATAAAAAACATAATCTCGCTGATAGACGAGGGCAACACCATTCCCTTTATCGCGCGCTATCGGAAAGAGCTGCACGGGACAATGGATGACCAGCTCATCAGGGAAATCGCCGACAGACTGCAATACCTGCGTAATTTGGATAAGCGCAGGGAAGAGGTGCGCGCGGCGATAGAGGCACAGGGAAAGCTTACGGAGGAGCTTGTTTCCTCCATTGAGAATGCGGCGTCGCTTTCAGAGCTGGAGGATATTTACCGCCCGTATAAACAGAAGCGCCGCACCAGAGCGACTATCGCACGGGAAAATGGGCTCGAGCCTCTTGCGGAAGTCCTTTTTACTCAGAATATTAAGTCCGGCAGCCTGACAGAGCTGGCTCAGCCCTATGTCGACGAGGAGAAGGGCGTTGCGAGCGCCGGTGAAGCGCTAGCAGGGGCATCGGACATCATCGCCGAAAACATTTCGGACGATGCCGAGATCCGAAGAAGCCTGAAGGAGCTGATAAGTCTGAAGGGAGTGATCGTTTCGGAGGCACTCCGCGAAGAGAACTCTGTTTATAGGCTGTATTACGATTTCAGTGAGCCTGTCGGCAGGCTGCAAAGCCACAGGATACTTGCAATAAACCGGGGAGAGAAGGAAAAATATCTTAGAGTAAGCCTCTCGATCGACAGGGTCTCCGCGCTGAACGCGGTTCTCAGCCGTGCCGTCCACCTGGGCAGCATTTCCAGCGACTTTGTTGCAGCAGCGGCAGAGGACGCTTATGACAGGCTGATATTTCCCTCCGTCGAGAGGGAAACGCGGAGCGAGTTGACCGAAAGGGCTTCAGAACAGGCAATAAAGATGTTCGGGCTCAACCTGAAGCCGCTTTTAATGCAGCCTCCCGTAAGGAATAAGGTTACTATGGGATTTGATCCCGCGTACCGGACGGGCTGCAAAATCGCGGTCGTGGACGGAACGGGAAAGGTGCTGGAAACGGGCGTGGTCTACCCCACGCCGCCTTACAACAAAACCGAGGAGGCGAAAACGACCCTTACAAGGATGATAAAGCGGCACGGAGTGGAAGCAATATCGATCGGCAATGGTACCGCGTCCAAGGAGTCGGAGATTTTTATTGCAGAAATGCTGAAGGAGCTTCCCGGCGTAAAGTACATGATGGTAAACGAGGCCGGGGCGTCCGTATATTCAGCTTCGAAGCTTGGCGCGTCGGAGTTTCCCGATTTTGACGTTTCCCTGCGTTCCGCGGTATCGATAGCAAGAAGGCTTCAGGACCCGCTAGCGGAGCTTGTCAAAATCGATCCCAAGTCAATTGGCGTAGGGCAGTATCAGCACGATATGCCAGAGGCAAGGCTGGATGAGACGCTTTGCGGCGTTGTGGAGGACTGCGTAAATTCCGTGGGTGTTGATCTGAACACTGCCTCTGCTTCGCTCTTGGCTAGGGTTTCGGGACTGAGTGCGGCGTCGGCGAAAAACATAGTAGCTTTCCGCGAGGAAAACGGCGCGTTTACGGCGAGAAAGGATGTCCTGAAGGTGCCAAAAATCGGCCCTAAGGCCTTTGAACAGTGCGCGGGCTTTCTGCGTGTTCCGGAGAGCGGGAACATTCTTGACAACACTGGGGTACATCCCGAATCTTACGCCGCAGCGGAGAAGTTACTCGTGCTGTGCGGATATACACTCCAGGACGTAGCCGGAGGTAAGGTTAGGGATCTGCGGGAAAAAGTTTCCGCCGTGACAGAGGGGAAAGCAGCGGAATACACCGGCGTCGGCATACGGACGGTTAACGTCATCGTAAGCGAGCTGCTGAAGCCCGGGCGCGATCCGCGTGACGAGCTACCGCCTCCCATGCTCCGCTCGGACGTGATGGATATGAAGGACCTGAAGCCGGGAATGGCAATGCGCGGGACCGTGCGAAATGTGATCGATTTCGGCGTTTTCGTCGATATTGGTGTGCATCAGGACGGGCTGGTGCATATTTCGGAGCTGTGCGACCGGTTTGTAAAGCACCCGTCGGAGGTCGTCAAGGTCGGCGACATCGTCGATACGGTCGTTCTTGGAATTGACGCTGATAAAAAGCGTATTTCCCTAAGTATGAGGCAGGCAAAAAGCAGCAAGTAAAATTGAAGGTTTTTGCAGCTATAAAATATCATCATTCAGGTTTTTCTAAACACCGCATTATAGTAACCGTATATCGGTTGAAAATCATAAACTTCAATCAAGAAGGCAGTGATTTTAATCCGATTATAGGTTGTTTTTAATGAACATTCCGCTCCCCACGAAAAAGAGATACATTTAATAATAGAAATATGCTAAACTTAATAAAGAAGCCGGACGCATCGAACGGCTATGAAAAATAACCGACTTTCAAGGAGTCTTTTAACAATGGATTATATGGAGCTTTCACTGAAAAAGCACTACGAATGGGGCGGGAAAATCGACTACGCCGCAAAAATGCCCATAAAAAACAGGGAGGACCTGAGCATTGCGTATACTCCCGGCGTTGCCCGGCCCTGCGAGGTCATACGGGATAACCCGGAAAAGAGCTTCGAGTTGACGAGCCGCCGAAACCTTGTTGCCGTCATAACGGACGGGAGCGCCGTGCTAGGACTCGGGGATATCGGACCCGAAGCCGCTATGCCGGTTATGGAGGGCAAGTGCGTGCTTTTCAAGGCACTCGGCGGAGTGGACGCGCTGCCGCTCTGTATACGCTCGAAGGATACGGACGAATTCGTGCATGCGGTTTCGCTGCTGCTCGGAAGCTTCGGCGGTGTGAATCTGGAGGACATTTCGGCTCCGCGCTGCTTTGAAATTGAACGTAAACTGAAGGCGGTAAGCGATATTCCGGTTTTTCACGACGACCAGCACGGCACGGCAGTCGTGACGCTCGCGGCGCTTATAAACGCGCTCAGAGTCGTCGGTAAGGATATTAAAAACATCCGGGTGGTTGTATGCGGTGCAGGAGCCGCGGGAGTTGCGACTACGAAGCTGCTTTTGAAAATGGGCCTCGGCGACGCCGTGTTGTGCGATCGCAAGGGAGCGATTTTCAGCGAGCGCGGTGATCTGAATGAATCTAAGGCGGAGATGGCCCTGATTACGAACAAATCGGGAATAAGGGGAAGCCTTGCGGACGCGATGAAGGGCGCGGATGTGTTTATCGGCGTGTCCTCTCCCGGTATAGTCACGGAGGAAATGGTGCGCTCAATGGCCCCGGGGGCTATAGTTTTCACTATGTCGAACCCAACGCCGGAAATTATGCCAGAGCTTGCGGAAAGGGCCGGGGCGGCGGTCGTCGGAACCGGTAGGAGCGACTATAAAAACCAGATAAACAACGTCATGGCCTTTCCCGGAATTTTCAGGGGCGCGCTGGATGTGCGCGCATCAGATGTTAACGACGAAATGAAGCTCGCGGCGGCGCTCGCTCTTGCCGGGCTTGTCGGCAGCGAACTGTCGGCGGATTACATCCTCCCTGAGCCGTTCGATCCGAGAGTTACTCCGGCGGTCTCCTCGGCGGTTGCGGAAGCCGCCGTCAAAAGCGGAGTCGCACGGATTAAACGATAAGAGCAGGATATCAAGCCTCCGGCGCAAAGATGTTTCCCAGCGCCCAGGCATTTGAAAAAGCCCGGCTTATGCCGGGCTTTCCGATAAAGCATAAAGGACTCGAAGGAGTCCTTTATGCTTTATTTATACTAATTTTTCGTACTCTGACTGCGCATTGATTGCTTTTACGCTGTGCGCCGAAAGACTGCGGTTCAGACGGTAAAGTTTTTGAGAGGATAAGGGCACCTCCCGGCTCAGCAAAGAATTTCCCCTTCTGCGAGCTTGTCTGATAAACCACCAATGCCATTCGATTTTCGCCGCCAAAAAAAGAAGCTCGATTTTTTTCATGGTGTTTTCATCCTTTGCATCAAACTAGGACAAATAAATCCCGTAATATACATATATCGCACTGCTAAAGCGAAATATGTCGATAGATGAAGTAATGCAAAAATATATGCATATTCGGGACAAAGCATTAAATAAAACGCAATATTTTTACGCAATCGGCAGAAATTATATAGAACATGCGTAGTCCACTGAAGGAAAGGTACCGGCGTCGTAAGTCAAATCTTCAAAGACAGTTTTTAGAATCTCGGTAGGGGGGCTGTTTTGAGCGTCATAAACATATATAAAACTGTTGACAAAACAAATAACTTGCAATATTATAAGCATATCATAGTATATTAATATGAATTATATGCAATAGGTTTTGGAGGTGCCTTTATGACAAAGATCTATAAAAATCTTACGGAGCTGATAGGAAGAACCCCGCTTCTTGAGCTTACGAATTACGAAAAGAAGCATGGCCTGAAGGCTTCTGTGGTTGCAAAGCTAGAATATTTCAATCCTGCCGGTAGCGTAAAGGATAGGATTGCCAAGTCGATGATTGAGGACGCGGAGGCTAAAGGCCTGCTCAAACAGGGCTCCGTCATCATTGAGCCGACAAGTGGAAACACCGGTATTGGTCTTGCCTCAGTCGCCGCGGCCCGCGGCTATCGCATTATTCTAACAATGCCGGAAACGATGAGCGTTGAGCGCCGGAACCTTTTGAAGGCTTACGGTGCGGAGCTGGTTCTTACGGAGGGAACGAAGGGTATGTCCGGCGCGATATCCAAAGCGAAGGAGCTGGCCGGTGAAATACCGAATTCATTCATACCCGGGCAATTTACAAATCCCGCGAATCCCGCCGTTCACAGATCGACTACGGGTCCGGAGATATGGGAGGATACCGACGGGAAAATTGATTTCTTCGTTGCCGGCATAGGTACCGGTGGCACTATAACCGGTGTGGGAGAATATCTGAAATTAAAGAACCCGAGCATAAGAATCATCGCCGTCGAGCCCGATGCCTCCCCGGTGCTCTCGGAAGGTAAGGCGGGACCGCATAAGATTCAGGGAATAGGCGCGGGATTTGTCCCCGATGTTTTGAACACAGAAATTTATGACGAGATCGTCCGCGTAAAGAACGAGGACGCCTTTGAAACTGGGCGAGAGCTTTCAAGGACCGACGGCCTGCTTGTCGGCATTTCCTCCGGCGCCGCGGTATGGGCCGCATCCGAGCTAGCAAAGCGTCCCGAGAATGAAGGAAAAACAATCATTGCCCTGCTGGCGGATACTGGTGAGCGCTACCTTTCGACACCTCTATTTTCCGAATAGCTTTTCGCTCGGTACCATCGCCTGTTGGGAGCGCCTTTTACGGGGCGCTTCCCGCACAAATCTGAGACAGTGTCTGTGGGAGCAGAAAATGAGAAAAAAGGTACTTGTCGCAATGAGTGGAGGAGTTGACAGCTCCGTTGCCGCCGCCCTTTTGAAAGAACAGGGATATGATGTCACCGGAGTCACCCTGAAGCTGTTTTCAAATGAAGACATTGGTATCGAGCGTTCGCGAACCTGCTGCTCACTCACAGATATCGAGGATGCGCGCAGCGTGGCTTTCAGGTTCGGAATCAGCCACCATGTGTTTAATTTCGGGGAACAGTTTCGGGAACAGGTCATTGACCGATTCGCACGTTCTTACATGTTTGGACAAACGCCCAACCCCTGCATTGACTGCAACAGGTATATAAAATTCAGCGAGCTGCTGGAGCGGGCAATGATGTTTGATATGGATTACATTGCAACGGGACACTACGCGCGTATCGAATTGGACCGCAATACAGGACGATACCTTCTAAAAAAGGCGCTTGACGCTTCAAAGGACCAGAGCTATGTTCTCTTCGGTTTAACGCAGGAGCAGCTGAAAAGGACCCTATTTCCTCTGGGAAGTCTGAATAAAAGCGAGGTGCGCCGCCTTGCGGAAGAGCGAGAGCTGGTTAACGCGAAAAAGCCCGACAGTCAGGACATCTGCTTTGTCAAGGATGGGGACTATGCGGCTTTTCTTGAAAACACGATGAAGCTCGTATCACCTCCCGGAAACTTTATAGACAGCGCGGGTAAGGTTCTGGGAATTCACAAGGGGATCATCAGATATACGATTGGCCAGCGCAAAGGACTGGGCCTTAGTTTTGGAAGCCCTAAGTACGTTGTTCGAAAGGACATTGAGAACAACACCGTTGTCCTCGGTGACGAGTCCGAAATTTATAGTGACAGTATGACGGTAAAGGACTTAAACCTTATTTCAGTTAAAGCCGTAACACGGCCCACCGCGGCCGCCGTGAAAATGCGTTACGGCCAAAAGGAAGCTCTGGCCGTCCTTTATCCGCTTGGCAATGGAAAAATAATGGTTCGCTTTGACAAGCCGCAGCGCGCGGTAGCCGCAGGTCAGGCGGCCGTGTTTTACAACGGGGATACTGTCATCGGCGGTGGAACGATAGAATAGCAGAAGGCCCTCCGGCGTTAGCCGGAGGACCTTTCTTATATGGCACCGTATCAGAATGCCTGCTCAAGATCGCCTATGATGTCGTCAATATGCTCGGTTCCAATCGAGAGCCTTATCGTGTTTGGCTTTATTCCCTGATCCTCAAGCTCTTCGGCGCTTAACTGCGAATGTGTGGTGCTGGCGGGGTGAATTACAAGGGACTTAACATCCGCGACGTTTGCAAGAAGCGAGAATATTTTAAGCTTGTCAATAAAGCTCTTCGCTCTCGTGTCGTCACCCCTGATATCAAATGTAAAGATCGAGCCACCGCCCTTTGGAAAATATTTTTTGTATAGCTCATGGTCGGGATGATCGGGAAGCGCCGGATGATTGACCTTTTCCACCTGAGGGTGCTTTGACAGGAACTCAACGACCCTTAATGCGTTCTCTACATGGCGCTCGACCCGCAGTGAGAGGGTTTCCAGTCCTTGCAGAAAAATGAACGCGTGAAGCGGAGCGATCGCCGCGCCCGTATCGCGGAGCAAAATAGCACGAATTTTTGTGACGAAAGCCGCTTTTCCAGCGGCCTGGGTGAAGCTTATGCCGTGATAACTAGGGTTTGGCTCTGAAAGCGACGGGAACTTTCCGCTGCCCTCCCAATCAAATCTGCCTCCGTCGACTATTACGCCTCCGATTGCCGTGCCGTGGCCGCCGATAAATTTTGTGGCGGAGTGAACAACTATGTCTGCACCGTATTCAAAAGGTCGTACAAGATAAGGCGTAGCAAAGGTGTTGTCGACAACGAGCGGAATTTTATTTGCGTGCGCGATGGTTGCGACCTTTTTGATATCAATGATGTTCGAGTTGGGGTTACCGAGAGTTTCAATAAAAATCGCCTTGGTGTTTTTCCGAATCGCTTTTTCAAACGAACCCTCGACGGCTGGATCTGCGAAGCTCGCGGTAATACCGTACTGGCGAAGAGTGTGCTCGAGAAGATTGTAAGTTCCGCCGTAAATTGTCTTTGCGGAAACGATGTGATCTCCGGACTGAGCGAGATTCAGAAAGGTATAGGTGATTGCCGCGGCACCTGAGGCAACCGCGAGTGCCGCCGTTCCCCCCTCAAGGGCTGCAATCCTTTGCTCGAAGATATCCTGAGTGGTATTGGTTAGTCTGCCGTAGATATTTCCGGGATCGGTAAGCCCAAAGCGCGCAGCCGCATGTTCCGAATTCCTGAACACATAGGAAGCGGTCTGGTAAATCGGCACCGCGCGAGCGTCGGATACGGCATCCGGCTGTTCCTGCCCCGCATGAATCTGGAGTGTTTCAAATTTGTAATTATTCTTTGACATTGTAAGCAGCCTCTTTCAATAGTTAATTTTTTGTTAGTCCGGTTACTTACACGGGCACATTCGTCCGAATCTGAAGTTGTGTCTCAGCATTTTAAATACGACAGAATACATCTGAATATGCCTCCTTAATAAATTGTTATTCATATAGAAAAAGTATGATATATAGTATACCTGTATTTTATGGTTTGTCAATATAAAACCGTATTAATAAATCATTTTCTTCGCCTTTGCCGGCTTTTATCTGGTCTGAGCCTTCCGGCGAAAGCTCGTTTTTCCTTGAAGAGGCATTTGAATGAGCGGACAGACTCTAGTCTGATCCTTATTCTAAAATAAAAACAGAGACTCAATTATGAGTCTCTGTTTCCAAGACAGCTTTCGTTCTTCCGGCGATAATCAAAAGTAATTCAACTTAACCATCCCCCACTCGACTACAAAACAGCTCGTATCATCACGGGTTCAAATACGGGTCGATTCATTCCAATCATCTCCCTGCTCCGAACTACACCTCTGCTTGATATTTTTTGTTCCGGTTCCTCAGATCAAATCTTCGGAACCCAATATTATTTTGAACCGTTAAAGCGGAATTATTAATTCCAAAAACTGAGTTTTCGGCATACCGTTCTTCTGCGCAATCCTATGAAGCTGCGAGTTCTCTCCGACCGACGTTTACACATATACAAAAAAAATTAAAGATCATACTGATAAATTGTAATAAATTCAGAAATTTCTTTTTTATATAAACTTATCCGATGAGCGTGGGATAACTGAAATAAGACAATTTTTAAAAAGGGTTTGCTTCACAGCCTTGGTTTGAAAGGATGGTTATTATATGAAAAACAAATCTGTAAAAACTAAAATATCAATATATGTTTTGGCCGTTACTTTTCTCTGCTCTGTTGCCATAGGGATTTTCAGCTATATAAGCTTTAGGGGGAACCTTGTTGAGCAAATTGGAGCAAAAGCCAGAGACGTTGCCGAAGCAATTAGCATCAACATCGACGGAAATCTAATCGCGAATTATGCCGCAACGGGCCAAGAGGACAAGTACTATGACAATCTTCAGGCTTATCTCAGCCATGAAAAGACCAACGTCGACCTTACTTATCTATATATAATGACCGACGATGACGAAAACTATAAATACATAGTAGAGGGCTTCACCGACAGCGACGATATGAGTAGCATTGTGAGTTTGGGCGATACCCAGCCAAAAGATGAATACGGACCGGAGCCTCAGCAGGTTTTGGATACAGGCAACGCGGCATATACGGGCTTGTATGATAACGGAGAATATGGCGTACTGCTCTCCGGTTTTGCCCCGATTTATGATGCCAGCGGAAAAACAGTCGCCGTACTCGGGCTGGATATGTCCGCTGCATCGGTTTCAAAAAGCCTGAGTGCCTATATTCCGTTTCTGATAATCATAATGCTGGGTTTCTGCGCTGTTTCGTTTTTCCTTGTCAGATTTGCTGTTATCAAGGTTGTAGCGGACCCTCTGGAAGCCTTCGCCGATACCGCGGAAAAGCTTGCGGACGGTGACTTCGGAGCTCTGATTTCAGAAAAACACCGTGTAATCACCTCTGAAATGAAGCGCCTGTCTGCGGCGTTTGATAAACTTTGTACCAATCTGAAAAGGGTCAAATCCGACATAGAAGAGATAGAAAAAAAGCAGCTGCACAGCGACGGCCGGGAAGACTTGCCCGGTGATTTTGGCAAAATGAAAAAATCGATAGGAAATATCATCGGCACATACAACGGCTTGCTTTCGGATTTCGAAAACATTGCCGGAAATTTGACCCGCAGCTCGGAACAGGTCGCCGAAATCTCCTCGCATCTGGCACAAAGTTCAAGCGAGCAGTCCTCGTCTCTTGACAGCTTTTCGAATACGGTCGCGCTGCTTTCGCGGACTTCTGAGGAAAATAACTCAAGCGTTGCTCAGGCTACGGGATATGTCCGCGAGGCCGAAAGGGCGATTGAAAAGTGCGATGGGGACATGACCGGAGTAATTGACGCGATGAACGCTATCAATTCTACCGCGGGAGAAATCGGCACTATTATGAATGAGATATCCAACATAGCGTTAATGACTAACCTTCTGGCGCTGAACGCTTCCGTCGAGTCGGCGCGGGCGGGGGCCTTGGGCAAGGGCTTTGCCGTTGTGGCCGACGAGGTCCGGATTCTCGCGGGGAAAAGCGCGGACGCTGCCAAGAGCACCGAAATTCTCCTCGATAAGACCGTTCAGGCGGTAGAAAAGGGAAAGGAAATCACACAAATTACCAATCTCGATCTTAAGGAGGCCGGCAGCCGGACCGGACTTGTAATAGATTCGATCTCCGGAATCTATAAGGTTTCCGAACAGCAGGCAGACGGAGTAAGGATTATTAACAATGAAATAACAAATATCGCCGTCGCGGTGAGGGGTAATTCGGCAAAAGCGCAAGAAAGCGCCGCGGCGAGCCAGGAGCTTTCCGGTCAGGCGCAGCTTCTGAAGCAAAAAATCGGGGAATATGTAATCTGAAACGCTTCGATCTTCGGCGATATAATAAAGCGCCTGCTCATTGTACGGCAGACGCTTTTTTTATGAGCTTTGCTTTGAATATGCTTTATTCGTATTCAATCTTAAAACCGGTGTTTTCAATGCAGCTTTTCAGCTCGGTTTCCGTAGCAGGATCGTTATATTCGATTTCTACCGTACCTGACAACAGGTTGACCCCTACCTCGTTCACGCCCTTGATTTTTTTCAGAGCGTTTTTGATCTGCGTTTTGCCTTCCTTGTTTTGAATTCCGGAAACGCTGCAAAGCATGTGGTTCATTTGTTTCCTCCGATCATTTTTCGTTTCTGCTCTCATGCACTGAGATTTTTTTCCCGTTAACGATGCCCTTATCCGCATTTTCCGTCGGCTTCATTTTTCTAAGCTCTGGGTTGCTTTTGGGCCTGTCTTTTAACCTGTTCTTGTTGTTATCCGTTGTAAACACCTCTTATATTTAGGCTGCGGCTGCTTATTATAGTATTCCGCATAACGGCTTATCTTATAAGCGACTGTAAAAAAACCTGAACCCTACTCGTTGTTCAGATTTTTCGCGGAAGGGAAAGCGGCTCTCTTTCCACAAAATACGTTCTGTCGTCCCGGGTTTTGACGCACCACTTAACAAGCAGAATTTCCGAGTTCACGATTTCTATGCAGGTTATACAGTTCGGGTGCACACAGCTTCCGACGTTGAAATAGGGTAGCTCGCCTTCGGACGGACAGCTCGGCCTGTGCGTATGACCCGCTATTACTATCCTTTTGTTCTTCTCAACCCACTCCAGAATCTTCCTTTCAACCTTCCTTCTTTCCTGAAAGTTTTTGGCCGCGCTCGTCGGGTCGTTGTGTCCGAAAAACTCCAGCCTTCTCCATACATATCTTGAGAGAAAGCGCCCCAGCTTCCAAAAAATATCGCTGAGTATATCTCCCTGATGCCCGTGAACGAGCATGATTTTTGTCTGCGTTTCGGTGTGCCTCAGTATCAGGCCCTCATGGACTTCCGCGTTTTCGAACAGCGGCTCGTATCCGCCGGTATGGTCGTTGTAATAGCGCTGCATATGCTCGCGAACATATTCGGGATATTTCTTTTCAATGTCATGATTTCCGTAGATCATATAATAGCGGCCGTCACTGTAATAATCGTGAAGTAAGCGGTAAATATCCGCATATATTCCACTTATGTCGGAGAACCTCCTGTTCTTCCACAGCTCTTCGCTGTCACCAAGATCAATATAGGTAAAAGCGCCGGTATAATAATACTTCACAGCAGCATAATACAGGCTTTGATTGTGTCTGAAATCATCCACCCAGCTTCCGTCGCCGCGGTGGCAGTCGCCTATAAGGACTATTTTCGAGGAGCTGTCAAAAGGCAGCTCCTTTGCTGTGTCGAATATTTTGCTCAGACGGTTATATGTCGACAGAGAAGTCATTTTCTTATCCTTCTTTCCAGCTCACAAAGCTTATTCTTATACAAAAAGCGCCAAGGTATACCTTGGCGCCGGAGCTTATTGATAAATCAGATTTATGCAGGAGTGCGGGCCGGGCTTCAAAAGTTCGAAGCTTTAAGCCGCTTTTGAGAGCGGAGCCACGATACGGTGTCCGCTACGGAATCGCGGAAGGGGCGCGGCTTGAAGCCAAGCTCTTTTTCTGCCTTTTTGTATGAAAAAAGCGAGTTTGACGAAAGAGTGAAAAGGGAATACGAGGTAAAGAGCGCCGTTTTCTTGCTAAGCTTTGAAAAAAACTCCGCGAAAGGCGCTGCGGCCTTTGCAAGCCAAATGGGGATAGTCACGGGGATCTTGGCTCCGAGCGCCTCGCTCATTGTCCTGATGATCTCCGGTACGGGTATATAGCCGCCGGAAAGTATATAGCACTCGCCGCTTCTGCCGTTTTCACAGCAGGATAGTATACCGTCGGCAACGTCGCGGACATCTACAAAGTCATATCCTCCCGTCACGCAGGCAGGCAGCTTTTCGGCATCAAGACTCAGCAGCAGATCGGTCATCGGCGAGCGGCCGTTGTCGTAGGGACCGATGATCCCGGACGGGTGTACGATTGAGACATTCAGGCCTTCGGACGCCGCTTTCATCACATAGGCGCTGGCCTCGGCCTTCGTCTTTGCGTAGATGCCGCGCACGCCGAGAGGAGAAAACTCTCCTACTTCGGTCATAGTTTCACCCTTGGGCAGTAAAGGCAGCGCGTGGACCGAGCTTACATAAATCAGCTTTTTAACCTTATTTTTTACGCAAAGATCAACAACATTTTTTGTTCCTCCGACGTTAATGCTGTATGTTCTCTGCCTCTGGCCTGTCGTTATGGTCACGATCGCCGCGCAGTGGATAACTATGAGATCATCCCCTCCGGCCTCAAAAAAGGAACCAAGAGTGCCAATATCGGATACATCACCAAAGCAGATATCCGGACCGGAAGGCAGGGCTTCAAGCAGCCTGTCTTCTGGAAGCACCAGAGCTCTGACCCGCTCGCCTTTTGAAATTAGCTTCTGTATTATTGTATTGCCGAGATGCCCGGTCGCGCCGGTTACGAGATATAAAATGCCCATGAAAACTCGGCCCCCTTTCTAATAAGGTTTTGGAAACCTCAACATAATGTTGATTATTTTATCTAATGTCATTATAATAACGTTATGTATGTTCATCAACAAACACCTTGTCTGAATTCGAAAGATAAATTACAAAACTGGTGCTCCTGTTGAGAATAATAAAAAAGTTTACAATTTGACAGTGAGGGATAGTCATGAAAACCGACCGCAGAGTAGCATATACGAAGATGGTCCTCAAAAAGAGCTTTCTCGAGCTCATACATGAAAAGCCGGTAAGTAAAATTACAGTCAAGGAAATATGTGAGAGGGCAGACATAAACCGCGCCACATTCTACTCCCATTTTAACGATGTGTACGATATGCTCGGACAGATCGAAAACGAGCTTTATGAGACTATCAGGCATACTCTGGACAAGGGCTGGAAAACAAACAGCATTACAGAGCTTTTGATGGCGGTCTGCACCGATATTAAGAAAAATGAAGATGTCTGCAAGGCTGTTCTCAGTGAGAACGGGGACAAGGATTTTCTGAACAGGGCCTTATTTGTCGCGCAGGATAAATGCGTATCGGATTGGAAGGCGGCTTCACCTCTTTCGGATACGGAAACGCTTGAAAGAATATATACGTTTTTTTCATATGGGAGCGCCGCGATAGTTCTGTCATGGGTTAAAAATGGAATGCAGGAGAGCCCGGCGGAAATTGCTTCGTTTATTGGAGAGATTACCAACAAAGGACTGGGCCTGCTTCAAAGCGATTTGAGGGGACAGACGGCGTGGAAGTAATGAGGCCTGCCCTAAATGAGATAAACAGAAGAATCCTATGGATTATCAAACTATTTGAAGCAGCTGATCTTATACTAACGGCGCCGGTGTCTTGACGGATATCCGGCGCTTTATAATACGGTTTTATTAATCAGGGAGTGCCTAGAAGCAGCGGCGGTGCGGGCGACAGTGGCCTGGATTCAAATACATATTGAGTATTTATATTACTACCTGCGGTAGGTGGTCTAAAGGTGGTGACTTTTATATACATCTGGTACAACCAGGTACCAGATGTATATTATATAGTAATAATGTTATATAAAGTTCACAAAAATGCTGAAAATAATTGTGAACCGTTCATATTTATTGACACCCGGGGGCAGGGATGGTATCTTTATTTTGCAGTAGTCCGCCTAATAAACGACAAGAAAAAGCAGGCGAGAACCCCTTTTCCTGGGGGAGTTCGCAATAAACGAACACCGCGGAAATATATGCTAATCTGTATAAAGCGAGGTAGAAGTTATGCGGGAAAAAATAGTTCAGCTGGCAAATCTTATTCGCAGTATGCCCGATGAGCCCCTTAAGGAAACGGCTCCCGAATACTATGGACTTGAATGTGTCGTAACGGACGAAATGGCGGATGTAGCTCTTGCAATGGAGCTTAGAAAGTATATGGGCGCGGAAGAGATCGCCCAAACGGTCGGAAAGTCGGTGGAGGAGACTCACAGGCTGCTCATTGAGCTTGAGAACGCTGGAATTATCGAATCAAGAGTCATCGACGGCAAAGAAGAATTTTGCGTTCTTATTTTTGTGCCCGGCGTATTCGAGCTGATGGTTGCCGATATCCCGCAGGTGGAGGCACATCCGGAAATTGCGAAGGCGTTTGAGGAGTATACGAGAATCAGGATGGGAAAGCTCGTTCCCAACGTGCCCCGCGGCGCTGGGCCAATGCGCGTTATACCGGTCCAGACAGCTCTTGACGGACAGACAAGGATAGCTTCCTACGAGGAAATTACATATTGGCTCGACAAATACGACCCCAGTCTCTCCGTTGCAGACTGTCAGTGCCGTGTTTCCAGACGTCTTGCGGGCGAGGGCTGCGGACATCTTGAGAAGGATATGTGCATAATAGTAGGGCATACTGCCGAGTCCGCAATCCGAAGCGGCAAAGCCAGAAGGATCACAAAGCAGGAAGCTCTTGATATAATGAAGATGGCAGAGGAAAACGGCCTGATGCATCAGGTAACAAATATTGACGGGCCGGATAAAATATTTGCAATCTGCAACTGCTGCAGATGCTCGTGCTTTGCTCTTCGCACCTCTCAGTATTTCAACACCCCGAATATGTCTAACAATAACTTTATTGCAAAAATAAACAAGGAAAACTGCGTTGCCTGCGGCCAGTGCGTGGAGACCTGTCCCGGTGACGCACTGATGCTCGGACAGAAGATTTGCTCAAAGACTCCGATCACGAGGCTGCAGACGATTCTCCCTGACGACCATGAGTGGGGCCGAGACAAATGGGACCCCGAATACCGCGACAACAGGCATACGATTCTTGAGAGCGGCACCGCACCGTGCAAAACCGCCTGTCCCGCGCATATCGCGGTTCAGGGGTACATCAAGCTGGCGGCGCAGGGAAAGTATCTTGAGGCGCTGGAGCTCATCAAGAAGGAAAATCCTCTGCCGGCGGTATGCGGCCGCATTTGCCCCCACAACTGCGAGAATGAGTGTACGCGTGGCGAATTTGACGAGCCTATCGCCATCGACGAAATAAAGAAGTTCATAGCCGATCAGGAACTGAAAGCCGAGAGCCGCTTTATCCCCAAAAAGCTTCGGAACTACAGCGATAAAAAAATCGCAATAATCGGCTCTGGCCCGGCGGGACTTTCATGTGCTTACTATCTCGCGCTGTACGGCTATTCCATTACCGTATTCGAAAAGGAAGAAAAACTCGGCGGCATGCTGACTCTGGGCATCCCCTCCTTCCGCCTTCAAAAAGATGTTATCGATTCGGAAATTGAAGTTCTCAGGGAAATGGGCGTGGAGTTCAAAACCGGCGTTGAGGTCGGCCGAGACGTAACTATCAAAAAGCTTCGCAGCGACGGCTATAAGGCATTTTATCTCGCAATCGGCGCGCAGGCCGGACGTAAGCTCGGAATTGAAGGCGAGGACGCCGAAGGCGTTATCGCTGGCGTCGATTTCCTGCGCGGAATAAATCTCGGCAAAGAAGTTAAGCTGTCCGGGAATGTCGTCGTAATCGGCGGCGGAAATGTCGCAATTGACGTTGCGCGCTCCGCTGTCCGCCAGGGCGCGGGCAATGTCGTGATGTACTGCCTTGAGAGCGAGTCGGAGATGCCGGCTCTTCCGGAAGAACTGGAGGAAGCGAAGGCCGAAGATGTCGTCATTCACAACGGCTGGGGTCCGAACCGTATAATCGTCAAGGACGGCAAGGTCACCAGTGTCGAATTTAAAAAGTGCGTTTCTGTATTTGAAGACGGCAAATTTGCACCTAAGTACGATGTTTGTGAAATAATGAATGTCCCGGCGGACTATGTTCTTATGTCTGTCGGTCAGGCTATTGAATGGGGAAATCTTCTCAAGTACGATGCGGTTGAGCTTGGACACGGCAATACCGCCATAGCCGACGAGCTGACATATCAGACCGCAAAGGCTGACATTTTCGTCGGCGGAGATGTATTCACCGGACCGAAATTCGCCATTGACGCTATTGCCGCCGGAAAGCAGGCTGCGATTTCGCTGCACCGCTATGTGCAGCCCGGCCAGAGCCTGACCATAGGGCGCGACAGAAGAATATTTAAGCCGTTCGACAAGAATAACATCGATAAAGACGCTGTCATTTCGGGCTACGACAACACCCCGCGTCAGAAACCCGCACATGATGCGAAAAGAGAAAAGACCTTCCAGGATACCCGCGTGACCTTCACTGAGGAGCAGCTCAGAAAGGAGATGGCACGTTGCCTGGGCTGCGGCGCGACAGTCGTTAATCCCGATAAGTGCCTGGGCTGCGGACTATGCACAACAAGGTGCAAGTTTGACGCAATACACCTTGAGAAGATCGCCGATACGGAAGGCTCGCTGTATGAGACCGCACCTATGATTTACGCACAGCGCTTCGTGGACCGCGAGGAAGCTATATCGGCAAGAGAGGCGTCGGGAAGAAGCGACATGGAATATGTTGAGATTTGATTGGAACGGGACTGAGCAATCAGTGTCTGTTTAAGAGGGGAAAACACAAAGGGGCCGGTGTAGGCTTCTTCACCGGCTCTGATGTGAATTCCCGTCGGTATGCGAATATCATTTTTCACGGAGGTCATTATGCACGAGCTAAGCATTTTAGTCGAGGTCGTCAGGATTGTTGAAGAGTTGGCCGAGGAGCAGAACATTGAGAAGGTCGGAGCCATAGTGCTGCAAATTGGCGAGCTGTCCTCCGTCGTACCTCAGTTCATGCAGGAGTATTTTCCGGTCGTTGTGGATTCAAAGCCGAAATTCAAGGACACAAAGCTTGAGATCCAAATGCTTCCGGGTATGGCAAGGTGCCAGCAGTGCGGGACCGTATTTAACGTGGTCGAGAACAAGGGCTACTGTCCCAAATGCCAGAGCTTCGACAAGGACCTCCTCTGCGGTCAGGAGTTCCTGATTAAAGAGATCGTCGTTCCCAATTTCTGATTGCCCAAAAGGCTGTCTGCCTGAAAAATATACGAAAAACCGTTCCAAAAGCCCCTTTATGGCTTTAGGAACGGTTTTTCAGTTACCCCGGTCAGGTATGGTGAAATTGTAACGGGTCTAATCTATAAAATTTGTAAATATGCTCTTTTCTCTCACAGGCAGAGGCACACCGGCATTCAGGCCCGCCTGCTTGCACTTAAGAAACCATGCCATATTCTTCCCCAAGATACGCATGATCTGAAGGCCCTCAAGATCTTTTTTTACATCCTCCGGCGTCGCACCGTGAACCATGTTCCAGTAGCGGGAGGAAATGACCGGCATTTCAGATATGGTGAAATATTTATTAAGCTGATCAAAGGTAACTGTTGTTCCGGCTCTTCTGGCGGAGACAACGGCAGCCGCCGGCTTGAGATAAAACGAACGGCAACCTGTCTGCAGATCCGTGTAGAAGGCACGATCCATAAAAGAAGTGATTGCGCCGCCGGCCGCCGCGAAATGTACGGGTGAACCGAAGACAAAACCATCTGCCTGCTTTGCAAGGTCGAGAAAATCGTTCACGCTATCCGGAAAAACGCAGCGCCCGGTTTTCGCGCAGCTTCGGCAGGCCGTACAGCCGGCAATCGGAGCGCTCCCAAGCTGAAAAATCTCTGTCTCAATGCCTTCGGCGTTGAGCGCTTTCCCGACCTCTTCAAGCGCCGTATATGTGCACCCTTTCGGATGGGGGCTTCCGTTAACCAATAATACTTTCACTTTTTCTCATCCTTTCAATATTTGTTTATTCTCAGAGAGAAGTTTTCATTCGTACATTTTTGGGAATTCAAAGCCGCGTCAGGAAACGCCTCGTAACCTCTGGCGTCTACTCCCGAAAACTTATTGCGCGGCTGTCACAGGGGCTGTGACTGATCGGGCCGATAATATTATAATACTATTTCCGAAGAAGCTAATCAAGTGTATTTAAGGACCATATCCGGTAAGCTGGTGCCTTACCGGAGCGAGCGGAAACGGCCGTCGAAAAAACAGGGCATTGCGAATCCACAGATTCACAGTGCCCCGTGCCGTTAAGAAGCTATACTCTCTGTTTGCCGACGCAGAGATAAGAAACGCCGATTCCAGAGCAAATCCAGACAAGAGCACATATCAGCGCCCATGGCAGAGCGTTGATCGGAGAGTCAAGAGCGCCGTACAGCCACCTCCCGGGAAGAGCGCCGGAGAGCCATTTGAGAACGTAGGCCCAGTCGGGCAATTCAAGCAGGAGCCCGGATAGAACGCCGTTCAGGAAGGTAAAAACCGGAGCGAGAAACATGAGAGAAAAAATACTTTTCAGAAGCGAAGCCGTAAGCAGTGTGATCCCCAGAAGACCGATAAGATAGACCATCATGGGGAAAAAACACAACGCTAGTTTTTCGATGCCCGCTCCCATCAAAACAGAGCAGCCTATTCCGGCAATTATATAGCCTGCAAGACAGACTGCAAGGGGCGCAAGGCCGTTTGCAATAACAACCTGCCACTGTCGAACGCCCATTTGCAGCATTCTGACCCTGAGTGTTTTTTTGTTTATATCCAATACCCACGAGGCTCCGACTACAAGATAGAACATGCAGAGCGCGCCATACCATTTCACACAGGTTCCGAAAGGACCGGAAGTGACCGAAGCAGGTTCCTCACCGTCTATATCGATTCTGACGATTTTTACAAGCGAACCGCTTTTCCAGAGCTTTTTAATTTGTTCGCGCTGTTCATACTCGTCGTTTCCGGTATAGCTCTTGCCGTGCTCAAGAAGATAGTCTTTGGCCGTGATTATCGAGAGCTCCTCCATCCAGAGCATAAGAATGCTGTTTACTATGGGCTCGCTGATCGTAGCCGGCGCCTGTGACGAGGGCGAAGTCATGAGGTCGACCGTGTTTTCAAACTCGCCCTTCGAGATTTTTTCAGAAAAATCACTGTGAATAACGATAGCGGCCTCAAGTCTGTCCTGTTTTAAAAGACGCATTGCCTCATCGTAGGACATTTCATGTACGGAGAAGCTGTCGTATTCGGAAAGATAACCGATGAGCTTTTGCGAAAAGGCGCCTACGTCATCAGATACCACCGCCACAGTGAGCCCAGCCTGCTCCTTTTCAAGCGTAAAAGCTGCGGCTCCAATCGAGATTATGATTGCAAGAACGATGAAAACCAGTGAAAAAGGATCACGGAGGGCACCCAAAAGACGGGATTTCAGCATATAGTCGAGTCTCATCCGCTTTTCCCCCTTCTGACGAGTCCACAAAAGCCGGCCGGGAGCAGCACGGCTGAAAATGCGAGTGTTTTCAGAGCGTCCTGAAAAAAGATATTCTCATCGAAATTGAAAAGTGAAACCGATAGCATACGCATGACAGAACGGAGCGGCAGCCACCTGCCGACGAGTGCGGCCCATTCGGGCAGAGAGCCTTCGGGAACGAGCGCGCCGCAAAAAGCGGACATTCCAATGATGAGGAGAAAACCTGTCCATAAAGCGGTGCTTTCATCCGGTAGCCAGACTGCGATCGAAAGGGCGAGAGCTGAAAAACAAAGCGCGGAGAGAACCAGCGAAGCGGCTAGAGCTGCATAATTGTTGGCGTATTCGCCGCCGAGCATGGTACCGGCAAGCCTGAGGAACAGCGATGTCGGGAAAAGCATCGTCAGAACGAGAAAGACGAATATCGCTCCTGTGACAATTCTTGCCGTGAAAAAGCGAGAGGTCCCGATGCCGCAGAGCAGCCCGCGACGCAATATGGCACCGGAGGAATCCATGGCGGTGAAGTGTATAACGGGCAGCATGGCAAGCGCCGCAAATATTGCAAAAACAGCGCTTATGTAGTATTCGACCGGCAAAAACTCCCCTACCGGAGATATTGGACCACCGGCTCCAAGAGCTGTTCGTCTGTTCATATATTTTGTAATAGCGGAGCTCGTCTGTTTGGAAAGATATTCATCCGCGTCCGCTTCACCGACGCCCTTTGCTGTCAGCGTATTTCTAGATTCCTCAATCACGTTCTGGCTCTTTCCCACAGCCTCGAGCGAGCTCTTCAGAGCCATGGAGGTGAGATTCGCCTCCAGAGCGTGTGCCCTTGTGCTGATAATTTCAACCTTGACCTCTTCTGCTTTGCGCATACTGTCGAAAAGTCCCGCAGGCACATGGACCAAAACGGAAATATCGCCGCTTTCCAGCAGCGTGATGCCGTCTCCGGTCGTTTTGACAGGATAAGAGGTCACAAGCTCCGATAGCGCCTGAGAATTGAGCAGTTGTGTGATGAACTGCCCGACCTCCTCGCTTCCGTCCTCATCGCAGATCGCAAGATTGAAGTGCAGACCCTTGGCTGAGAAGAGCATGGGTGTTACGACCGCTGAAAACAAAAGTACGACGATAATTGGAGACAGGAGGCATATAAGCACTAGGGCTTTGCCGGAAAACATTCTTTTCAAATCAAAAACAAGAAATCTCATGGGGTTTCACCGCGTATGATGCTCTGCATCTTCCTGTTTATGCCTGCGGTTTCGGCTCCCATAAGAAAACTTGCCTTGTCTCCATGCCAGATGATTCCAGTGCTTGAAAGCACTAGGATGCGGTCAAGCAGGGGCATCATTTGCTCGGCAGAATGTCCCGAAACAATAATTGCGATGCCGCTGTCCGCCATCTCCCGAAGCAGCTGTTCAATCCAGCCCGTATTATCCGTATCAACACCCGCAAAGGGCTCATCCAGAACCAGAAGCTCAGGGTCTCCGAGCAGGGCAACGGCAAGATTCACTCGCCTTTTCATGCCGCCGGAGAGGGCGGACACTTTCTTGTTATAAAAGCTCAGCAAATTAAGCCTCTCGGCTGTTTCGCCGACGCGCAGTTTCGCTTTCTGTCCCGAAAGCCTCGACCAGCAAAGCAGATTCTCGCGCACTGTCAGCTCCTCGAAAAGGGCAATCTCCTGCGGCACATATCCGATGCTCCGTCTAGCCGCGCCGCTGCCATAAGATACTTCGGCGCCATTTAAAAAAATGTGCCCCGAGTCCGGCCTTTTTGCAAGTGCTACTATGTCCAGAAGCGTTGATTTGCCCGAGCCATTCAGACCGAAAAGCCCCAGCACCTCACCGCGCTCAAGATCGAAAGAGATGTTTTTCAGCGCATCGGCCGTGCCATATTTTTTGGAAAGGCCCTCCACGCGCAGTAATTTTTTGCCAGCCATCAGAACAGCACCAGAAGAAGGGCGGCAGTTATCCGGACGGAAGCTGGCGCGAGCCTGAACTGATCGGCTTCAAAGCCATCGTTCAAAGCGGCGAAAAGGCTTGCTTCATCAGAAGTGGAGATACCTGCGGCAGGTATGAACTGAGGAGCCGAAATTTGCGGCAGGGCGCTTTGCTGATCCAGAGATAAGGACAGGTTTAATGCAGTTGTTTCGCCGCCGCTGACGCTTGTCAGAGTTCCGGTAGATACGCCGCTTGTACCCTGTTCTGTTTTTTTCTGGGAATAATCCACAGTACCGCTGAAATCCAAAGCGCCCATATCGCCATAAGCAGCTCTGGTATATTTGAACTGGGCCTTTGCTGAGTAGCTATCAGAGCTTATCACGCTGGCCGTATTAACCTCGGTCTGTTCCTGAAGCACGCCGCCGGGAGCCGTCTGCTCATAAATAAGCCGGCCTGTATAGTTATCTCCGCCGGCGGAAGCGTTTTGCTCGATCATCTTGACTCCGCCACCGTCAAACCCCGTAAAGACGATGTCGTTTTCTCTTACGGAGCCATCCTCGAAAAACTTGAAGAGGATACTCATAGACCTTTGCTCCGTAACGGCGCCAAGGTACAGAGCGGACGTTTTCTCATTCTGCAGGGTCTTGAACGTAACAACCAGAGCGTTTCGTTTTTCGGGCGTCAATGCCCTGATATCGCGCAGCACCCCGTCGAGCCCCGTGATCCCATATGTATCATCTTCCATCAGGTACTGCGGAATAAAAAGCGCTTTAAACGATGCGTCCTGAGCGATCAGGGAGACAAGCTCGCTCACGGCCGTGGATGCGGAATTGCCTGTCAGTGTAAGGGTCGTCGCTGTGCAGTCCTGCGAGGTTCCCGCAAGAGACACGGCCTGAGGCTCTGAAACGTAGTCCGTCTCTGTTGCCAGGGAGACTACAACCCGCAAAAATGCGTTAATCGAGGTTTCCCATTCGGTTTCGTTCATTTTTGGGTTTGCGGTATCTGAGAGAACGCGTGCAAAGCGTTCGATTGCGGGGAGTGATTTATATGAGGTCGCAATCGCGGCATCAAGAGTATGCTGAATCATGGGCTGATCCGGATCGGACTTTCTGATAAGCATACTGTTCCCAATAAAGTATATTCCGCCGCTTGTCGCGATTTCGTAGCCTGCCTGTATGCTCGTTACAAATGAGGAGTCGCCGGTTGCCGCGTCAAGTGAAGATTCGATGGAAAGGCCCAGATTGTTCTGTGAATCCTGAGGATCTGTAATGGAGACTGTGGATTTCGTATAGCTTGATTGCTTTTCATTTATCTGCGCGCCCGGATTTATCATGATATCGAGCTGTGCTGAGCTCAGCCGTTCGCTCTTTTGCACGGCGTCGAGCAGCGCCCGCTTTGCGCCTTCCGTAAAAACTTCGCTCAAGGTTTTGGACGAGGGGGCCGGAATGCTTTCCGGCCTTACGACTGTGCCGCCGCAGCCGGCACTTGTAAATATCAATACGGCGGCGCTGAGCGCCGCCGCTGCAGCTCGGAGATAACTGTTTCTGGTTTGCATCGTCAAGACCTCCATATAATTATTTTAAACGGGTTTTAAGCCTATTCGGATTAGCGGTTTGCCTATAAAAAGAACATTTATATAATGGAACGCTTCAAAGAAGCTCTAAATCCTATTATAATTCCAGCCTAACGTATAGCGCAAAGCTTTGGAGCATTTGTCATTGACAAATGCTGTCATGAAACGTGTCAACTGTCCTTAAAAAAATCCGCCGGAATTATTCCGGCGGATTTGCGAATTTAATATAGCGTTGCCTACCATACCCTTCTGTTCTTGTAGGCATATCTTATTTTTTCCTCAAAGAAATCATCTGGAAGAGGAGCCTTGAGCAGCTCATCGTAAATACTTTTCGGCACCTCGTTATAGACATATACGGGGCCTCTGCAAAACTCGATTGCCAGAACCCGCGCCTCTTCGTCATATCCAACGGTGGAAAGTGTTTTGCCGCTAACAAAGTCCATATCAATTATATTTCCGTCGATGCTCTTTCTCATTGCCGTTCCTCCGATAATACTTGTATTATTGCTCTTTTAGTGCTCGATCCAGCTCTCGGAGCGCTCCACGGCCCGCTTCCAGCGGCGGTAAAGCTCGTCCTTGCGCGAATTATCCATGTTTGGCTTGAAAAGCCGCTCCGTTTTGCGGTAGCCGCGAATTTCATCGGTGCTTTTCCAGAAGCCGACCGCGAGACCGGCAAGGTACGCCGCGCCGAGCGCTGTAGTTTCGACATTCCTGGGTCTGTCGACTTCCATGCCTAGTATATCCGACTGGAACTGCATCATTATATCGCTGACACACGCTCCGCCATCTACACGCAAGCTGTCGCAGGGAAGCGAAGCGTCGCCGCTGGCGGCTTCAATAAGATCCTTAACCTGGAACGCAATGCTTTCGAGCACGGCGCGTGCTATATGTTCCCTGCCGACAGAGCCCGTCAGCCCGACTATGGTGCCGCGGGCGTACATATCCCAATAAGGAGCGCCGAGACCGGTGAAAGCCGGAACAAAATACACTCCCCCGGAGTCCGGAACCTTTTCCGCGAGAAGATCGCACTCGTGCGGTGCTTTTATGAGCCCAAGTCCATCCCTGAGCCAGTTAATAACGCTTCCGGCGTTGAATACGCTACCTTCAAGAGCATATTCGACTTTCCCTCCAAAGCCCCACGCGATGGACGATACAAGGTTGCAGCGCGAGCGAACGGGCTTACTGCCCGTGTTCATCAGGAAGAAGCAGCCGGTACCGTAGGTGTTTTTCATCATACCGGCATCAAAGCAGCCCTGACCGAACAGCGCCCCGGTCTGATCGCCCACAGCTCCGGAGATCGGTACGCCCTTGAGCTTTTCGAGACCGGGAATACCCCCTGCGACTCTGCCATAAATGAAGCTCGAAGGCAGCGGAGTAGGTAGCATAGCCAGAGGTATGCCAAGCTCAGCGCATAGTTCCTTATCCCATTCGAGAGTATGTATATTAAAAAGCATAGTGCGGGAGGCGTTGGAATAGTCGGTGACGTGGGCGGCGCCTTTGGTCAGGTTCCAAATAAGCCAGGTGTCCACATTTCCGAACTTAAGCTCGCCGTTTTCCGCGCGTTCCCGAGCGCCCGGCACATTATCGAGTATCCATTTAATTTTTGTCCCGGAAAAATATGCGTCGATCAGAAGCCCGGTCTTCTCCCGCACCGACTCTTCCAATCTGCACGACTTGAGATCGTCGCAGATGGCGGCAGTTCGCCTGCATTGCCACACGATGGCGTTGGAGACGGGTACGCCCGTTTTTGCGTCCCATACTATGGTCGTTTCACGCTGGTTTGTTATACCCACAGCCGCTATATCCTTCGCCGAAAGGCCGCTTTGTTCAACGGCTACGGAAGCAGCGCGGCACTGACTGCGGAAAAGCTCCATCGGGTCCTGTTCAACCCAACCTGGCTGCGGAAATGTCTTCGGATATTCGTATTGAGCTTTTGCCAAAATGTTGCCCGCAACGTCAAACAGGATAGCGCGGGAGCTGCTCGTGCCCTGATCGAGTGCCAGAACTGCTTTCATCAAAGTTCACTACCTTTTATAATATTTTCCGAGGCAGATGAAGCTGAGTCTTCTGCCCTCTATTTTAGTGTGTTTTTAAGGAAAATTCAACCCGGAAA
>JAYFQM010000073.1:0-21068 GCA_034927185.1 Oscillospiraceae bacterium | reverse complement strand
TTTGAGTCCTGTCAGAGTGAAGCTTTTACCCCAATAAATCTACGAAAAAAGAGCTTCCACTTTTCATCGTGGAAGCTCTTGAAAGGCTTGGATTTACTGGCTTTGTAAGCAATAAATCTTTTTTACCTTTTGTTTTTGGTTGCGGAGGCAGGATTTGAACCTACGACCTTCGGGTTGCGATGGGGATATTATTCTCAGTATCTTATAATAATGTATATTTGATTAAACTTGGGTATGGGCATGAATATCTGTATAAATAATCGCAATTTCCACATTGCCGTAATCACGTAAGTCTGTGTTGGGGTAATTCGGGGGTAAATACTTACGAACACTTATTTTTAATTTTTGTACGTCTGTTTTGCAACTTTAGAAGCATTAATAGTACCATAGACTAGTAAACATCTTCAATTTCATCTTTCTTAAGATGCAATCAGATGCTTCACTCGTCGGAAAAGCAGGGACAAGTGGGTAATAAGCCGCCTTAAACCGGAAACTGTAACACAACTTACAAACTGCCCACAAATAACACAAGTCCGCAAACCCTTGGAATTCCTAGTATTTGCGGACTTTTTGTGGCAGGGGCAGAAGGGATCGAACCCTCGGCCTACGGTTTTGGAGGTCTACACGGTCGAACCCACAAGCGCTTGATAACTGGGCCACAATTCGGGCATATCTTTCAGTTTCAGATGCTTCAAGATGCTTGGCGGCACGCACGCATTTGATTGCTGTCAATTACATTCATTCTTAGTTCCTATGCATATGCCCTTGCATACCCACTCGCTTTTTCGACGCAGTCCAATACCCACATTTTATTTACTTAGCTTGCTTTCTGAATCGTCAAATAAGAGTCAGTTCCTGTCTTATCGAAGGAAAAGAATCTGTACTTAAAGCCATCAATTACATATGTAATTTCATATACTATGTTTTCCTTCGACTCGTACCATGTTTTCTCAATCTGTGCTTCCCCAAGCTTGTCTTGTATTTGCTCGAAATTCATCTCTCTGCTTGCTCCGTTAATGCTGAAATGATTATCACAGATAATAAATCCCAAGGGGGCCTCCATGTCGTCTAATAAACCTTCCGAATTAAAAACAAATACCATACCTAGTTTGGAATAATAAAAACCGCCCAGTCTAATTTCATCGTCCGTCGCAACTATTTCATCTTCATTACCTAAACAACTAAGGAGCTCGATTTGGGGAAAACTGAAATACTCTTCTAAATCATCTGATGTAATTTCATCTGCTTGTTCGTCGGGCAATTCATTTGTCGTCGATTCGTTATAATCGGGCATAAATTGCATGAGCTTTATGGTTGTGCTGATTGTTGTATCGGTTTGATTAACACCATTTCCCGAGCAGCCATAAAGCAATGTCAAACAAAGCACACCAATTATCATCTTCAACTTTTTCATAAGCGGTTTTCCTCCAAATTTTATGGTTTAGTTTGTTATGTTCTCAGAAGGCTTATCATATACGAATCCCCACTTACGGATTTATATATGCAAGAGTTTGATATGTAGTAACTATATCTGGACCTATATCTCTTAGTTGCAAGCTATCATTGACCTGAATTTCTATTTTCTCATCTGGTTTAATCGAGTCAATTGTTCCGGTCATTACACAAACTATTTCATTATCCTGTTTTCTGCCGATTACTGCAACTTGAACATTGTCATATACCTTCCAATTAGAGCCATTTCTTATAGTTGCCTCTGCGTGTTTGCTGCCACTAGTTCCGATACCGACTACAAAGAGCTTATCTTGTTTGTTTTTATACCTTTCTGGTTTGATAAATGGTATCGCTTTTAAACTTACATTTGCATTAAATATTTGTTCAGATTTTTTTGTTTGGTAGTACACGGCTGTTTTATTAGGTTCAACTACCGACGGATAAGCACTTACCAATTTCATAGTATCAATCAATTTTCCGTTCTCGTCAACTACATCAAAATCCAATGATTTCAATTTATTCATTATAATAAAACACCCCCTATAGGCCAATGTCATTAAGATAGCGGCGAAGTCTGAAGGAAAACATGACATAAGTGCAACGTAGATTTTGATACGGATTTTGCAACGAATATGCCCCTGAAACAGCTCTTTTTGTGGCCGTTTCAGGGGCTTCTGTTTTTGTTTCATTAACGAAGGATTAAGTTAATAATTTTATGCTCTATAAAACTACGTAAATTCTTTTTGAAGCATTCACTTTTATGTATTAATTGCGTGCTCACTAGAATCCTTTTCAAGATGCAATCATATGTTTCACTCGCCGGAAAAGCAGGGAATAGTGGGTAAAAAGCCGCTCTAAACCGGAAATTGTAACACTTCTTACAATTTGCCTACAAATAACACAAGTCCGCAAACCCTTGGAATTCCTAAGGATTTACGGACTTTTTGTGGCAGGGGCAGAAGGGATCGAACCCTCGGCCTACGGTTTTGGAGGTCTACACGGCCGAACCCGCAAGTGCTTGATAACAGGGCGCGACTCATGTATATTTTTCGGTTCAAGATGCATCAAGATGTTTGGCTGAACATTCCGAAGTCCTATGTATATGCTTGTTTTGGCCCACTCTCATTTTTTTGCCACAGGCCAGCATGGTTTCTTCCTACTTTTCCTACATTATGATGGTATCAGAAACCACTGTCAATTTTCCATCGCAGTCCAGTTTTTCTATCTGAATCTGTCGAGACTTGAAGCACATGTGCATTATTTAACTGTACTGATATACTTTATAAGGTCGACGACCTTATTGGAATAACCCCACTTATTGTCGTACCACGCAACGAGTTCTACGAACTTCTCATTGAGCATGATGCCGGCTTCCGCGTCAAAGATAAAGGTTCTCGGAGCGTGGATGAAATCGGAGGAAACGACCAGCTTGTCGGTGTAGCCCAGAATGCCCTTGAGCTCGCCTTCGGAAACTTCCTTCATGGCCTTGCAGATTTCTTCATATACAGAAGCCGCCGTTAGTTAACGACGGCCCCTTTGGGAGGAGTATTGTGACATGTACTTATGGAGACATAGAGAGTTGTTAAGGTTAATGGAGCAACTGCTTTTTTGAAGTGTTTGATATAAAACTCACATAATAGTTTTCAACATTATGTACTAGTTTTTGGAAGGTGTATTCCTCAAGTGTAGATACACCTTCCGCTTTGAAAAGGAAATGAAGACGATGTGGGCTAAGGTTAGTATATAATCACGCTCGTCCGGCAGCTAAGCAGCCATTTGCGCGGATTTACTCAGTTATAGGAGTAGAAGCCCTGACCGGATTTTCTGCCGAGCTTGCCGCCGCGGACCATCTTACGGAGGAGGGGGCAGGCGCGGTACTTGGGGTCGCCGGTCTCGGCGAGCAGTACGTCCATTATGGCGAGACATACGTCGAGGCCTATGAGGTCGCCGAGAGCGAGGGGACCCATCGGGTGGTTGGCGCCGAGCTTCATTGCGGTGTCGATGCCCTCGACGGAAGCGACACCCGTCTCGACCAGGCAGACGGCCTCGTTGATCATCGGGATGAGGAGCTTGTTGACAACAAAACCGGGAGCCTCGTTCACTTCAACCGGCTCCTTACCGATCTGAACCGCAAGCTCTTTAATCGCATTGGTGGTCTCGTCGGAGGTATTTGCACCGCGGATTACTTCAACGAGCTTCATAACAGTTGCAGGATTGAAGAAGTGCATACCGATGAAACGGTCGGGACGCTTGGTGGCGGAAGCGATGGCGGTGGTGGAGATGGAGGAGGTGTTGGAGGCGAGAATCGTCTCTGGCTTGCAGATGCTGTCGAGCTCGGCAAAGATGCTCTGCTTAATCTTGAGGTTTTCAATCGCTGCCTCTACAACGAGATCCGCATCGGCGGCTGCGGAAAGCTCGGTCGTGAAGCTCATCTTGGAAGTAATGGCGGTCTTTCCCGCTTCGTCGAGCTTCCCTTTTTCAACGAGCCTGTCCAGCCCCTTATTGCACCTGTTCTCGGAATTTTTTATGATCTCGTCTGAAATGTCGCGCACCACGACGTCAAAACCGGCTCTCGCAAACACCTGTGCTATTTCAAGTCCCATCGTACCCGCGCCGATGACTACTACTTTTTTCATCTTTCGTTCCCTCCTGATTATTTATTTTTGAAACCCGAGAGTTTTTCTTTCTTAACGAAGGCGTCCATCGCATCGAATTGATCCTCAGTATCGCAGCATACGCCGAAAGCAAGAGCTTCATAGGTCACAGCTGTCGAGATGTCGGCCTGCATGCCGCGGCGGATGCACTGCTTGGAGGCGCGAACGGCGATCTGCGCCTGGGAAGCGATCGTTGTCGCAAGAGCGAGAGCTGTGGGCATGAGTTCCTCGGGAGCGACGACCTGATTGACGAGACCGATCTCCTTCGCTTCAGCGGCGGAAATGATCTTTGCCGAAAGGATGAGCTCCATCGCCTTGCCGGTACCGACTATGCGGGGCAGACGCTGTGTGCCGCCAAAGCCCGGGGTGATGCCGAGGCCGACTTCGGGCTGACCGAACTTTGCCTTCTCGCTCGCGATACGGATGTCGCAGGCCATTGATAGCTCACAGCCGCCGCCGAGAGCGAAGCCGTTGACAGCTGCGATAACAGGCTTGGCAAGGTTTTCGATACGCAGGAAAACGGCGTTTCCCGCGTCGCTGAAGGCCTTGCCGTCAACGGCACCGAAGTCGCGCATCTGGGCGATGTCTGCGCCTGCTACGAAGGAGCGTCCCTCGCCCGTTATGACGACCACATATATATCGTCGTTCGCTTCGATCTCGTCAAGTGCTGCTTCAATGTCCACGAGGACTTCGGTATTGAGAGCGTTCAGGGCTTCGGGACGGTTGATGGTCATGACACCGACAAGGCCCTGCTGTTCGAGTTTAATAAGTCCCATGTTATTATTCCTCCTGGCACTTTTCGTAAATCGTGGCTACACCCATGCCGCCGCCGATGCAAAGGGTTGCAAGGCCCTTCTTCGCGCCGTCCCTCTTCTGCAGCTCGTGGAGCAGCGTAACGATAATGCGCGCGCCGGAGGCTCCAACGGGGTGACCTAGAGCGATCGCGCCGCCGTTGACGTTCACCTTGCTCATGCCGAACTTGAGCTCGCGGGCGACCGCGATGGACTGCGCCGCGAACGCTTCGTTCGCCTCGATAAGGTCCATGTCGTCAATAGTGAGTCCTGCTTTTTTGAGGGCGTTACTGGAAGCGGGAATCGGGCCTGTTCCCATTATCCTCGGCTCGACGCCGCCCTGCCCCCACGAGATTAGCTTTGCCATGGGCTTGAGCTTGTATTTCTTCACCGCTTCACCGGAGGCGAGGACTATTGCCGCAGCACCGTCGTTGATGCCGGAGGCATTGCCTGCGGTCACTCTGCCGCCGTCGGGCTTGAAGGCGGGCTTGAGCTTCGCAAGGCCTTCCGCGGTTGTGTCCTTTCTCGGGAATTCGTCTGTTTCAAAGTTGACGATCTCTTTTTTGACCTTTACAGGAACAGGAACGATCTCGTCCTTAAAGCGACCGGTAGCCTGGGCCTTCGCTGCCTTCTGCTGAGAGGAAAGCGAGAATTCGTCGAGCTCTTCACGGGTGATACCCCAGTCGTCGCAGACGTTTTCCGCTGTGATGCCCATGTGGTAGTTGTTGAAGGCATCGGTCAGGCCATCGATGATCATGGAGTCGACCATCTTACCGGGGCCCATGCGGTTGCCCCAGCGGGCCGTGGGAAGGGTATAGGGGGCGGCGGACATGTTCTCGGTACCACCCGCGACGATGATGTCCGCGTCGCCCGCAACTATGGTGCGCGCGGCTTCGATGACGCTCTTCATGCCGCTGCCGCAGACCATGCTGACGGTGTAGGCGGGAACTTTCACGGGGATGCCGGCCTTGATGGATGCCTGACGGGCGACGTTCTGGCCGAGGCCCGCGGTGAGGATGCAGCCGAACATTACTTCGTCAACAGCTTCGGGCGCAACGTTGGCACGTTTGAGAACTTCCTTGATTACTATGGCGCCCATGTCCGCCGCTGGCGTATCTTTGAGCGCTCCTCCAAAGCTGCCGACCGCCGTACGGCAGCAGTTTACTACATAGATTTCTTTCATATAATGTCACTCCGTATATATATTTTCTGATAATATTAAGATATTGCGCCCTGTGAAAAAACAGGGCGCAGATCCAAAATCGCTTACTTAAGGCCCATCCAGCCGGAGATAACCATGCGCTGGACTTCAGAGGTACCTTCATATATCTCGGTGATCTTAGCGTCGCGCATCATACGCTCGAACGGATACTCACGGGTGTAGCCGTAGCCCCCGACAAGCTGGAGCGTGCGGCGGGTGACGTCGCTCGCGGTTTCGGAGGCAAAGAGCTTGCCCATCGCCGCAAGGTGGTTGTACTGCTCGTGATCCTGCTTTGCCTGCGCCGCGCGGTAGATGAGAAGGCGGGAAGCGTCGACCTTCGTCTGCATGTCAGCAAGCTGGAACTGGGTGTTCTGGAACTGGCTGATCTTCTTGCCGAACTGGACGCGCTCGCTGACGTACTTGACGCATTCGTCAATGGAGCCCTGAGCGATACCCAGCGCCTGTGCACCGATACCGATACGTCCTCCGTCGAGGGTGGTCATAGCTATCTTGAAGCCCTTGCCCTCTTCGCCGAGCAGGTTTTCCTTCGGGACCTTGACGTTGTTGAATATGAGCTCATAGGTAGCGGAGCCGCGGATGCCCATCTTCTTCTCCTTCGTGCCGAAGGTAAAGCCGGGCATACCCTTTTCAAGGATGAACGCGGAGATGCTCTTGTTGCCCAGCTCCTTGTTGGTCATCGCAAAAATGACATAGGTGTCGGCGTAGCTACCGTTTGTGATGAAAATCTTGCTGCCGTTAATAAGATAGTGGTCGCCCTTGTCCTCGGCGGTGGTCTTCTGCATGGCAGCGTCCGTGCCCGCCAACGGCTCTGTGAGGCCGAATGCGCCCAGATGCTTGCCTGTAGCCAGAGGAATTAGGTATTTCTGCTTTTGCTCTTCCGTGCCGTATTCGAAGATCGGCCAGCAGCACAGGGAGCTGTGCGCGGAGAGCATGACGCTCGTGGTTGCGCAGTACTTTGCGAGTTCTTCACATACGGCGATATAGGTCAGATAGCTCAGTCCAGCTCCGCCGTATTCTTCAGGGACCCAGATGCCCATCATGCCCATATCCGTAAGCTTGCGGTAAGTCTCTTCGGGGAAGCGCTCCTGTTCGTCTATCTCGGCCGCGAGCGGTTTTACTTCTTTCAGGCAGAAGTCGTGCAGCATCATCAGTATTTCCTGTTCTTCTCCTGTAAATTTGAAATCCATTGTTATTCCTCTCTAATAAACTCAATGAGATCTTTCGCTGTTTGAAGCGGGTTCTCAACCATGCTGATGTGTGAGCATCCGGGAGCTTCAATAATCTCTACCGTAGCCCCTGCATGCTCCTTGACATACTTTGCCGCGCTCATGGGATAGATGCCATGCTCGGGAATTACGTAAGCAGTCGGAACAGTAATTGAAGCAACTGCACTGCGATAATCTCTAGTGAACATTGAATGCCACAAGCCGATCAATGGTAAGGTGTGATTATTTCCCTTGAGTCCACGTGTGACCAGAAGGGCCATTATCTCCGGAAGCTCCTCAAAATCCGGCAGTTTGAGCTTCCCCATGAACTTGCCGATATCCTGAGCGATAAGCTCAATATCTTCTTTGAGGCATTGTTCGTCATATGTACCGAAAGCGCCTGATTTCCATTCGTTATCGCAGGTAACCTTTGGACTCATATCCATGATGACGAGTTTCTTGATGTTGTTGCAGCCAAACTGCTTGATATACTCATAGATAACATATCCGCCCATCGAATGGCCAATCAGAATAACATCTTTCAGGTTAAGATACTCTATGAGTTCTTTCAGGTCCCGGGCTAGTTGAGGAATCGTATAACCGCCTTCGGGAACATCAGATGCTCCGTGGCCACGGTGACAGTAGCTGATGCAGCGATATTTATCCCTCATAATTTTGATTACGTCGGTAAAACAATCATGATTACTGCTCCAGCCGTGTAAAAACACAATAGGCTGTCCTTCTCCCGTAATTTCATAGTAAAGTTTAGTATTGTCTAACATGGCTAGGTATGGCAAAGTATCTGCCCCCTCTCAAATGACATATTATTAGCGTGATAAATCAGACACTTTTCTTCGGCGGCATTACGGTTGCGATACCCGAGATGACCGTTTCCCCTTTTTGGTTGGTACATATGGTCTCAAAGTTCACAATATTTTTTTCCGGTCTTATCGACGATACGGTGCAGGTCGCTGTTATAGTATCACCGAAATAAACAGGTTTGGTAAATTTCACCTCCTGCCCTAGGTATATCGTGCCGGGTCCCGGCAACTTCATACCTAAAACCGCAGATATCAATCCGGTAACCAATATGCCATGGGCGACTCTTCCGTGAAAAATGCCGTTGCTTGCGCTGATTTCGTCCGTATGCGCGGGATTTAAGTCCCCCGTTATTCCAGCAAACAGATATACGTCGCTTTCAGATATCGTTTTCTTAGTACTGGCCATATCACCGATATTCATTTCATCTATTGTCATTTCATTCACCGCTCTTCTTCAATTTTTTGCTTTCAGTTTTAATTCCATCGGACCTTCGGAAAAGATTCGGCTGTCCATCTGCACGATATTTCGTATGACAGGGGTGAAATCCATAAAGTCCAATATATCCCTATTTAGATCTACGCCGGGAGCTATCTCTTTCAGCTCCACGCCCTCGGGCGTGAGTTCAAATACAGCGCGCTCGGTTATATAGATTACGGGCTGCCTATGAGCCTTTGCATACATGGCGCTGAATGTAATCTGCTCCACCTGGGAAACGAACTTTTTAACCGTGCCTTCACGAAGGATATTAAGCTCTCCGTTGGATATATCGACCTTTAGTCCCCCCGCGGTAAAAGTTCCGCAGAAGACAACTTTTTTCGCGTTCTGAGAGATATTGATAAAACCGCCGCAACCTGCGATCTTCGGGCCGAATTTGCTTACATTGATATTTCCCTCGCCATCTATCTGCGCAAGTCCCAAAAAAGCAACATCAAGTCCGCCGCCATCATAAAAATCGAACTGACTTGGTTGATCCAAAACGCAGTCCGCATTTGCTGAAGCTCCAAAATCAAGACCATAAGCAGGAATTCCTCCAATGGCTCCCGCTTCAGTTGTCATGACAATACCTTCAATCTTCTCTTCGGCAACTACGGACGCCACGCCTTCAGGTATTCCAATACCAAGGTTTACTATAAGATTATCCGATAGTTCCATAGCCGCACGGCGGGCAATTATTTTTCTGTCGCTCATCGCCATAGGCTGCAGACTGTCGAGTGGCACTCTGATTTCCCCACTCAATGCCGGATTATACGGGGTTCCGAAGCTCTGCATATGGTTTTCCTGCTCGGCAACGATCAACGCATCAACGTAAATTCCCGGCAGACGCACCTTCCTGGAATCCAGCGAGCCGTACTCAACAATTCGCTCAATCTGTACAATAACTTTACCTCCGGAATTTTTCGCCGCTTGAGCCATCGCCACGGTCTCAGCATACACGCCCTCTTTTTCAAATGTACAGTTGCCTTGTGTGTCGGCATATGTTGCGCGTATTAAAGCAACGTCAACTGGGATCGCTTTATAAAATAGTTTCTCCTCGCCGCTTAAATTAATCAGTTCTACAACATTTCCGGCTTCATTGGCTTTTTCATTCAATTTTCCGCCTTGAAGTCTGGGATCTACAAAAGTGCCTAAGCCGATATGCGTAATGACTCCGGGCTTTCCTGCTGCTATATCCCGGAACAAATGAGATATGACGCCCTGAGGCAGGTTGTAGGCTGCCAGTTTGTTTTCCATTGCCAGTTTTTGCAGCTTTGGAGCCAGCCCCCAGTGTCCACCGATAACCTTTGTGACCAGCCCATCATGCCCCAGATGGTTGAGGCCCCTATCTTTGCTGTCGCCCTGTCCTGAGCCGTAGAGTAACGTAAGATTTTTAGGTGCCCCCTTGTCGATATAACTCTTTTCAATGGCTTTCATGATTTCTTCCGGGTGCATAAGCCCGTTTGCAAATCCGCCTATAGCCAGCGTATCCCCATTTCTGATAAGCTGTTCGACTGCTTCCGCAGCCGACATTTCTGATACCATCCTGTTTCATCTCCTTATCACAAACTGGTAAACAGCAGTCTCAAGCTCTGCATTTCAACCAAGTTCGTGAAATAAACTTTCTGAAGTCTTAATGTTTTTGGCTCTGTTCTAAGTATAGTGACACGAATTCATTCTGTAAAATTACACTATTCAACTATAGCCATTACCTTTTGTAATAGTTCGTCGGTTATATACAAATGCTTTTAGCTGAATGGGCCGATTCAATAAAACTATTACTTAAACACATACATTCGCTATAATATTTGTATCGTTTAAGAGCGTATCCTATCCGAGCAGTACCTCCTCAGTCCTATTTAAGTCCGGATTATTACAGCTGCCGCGCTCCAGGGCAGAATTTAAGGGCTTGCCGCCTAAGATTCACAGGCAGCAAGCCCTTTTGTTTGCTCCATAGACTATTTGTTTAACGTTTGGGGCCATTTCATTTTATTCGGCTTTTCCCCCTAATTCAGTAAAATAGCTACGCATAAATGTTGTGAGATGAGTTGCTGCGTATGAACTGTATCTGTTCTTGTTTTCTATAATGGCTATCTCCCACTTAATAGAAGGCGACGTCGGTCTTAACGTGAGGTTCTCGGTAATAAAATGCTGTATTACCGGGCGCGGAATAAACGCAACGCATTGTCCCATAGATACCATCTGAACTGTAAAATTAACCATCATGGTTTTATAAGGCATATGCGGTTTAACTCCACATTGTGAAAAGGTTTTGAGGACTTCGTCATGGAGAGTCGAAGTATCGCCGAAAGTTATAATAGGCTGATCGCTCAGCGCTTCGATTGGAATAATGTCGTATTCCGACAGCGGATGCCTTTTGCTCATCAGGATATAAGCCTCATCGCTTATAACCGTATATATGTTCATCTCAGACGCAACTTCTATTGGCATCATGGCAAGGCCAAGGTCTACCTTCCCCGAAATCACCGACTTTGCCGTATCCTTTGAACCTTCTTCGATGATGCTTATATCTATCCCCGGATGTTCCTTGCCGAAACGGGCCAGCAGAGGCGCAAAATACACATCGATAAGTACCCCCGGTATGCTCATCTTAACTTGGCCCTTCCGGATTGACTTAACATCGTCGATAGAGCGATAGATGTCATCATGCTTATGAAGCATTTCGACTGCCTGCTGGTAAAACAGTCGTCCCGCGTCGGTCAAACGAAACGATTTACTCGTTCGCTCAATCAGTTTTGTTCCCATCTCTTCTTCAAGCGTCTTAATCGCTCTTGTAAGCATGGGCTGAGTGACGTACAGTTCCTCTGCCGCGCGGGTAAAACTTTCGTGTTCAGCTATCTTAACAAAATACCTCATCTGCTGAAACTCCAAATCCACACCCTCCTTTGCAGTCCGGAAAATATCTGTATGACCGCTATACAATATAAAACGACACATTTTGTCTCATGATTATTATACTTCCTGATAGATCATTGCAGTGCTGCGCCCTATCTGTCAGTGATAGTCGATCCCTTAAGCAGTTTTGGGGACACTGCCTGCATCAGTTTGCTACGAAAAGCATCACCGGAATAATCACTATACACGGGATTGAAATCATATAGAGCCCAATTTCGAATTTTCTTTGCTTTTGCCATAGCAGATCTACTCCAAGTATTATTTTCTCAATGTGTCAAATCTAAAGGCCTTGCTCTTTTTCTCTAATTGCCGGTTTAATCGGAAGTGCATGGCTGACCCGCATTTTAAATGCTACCCATATGGGAAAAGCTTGGCCAACCATGCACTAGATTGTCGGTTATTTAGTCGTCTTACGAGTTTGTTTAATTACCTGTTTCAAGTATTTCGCGTATTATTCAGGGCATGAGATGCTGAGCAAATAAGCCGCATTTTACTCTTTTGTTTCTCCTGACTTGCGAATGGACGTTTCTTTGATAAACAGCGATACAATCACCAAAACAACGCCGAGTGCTGCGGATAAATACATGGGCGCTCTAAGATCAAACATGTCGGCAAGTTTTCCGCCGACTGTCGGCCCGACAGTGCCGCCGAGAATTTCACCGATACAAAGCAAAATTGAGTAAGCGGTGGCGACCAATTTCTTAGGAACAGACTCGCCCACGATAACATAAACGATCATACTCACACCGGGTCTTGCCAGCAGACCAAACAGAGCCGCAATTAACAGCAAGCTAAAATTATGGCAAAACCAAACCGTCGTAAGACCAGTAAGAACCGTGCAGACTGCAATAAAGACCATGACCGGTTTGCGGCCAAATCTATCCGAAATAGCAGGTAGGAATAGATAAGACAGGATGCCACCGATGCCGCCGACGCTGAAGAACAACGCAACTTTATCAGGGGCGATCTGACCATACTTAACGAGAAAAATCTGTGTGAAAGCTGCGCTCAAAACACTGGCACCGATGCAAGCAACAGCTCCGATAATGCCCAGAAGGAAGTTGCGGTTAACAAACAGCGCTTTCCAATCCTCTGAGGTGATCTTCTCGCGAGTCGGTGTCTCTACTTTAATAGCATTCTGGTTCGGTTCCTTATCGCGGAAAAACACACCGATCAGTACGGCCACAATGAGGCCGGGAACGGCGAGACCAACAAACGCATTTCTCCAGCCGCTAGACATAGCAGTCGAGGTGAAATAAAGAGGAGCCAGTGTGCCGCTGAGCAAACTTGATCCGGCCATAACAATTCCTATATTTCGGCCTCTTCTGACTGGTTTAGACGCATCGCTGACAGTTGACTGTATGAGGGGAAGCATCGGTCCGCCCACCATTCCTATGGCCGCGCGCTGAATCAACAAAAGCCCAAAAGAATTGACGGCGCCCATAAAGGCCGATGCTATTGTAAATACTGCGAAAGCACAAATGAGAAAGATTTTTTTCTTACCGATAAGATCTGAGGTCACTGAGATAACGACACTTGAAATTGCCCAACATAATGATACGACGGAAGTTATCATACCAAGCTGAAGATTGTCTAATTGTAAATCTTTGCTGATAAAGCTAAGTACAAAAGAAGTGCTCGTGCGGCCTGCCATGATAAGTCCTACGCACAGAAATGCAATGGCAACAATGATGGCTTCATATGAAATGCGTTTGCCAGATTCTTTTGAATCTATTGAATTCATTTATTTTTCCCCCAATACAAATATAATTCTTTTTTTGATATGCTTATATAAAGTGCCCGGACCTAATAATTTTTCAATATTTAAGCGCATCAAAGAATTGCCAGTCTAATCAATAGTACACCGCCAATCCGTGTTTTCAACATGACTCATCTGTGAAGATTTCAGCCATCCATGTACCAGTGCGCTGGTTATTTACTCGTTCTACAGGTATTTTTTTATTGTCTTTTTCAGATGTTTCGCGTATTCCTCAGGGCAGGTAATGTTAGGGAAATGACCTGAGCCCACCCATGTGACAGGGCAGTTTCCTCTATTCGCAGTTTCAATATTGGCGTATACAGCCCACGAAGGCGTCCAGGTACCCACAGTAAAACTTGTGGGTGGCATCTTCGCAAAATCTTCTGCAAAATATGAATCTGCATCACAAGTGCCAAGATACCACTTGCTCCAGAACACACCATTTTGTTTAATCCTTCTTCTGCATTCCTCGTCAAGTTCCATCAATTTATCCGCGTTACAGACTAAGGAAATGTGTTTTGGTTCAATATCGACACAATAATTCGCGAATGTCGCTAAATTCTTATAGAGATCATATCCTGTATTTTCAATCGGTGCATCAGCCTGCAAAGCAACTTCATGAACCATCAGGTTAATAGCCAGTTCCGGATAGTGTTTTCCTAAAGACAGTACGGCCTGTCCACCGGAGCTGCAGCCAAAAACTGAAGCAGGAGCAAAATCCAGTGCCTTCATAATTGCGGCCACGTCGTCTGCAAGAAGCGTTGGCGTAACTTTTTGCGGATTATCGTCCATTGATCTGGATCCGCCTCTCATGTCAAATGTCAATACGGTGAATTCTTCGGCAAGAATATCAGCCAGTTTTCCATAGGTGCCACAGTCGTTCCATCCATCAGGAACTAAGACGACTTTCGGGCCGTTTCCTCGCATTTCGCAGTAAAAATCGATTCCATTCGCATTCGTTTTAAATGACCTTTTCCCCATGTTTGATTTACTCCATTCTGAAATTACTAAATATTCCTGACGGTACCTATACTATCCTTTTTCCTCCTTTCAGAGCTATCAACAGCAGTATCAAAACCTACATTATTGCCAAATTCGTAAAGTGAATTTCCCGAAGCCTTAACATCTTAACGTTTTTGGCTTTGTTCTAAGTATAATGACACGAATTTATTCTGTAAAATTACACTATTCAGCTATAACCATTACCATTTGTAATAGTTCGTTGGTTATGTACAAATGTTTTTAGCTGAATAAACCGATTTAATAAAACTATTACTAATAAGCATAATTTTGTTATGAAATTCGCATCGTTGCAAAATATAAGAAAAGCAGACACATTTGAGTATCACTCACAAAGCGTCTGCTTTTCTTCGTTAATCCGGAATAATATTGGTGAGCCTTGTACCAGATAGCTCTATTTACTCATTTTACAGGTATTTTTTTATTGTCTCTTTCAGATATTTCGCGTATTCCTCAGGACATGAGATATTGGGTAAATGGGCCGAATTTATCCAAGTAACAGGACAATTTCCTCTCTTTGCAGTTTCAATATTGGCATAAACCACCCATGCATATGACCATGCTCCAACTGTAAAACTTGTAGGCGGCATCCTGGAAAAATCTTCTGCAGTATACGAATCTGTATCCACGGTTCCAAGATACCATTGTCCCCAAAACACCCCGTTTTGCGCCATTCTTTGTCTGCAGTCCTCATCAAGTTCCATATATCTGTCTGCATTGCAGACCATGGTCATGATTCCCGGGTTTATTCCGCCGGTACAATATTTTGCAAATGTAAACAAGGTTTTACCAAGTTCATATCCGGTATTTGCAATGGGTGCATCAGATTGCAAAGCAGCTTCATGAACCATAATATTTCTAGCCAGCTCTGGATAATATTTTCCTAAAGACAGTACTGCCTGCCCACCGGAGCTGCAGCCAAAAACTGAAGCAGGAGCAAAATCCAGTGCCTTCATAATTGCGGCCACATCATCAGCAAGAAGCTTCGGCGTTACTTTTTGCGGATTATCATCCATTGATCTAGTGCCACCTCTCATGTCGAAAGTCAGCACGGTGAATTCATCTGCGAGATAATCGGCTAGCTTTCCATAGGTGCCGCAGTCGTTCGTTCCATCAGGTACTAAAACAACTTTTGGGCCACTTCCTCTCAATTCACAGTAAAAATCAATTCCGTTCGCGTATGTTTTGAAAACTTTTTGTTCCATGTTTAATTCACTCCATCTTTGATATATAGTGTTTGTGAAGCTTAATACTGAAAGGCTCAGCGTTTTGATTATGGTCTTATTTTACTGCCATGAATTCATTAAGTAAAATTACACTATTCAACTATTACTATTACTTATAGTAATAGTTTGTTGCTTGTGCACAAAAGCATTTGAAGATCAAAGCTGCTTAAACAAAACTATTACCACTAAGCATAGGCTGGCTATCAAATCCACATCGCTTCAAAAAGAAAAACAGAAAAGCAGACACTTATAGAACGTCGCCCTCAAAGTGCTACTTTTATATTCGTTTAAGTTTTTCGGTTTTTCCCATCAACGCTTTGTTCTCTTCATACTCAGGAAAATCTAAATTGAGTAAACACCGTCCAAACAATCCTCATGGCTAAATCACTTGCTCTCATTGTCTTAGATAGCGCAGATGTCAGGTTCAACACCTGTTAGAGAGCCTTCTCTGGAACGACTAAAGGGCTTACCGCCTTCAATTTGCAGACAATAAACCCTTTTGTTGCTTATGATGTTTGTTCGACTTTTGTGTCATTTCATGTCTATCGTATTACTTTTTCCATACTCGTCAATTCGTCAAAATAGTTCCGCAAAAAGGTTATGAAATGGTTTGCGGCATGTGAGCAGTATCTGTTCCTGTTTTCCATTAAGGCTATCTCCCACTTAATAGAGGGATCCGTCGGCCTTGACGTGAGATCGTCGGTAATAAAATGCTCTATTACCGGGCGAGGAAGAATTGCGACGTATCGGCCCATCGATACCATCTGAAAAATAAAATTGGTCATCAATGTTTTATAAGGCATATTGGGTTTAAATCCGCACTGTGAACAGATTTTCATGATCTCGTCGTGGAGAGTTGAAGTGTCACCGAAGGTGATAATGGGCTGATCTTTAAGCTCTTCTATTGGTATAATGTCGTATTTTGATAGCGGATGCATCTTGCTCATCAGCACATAAGCCTTGTCACTTATAACAAGATTTATATTCATTTCAGAAGCCGATTCGATTGGCATCATGGCAAGTCCGAGGTCTGCTTTTCCCGAAATCACCGACTTTACCGTATCCTTGGAACCTTCTTCTATGATGCTGATGTCAATCCCCGGGTATTCTTTTCCGAAGCGCGCCAGAAGGGGCGCAAAATATACATCTATAAGCACCCCCGGTATGCTCATCTTAACGTGTCCTTTCCGGATCGTCTTTACATCATCAATAGAACGGTAGATATCATCATATTTATGCAACATATCGCTTGCCTGTTGAAAAAGCAGCCGTCCAGCATCGGTCAAACAAAAATATTTACTCGTTCTCTCAATCAGCTTTGTTCCCAAATCATCTTCAAGCGTCTTAATCGCCCTTGTAAGCATTGGCTGAGTTACATAAAGTTCCTCTGCTGCGCGGGTAAAATTTGAGCATTCAGCTATTTTAACAAAATATCTCAACTGCTGAATTTCCATATTTGCAGCCTCCCCAAAATATTCCCGAATCGTAAAAACTGACAATAATTATCATGTTAATTATAACACTTTTTTAAAACCATACAACAAAAACTGCCGAAAAAAATGCCTCCCGCCTAAGATCATGCATGGCAGGAGGTCTTACATGTTAAAAAAATACCTGTCTATATTGTCTCAACTGCGAGAAGCAAAACAAGATTGCTAACAAAAAATCTTGTCACATTTTGGAATAAGACATCAGGCTACGTAATTTTTGCTGGCTGATTTTTCCGGCTTATTTTGTTAGCCAATTCATCGCTTCTTGAATACTTGCAAAAGATTGCCCCTGTGATCCTGTGGGAACTTTTTTTACTGCATCAGTTCTCATTTTAGCCAAAACTTGTTTCTGAATCATATTCTCTGGTAGAACTGACGCAAACTTTTTGATTGTGGTTTTCACCGCTCTGGGCATATAATCATTATTAATCCATTCTTGGTCTTCTTGTCTTATTGTGACAAAATTCCTGCTATCTGCAAGCATTTTAGTTGCTTTATATTTCTCGACGCATTCCAAACCTTTGTTAAAAACTTCGCGTAACTGCGCACTCGTCATATAACTTTTATAAGTTACAATAACTACTTGATTGACTTGATCGTACTCAATTTCAGCAAAAGGTTGTTGATAATAAATCATAAAGAACCCCTTTTCATAATTTTTGTATTGTGACACACCGGTAACGAAAACATTCGAGCAGCCCTCAATTCTTCTTACCTCAAGTCAGTGATTTATGATCACTTATCCACCCAATTCTCAGCTTCCCGGTATAACTTTTCAATTGTTTCCGGCCTGTCGATACCGGGAAGGTCCTTATTTATCGTATACCCTTCTTTATCCAGAACCCAAGACAGACACGCATAACTCGGCCTGAATTTTTTAGTCTCTTCTTCAGGAATAGCAAAGCTGTATCCAACGAATGGTATAAGATTATCTTTTTCATAAATTCCATCCATAGACTTGATAAGCCATAAGCCGCTTATTTTTTGTACACAGAACAGCAGTCTCAGACCAACTTGAACATCGAATGTCGCACCATCCAGTGTGCTACGCTTTGAAATCATCGCCATAGTCAACGCGACTGCTTTATCGCCTCGCAGGTCGATAACCGTATTATAAAGCTTATGTGGCGCATAGCCTTCTGCTTTTATGGAGGCATCAACAAATTCTGAGCCCGATCCATTAAACCACGAAACTGTCACCCTAGAATCTGACATAAAACATCTGCGCATTTCCTCCCATTGCGCGTTGTCCCTGCAAAAGCGTTCATATTCGATCAATTCCTTAATACTGTATTTGTCAATAACGGTTTGGACCGTGTTGGGACCAGGCTTTAAAAACAACATATTTTTCAACTCCCTTATACATTATACATTAAAAATTATCATTTTTGTTCAAATAAGCGCCCTCATCGAGCGTTACCAATACCTTATAGTAACACAGGCGGAAAATACACCTTTTCCTCGTGGAGAGGCAAACATTATATCTAGCTACATGCTGTTCTCGTTTGTATCCTTTCCTTCGAATTTCCATAGTTACCACCTGAATGCATATTCAGATGTGATATGCATTTTGCTTCATGATCTCAGCATCCCGGTTGTTTCTACCAGGATGTGAAGGACATCTTGGATATCGTCGTCAATGCCTAGTCCGCCATTTCGAAGATGGTACTTGGAACCCTCGTAAATCGCAACGATGACACAGGCAATGTAAAGCTTCGAACCAACTGTTTTGCTGGTCTGTTCAACAAATGGAAAATTTAGCCCGCATTAACGACTGCGCACAAGGCACCTCCAGGACACCCGCGCGTTGGTTAGGTCCTTCATGAGGGCAAAGCATTTAGGCTATCCAAGGCCGCGGTTACCTCGTCATTTTGAGTTGCACCATTCTTCTACTGATAAGGAGCAGGCAACTCGGATAGTCGTGATGACCATGGGACCATAGCAAGCATAGGATGCGCTGAAAACATCTCTGCTGCCATCTTTCAATTAGGTGTACTTTCTTGTTAGCCTTGTCAACATAGTATAATAACATTATACTTTTGTAAAATTCCAATTGTTATGTTAAACTATAACTCCTGTTAATAGATGAACAATGCCCTTAAAGATAAAGGCAGCAGAACGAGAGCATTTATCATGTTTTGTTTTGCCCCAACACAAGTTATCCTCATTATGATAGTCTTGTAATAATTCATCTACTTGAGTCTTATATTCATCATGTTAAGGGTTGCTCACGGAGGCGGATTTTTTAATGATATTTGAGCTATTCATCTCAAGACCTGCAGCAACCATCTGAAACACAAAGCAAAACTCCAAAATCGTTTCTACAGGAACTGAGCAATCATTCTGTAGAAACGATTTTTATTTTGTGCTATAATTTAATAGATGGTGTAGCGACTTGGCGGAGAACTGGACAGGAATTTGGCGGACAGTGAATTGCTGATTATTTTTAATTTGTGCAGTAATTAAAGACATCTATAAACTCCTGCTGCAGTCAAATTACGGAGGCTATCAGTAAACACCTTATCTCATATGTGCAACTTATATCAGGTAATTGTCTGTGAGAATTGATATACTGGAGAAAGGAGTGAGGCAAATGTCTGTACAAACAATAGAAACAATGGCAAAGTGGGTAGAAAATAACATAACGGAAAGCCCAAGCCTGCAAGATATGTCATCATATGTTGGTTATTCACCGTATTACTGCTCTACAAAGTTTCGGGAGCACATGGGAATGACATATAAACAATTTCTCGCCCAATGTAAATTAAAAGCTGCCGCTTATGATCTTGGCATAACCAATGACAGAATAACCGATATTGCTATTCGATATGGGTACTCGTCATCAGAAGCGTTTGCAAGAGCCTTTTCACAAGCGTTTCAATGTTCGCCACGGCAATATCGGAAAACTTGCGGTATTTCTCTTGGCTCACTTAGTCTATAGGGCGTATTGCTCACTCCGAATTTGTAAATGCGAGGAGATAGTATGTCTGACAAGTTTGGAAGAAATGATCTCTGCTGGTGTGAAAGCGGTCGAAAATACAAGAAATGTCATGGTCCTATTGAGGAACGAATTGAAAACTACCGCTTTAAGGGATATGAGGTACCTCATCGAAAATTGCTTAAAACCAAACAACAGATCGAAGGTATTCGGGAAAGTAGCAAACGAAACATCGCTTTATTGGATTTTATTACAAATTATGTAGTTGATGGAATCACCACGGAAGAGCTTGACCGGCTCATCTTTGAAAAAACCAAAGAACTTGGAGGCGTTCCAGCAACACTTAATTATGACGGATACCCCAAGAGCGTGTGTATCTCAATCAATGATGTTGTATGTCATGGTATCCCCTCTGAGCGGGTATCCCTGCGAAACGGCGATATTGTCAATATTGATGTGTCTACAATTTACAACGGCTTTTTTTCAGATTCTTCACGCATGTTTTGCGTCGGTGCTGTTTCCGCTGAGAAACAAAAACTGGTTGATGTTGCGAAAGCGTGTGTGGAGCTGGGCATTGAACAGGTAAAACCGTGGGGATTTCTCGGTGATATTGGGCAAGCGATAAATGAGCATGCCCAGAAAAATGGGTATGCTGTTGTTCGAGAAATCGGAGGCCACGGTATTGGTTCGCAATTTCATGAAGATCCATGGGTCGGTTATGTGACAAAGCAAGGAACAGGAATGCTCTTAGTTCCGGGACTTGTTTTTACTGTAGAGCCTATGATAAATATGGGAAACTCCAAAATAGTAACAGATAAATGCGACCATTGGACTGTTCGTACTGCTGATGGGAAGCCTTCTGCACAATGGGAAAAAACAGTGTTCGTAACCGAAACGGGTTATGAGGTGTTGACATATTAATGAACAGTTAGGAATAACCAGAATTTCTTGTTATGAGCATAGCACTAAACCGCTGGCGCGGTGGCAACGTGACTGAAAGCCTTTTCTTCTACTGAACCTGCTGCGTATGCGGCAGGTTTTCTCTTTATCCTTTACAATGGAACCATCACTTTTAAGGAGATGATTCCATGACAAATGA
>JAYFQM010000068.1:0-20073 GCA_034927185.1 Oscillospiraceae bacterium | reverse complement strand
GCGCCGGCCGGTAAACCGGCAGGCGCGAAGAGGTATTTACTGTGGTCTGACTCTTTCGTTTTTTTCGTTATTGTTTTTTTGTGCGCAGGACTGCTGATTCTGATCGTTTCTCCTGTTCTGCTGCTGGTCCTTATTATCCTTGCGGTCTTTCCTCATATCGGCTTCTTTTGCCATTAGTCTAAACATTCCTTTCTTTTCGCATATTCTGCGTTAGCCTTTCCGGCAGGTCAGGCCCGCCTGTCGGACCTGTCCGAAAGCTATTATTTCTCAAATCGCACAAAATATGCGAACTCAGGTAATATTTATTATATTTTTATGCTCTTACGCAGGACCCGGTTTTTCTTTATCTGCGTCAGGTAATAGAAAGCCGGCAGCAGGTACAGATAACAGGCACTGAGAATGCTTGCTGTCGGGCCGCCTATTGCGGCCAGAGGAACAGAGCCCGCAATACACCATGGAATGAGCGGAGAGATTATTACGGCAGAGTTTTCGAGCGCAAGCGCCGTTTCGTCCTTTGTTCTGACAGTATCGCCGCAGAGCTGGTGAGTAAGCATTATGGCAAGAGTCTGATTGCAGCTTATCATTGCCGTGAAAACCGAGGTCAAGATGTAGGCGCCAAAGGGATTCATTTTTTCCGCAAGTAAGTGTATGTATTTTTTGATTCCGGAAAGCAGTCCCGTTCCTTCGAATATCCCTGAATACGATGAGGAAAGCAGTACGATCGCGGCGGGCTTGAGCATTGAAACGATACCTCCGCCGTCAAGCATTGCAGCGAGCTTTTCATCCGGGGCATAGTAACCCATAAGGATTATCTTCAGCATGGGGAAAAAACCCATTTTCTGAACCGCCACGCATATGATGCTTCCGCAGACTACGCTCACCACAACGGTTATTTTTACGTTCACCTTGAACGCTGAAAGAACTATTATGAGCGCCGCCGGAATGACGGTCACCCATATCAGATTGAAATGCTCTTCAAAGAGGCTGACAGCGTCCGTGGAGCCTCCACCCGTATCCATTAAAAAACCGGCGGCGAGATAGATAATGCAGGTCGCAACGAGCGGAACAAGCGACGATCTAATCATCAGCCGCACATTGCTGAATATGTCGGTCCCAGTCAGTTGGCTGACGAGCAGTGCGCTTGTTGACATCGGCGAGTTTCGGTCACCGAAAAACGCTCCCGCGAGGACAGCTCCGCCTGTCCATACCGGGCTGACACCCATGGATTTCCCCATCATCATGCAAATTACTCCCATAGTGGCCGCCGTTCCAAAGGAGGTTCCCATGAGCATCGATATGCAGCAACAAAGGATAAAGGTCGCGAGTATGAAGGTCTGCGGAAGAATCACCCTCGAGGCATAAAAAATAATATAGGGAATCGTCCCCGCCGCGCGCCAGATCGCCGTTAGTCCGCCTATCATTATGAAAACGACGGTGACGCTCAACACGGTTTTCATCCCGGCAAAGGTCATCTTGAGCATTTCGGAAAAGCGGTGCTTTTTTATAAGGCCATATGCCAAAAACAAAGCGAGTCCAAAAAACAGGGCATAAAAAATTGAAAGGCTGAAGCCGACGCAGCCCACAAGCCCTGCAATAAAAAGCCCCAGTATCAGTGTCTCCAGCATTGTTTTCTCCATCTTCAAGATGTTATAAGCAACATCTTATCACCGAAAAAGCGCATGTCAACAAGCATCCGTCATTTTCTCGCATTTGAATAAAGATTGCCGCAGAACGACGGGTTTTATGAGCGCTTTTCAGCGTTGCACTCAAAAATAAAAAGAGCCCTCCGCTATTGACATTGCTCGGGGACGGAGTTACAATCACTTTGAACATTTGAATATTGAATGTCTTCAGGGCAGGGTGAAATTCCCGACTGGCGGTATAGTCCGCGAGCGCGTAAGTGCAGATTTGGTGAAACTCCAAAACCAACAGTAGAGTCTGGATGGAAGAAGATGTGTTAAAAACAGCGGGGTTTTCAGCCCCGCAAATGCGCACCTATTATGATTTTAACACCTGAAAGACAGCAGTTTTTCAGGTGTTACATTATATTCAGGAGTGCTAACCATGGAAGAAAAGAAGCTAAATGCAAAAGCCGTTAAGGGCTCCCAGCCGATGACCCACAAAATGACCGTTACCGCCATGCTTTCAGCGGCTGCGGCAGTGCTGATGTTCATCGATTTTCCAATCCCGATCATGCCCAACTTTATAAAGCTCGACGTATCCGAGCTCCCCGCTCTGCTCGCGTCGTTCAGTCTCGGCCCGGTATATGGCATCGTAGTCTGCCTTATAAAGAACATCGTGAATCTTGTCCGTTCCTCTACGTCCGGCGTAGGCGAGTTCTGCAATTTCCTGCTCGGGGCAGTATTCGTATTCACAGCCGGTCTCGCCTATAAAAAAATGAAGTCACGTAAGGGTGCGCTTATCGGCTCTGTTATCGGAGCTGTTGCAATGGCGGCTCTGAGTTACCCCATCAATTACTACATTACTTATCCAATCTATGCCAACTTCATACCGATGGAAGGCATTATCGGCATGTATCAGGCAATTCTGCCCGGCGTAAAGACCCTGTCCGACTGTCTTCTGGTCTTCAATGTGCCTTTTACTTTTGTCAAAGGCCTGCTAGATGTCGCGATAACCTTCCTTATATACAAAAAGCTTTCGCCCATCCTGCACAGATAGCACCATCTTTGATCCATAAATAGAGCGAAGCCTCCGTATTAAAGATGGCTCCGCTCTATTTCGTTATTTCAGCCTGCTGACATATTCGAGCAGAGGCAAAGCCGCCGAGGTATCGGTGTAATCGACTTTTTCGGAGAAGCTTTGCAGTATCGTTTTGTCGTCGTCCGTCAACTCCTCTTCCTTTTTCTTGGAAAGGACGCCCTTGAGTATTTTCATCATCATGCGGTGCGCAAACTTGAGCCCGCTATAGTCCAGACTTCCCCGGAAACTGTAAATGTGGGCGGTCTTCATCAGTTCCTTTGGCAGCGCTCTGCCCGCGCTTTTGAGTATTGACCGCGCGTTAGCGGCAAGTGCCGGATCGCCAATGCCGACCGTGAAAACGACAAGGTTCTTGCCAACGAGCCTGTCTGTGTTCTTTGCAAGGAATTTTATTCCATTGATTTTCCCTGCATAAAGACCGCCGCCGAATACAATTGTGTCGTACTTGGTATAATCTAGGCCCTTGGAAAGTGCAAGATCATATAGATCCGCGTTGAGTATGCCGGCGATGTGCTGTGCGTAGAGCTTCGTGGAGCCATAGTGCGATTGATACAAAACAGCTGTTTTAGCCATAATATAACACCTCTGATCAAATTTAAGGAATCCGCTCTCATTTGTTGCCCCAATATACATTTTGTACTATATCACAGCCGGGCTTTCAGTTCTATAATTATTTGGTTTTTCGTTTTTTTTGATCCGATTGCCCGAAATATTAAAATTCTCTTGAATTAGGGAGTACATTGTGTTATTATTTTCTCCGTAACTGAAACTATTAAAGAGGCCCGTCTCTTTTTCATTGAAAGGATTGAAAACCATGTTGAAAACCATCCTCACAGTAATCCAGCTCCTTACATGTATATTTATGACCTGCGTCGTTTTGCTTCAGTCTGGCAAACGCTCCGGTCTTTCCGGCGCCATTGCCGGCGGCGCGGATACTTTCCTGACAAAGTCAAAGGCCGTAACGGTCGACGCAAAGCTTGCCAAGATGACAAAATGGGTCGGACTTGCCTTCGTTATACTGACCCTGGCTCTAAACCTGATTTAACAGGCTTTGGCAGCAGGATGAACTCTTAAAATAAGACCCGGCGGTGAAAACGCACCGCCGGGTCTTTTATTGCTTTGTAAACAGCATCCTGTCCGTATCCGGCTGCAGACCCCCGCTTTTGCGTGAATACAGCTCCATAAGTCGGGGAACCGTCATTTCCTCCCGCTCTTTTCCGGAAATATCCAATATTATTCTGCCCGCGTCCATCATTACGGTCCTTGTACCGGTTTTCAGCGCAGAACGTACATTGTGCGTAATCATCATTACGCTCAGGCCCTCTTTCGCGGTGATATCAGAGGTCAGGCGCATGATCTTTTCCGCTGCGGCGGGATCGAGGGCCGCCGTGTGCTCATCAAGCAGCAGCAGCGCGGGTCTGCCCAACGTTGCCATAAGGAGGGTTACCGCCTGTCTTTGCCCACCCGAAAGCAGCCCGACCTTTGTTTTCATGCGCTCCTCCAGCCCCATATCTAGGCCGGCAAGTGCACTGTGAAACAGCTCCGTCTCTTTTTTCCCGACTGCCCGGCGCAGCGCACCCCCGCTTTTTCTGTTATATGCCAGCGCGAGGTTCTCCTCAATTGTCAGGTCCGGCGCCGTGCCCTTCATCGGGTCCTGAAACAGTCTTCCGACAAGATGGGCGCGCCTGTGCTCTGGCATATAGGTAATGTCTTTGCTATTGAGAACGATTCTGCCCCGGTCCGGCATGAACGTCCCGCCTATCGCGTTGAAAAGCGTCGATTTGCCGGCTCCGTTCGAGCCTACAATGGTTATGAATTCGCCGTCGGAGAGGCTGAGAGTGAGATCATCCAGCGCGGTCTGCTCGTCCGGAGTCCCTTTCAGAAAGGTTTTCGTCACATTTGTTATTTCAAGCATCGCGCTGCGCCCTCTTTCTCACGGCCCTCTCTGAAATCCTCCTTTTCGCCACCGGCACGGAGAGCGCGGCGACAACTATAACGGCTGATACTATTCTAAGCGCAAAGGCTGGAAAAGCGCTTGTTCGGAGGGCTGCCGCGATTATGAAGCGGTACAGCAGGGAGCCGAACACTGCGGACAAAAGCCCCACTGTTACGCCGCGTTTTCCTATTATCGCCTCGCCAATTATCGCTGATGCAAGTCCCACGACGACTATGCCGATGCCTGAGCTTATATCGGCATAGCCCTGATATTGGGCCAGCACCGCCCCTGACAAACCGACGCAGGCGTTAGACACGGCAAGAGCTGTAATTTTCATACTCTCCGCGTTTATGGAGGAGGCTCTTACCATGCTCTCGTTATTTCCCGTCGCCCTTATGCACAAGCCCAGATTAGTCTTGAAGAAGTATATCAGGAGCAGCGCGCAGATGGCGCAGAGCACGAATGGGATCAGAAATTTAGCCAGTTCTTTGATTCCGACGCTTTCAATCATTCTGCTGAAAACCGTGTCGCAGCCGATGAGCGACACGTTCGGGCTGCTTCCGAGAATAAAGAGATTCACACTGTATAGGCTGGTCATTGTCAGTATGCCGGCCAGTATCGGGTGTATCTCAAGCTTCGTCTGCAAAAAACCCGTTACGGCGCCCGCCAGAGCCCCCGCCAAAACTGCGAGCGCTATTCCGAGCATCGGATGGCCCATAACGGATACAGCCGCCGAAACCGAAAGCCCCAGCGTAAAACTGCCGTCAGCCGTGAGATCAGGTATATTCAGTATTCTAAACGATATATATACGCCCAAAGCGAGTATGCCGTATATCAAACCGAGCTGCGCGGAGCCGATGACGAGCGCCATTTTTCTTCCTTCTTTCCTGAAGCTTTATCCTGAACAGGGGTTACGAAATAACGGAGGCGGCGGAAAGGACATCCTCGGGGACTGTGATGCCGATTGCGTCTGCCGTCGTCTTGTTGATTACGGTCGTGAAATCCGATACGACGACAGAGGGAATCTTATCTATTGTTGTACCCTTGAGGTAATCGTCGAGCATGTCTGCTGTCTTTGACCCTATCGTCCCGTCGTCTATGCTGATCGTCGCTAGAGCTCCGGACTGCACCATGACGGCCGAGCTTCCGAATACGGGAAGCTTTGCGTCCTTTGCGACCTCCGCAAGCTGAGGCATTGCGCTCTGGACCATGCTGTCGATCGGGATGAAGAAGGCGTCGACCTCTCCCGCGAGCGTCTGGGCCGCCTGCTGAACCTCTGAAGAAGCTGTTACGATCACTTCCTTGTAGGCAAAGCCGTTTTCATCCAGGTAAGCCTTGGCGTTCTTGATGGTGTTCACGGCATTTGTTTCACCCGTATTGTAGATTAAGCCGTAGGTTTTGATTCCCGGTGTCAAAGTATCCGCGAGCTTGAACATTTCGCTCACGGGAATCGCGTTTGAGGTGCCGGTCGCGTTCTTATCGGGCGCGTTCATGTCTGTGAGTATCCCCGCGCCCACGGGGTTTGCAACCGAGATGAAGAAAACGGGTATTCCGCAGTCGAGATTGACCATTGCCTGAGCCGCCGGAGTCGCGATCGTTACGACGATGTCCTTTTCCTCATCGGCCATAGTCTGGCAGATGGAATTCAGCGTCGCTGTGTCGCCATTTGCGTTTTTGTAGTCAAAGGCCATCTTGTCTTCAGTGTATCCAAGCTCACGCATACGAGCTATGAAGCCCTCACGCATATCTGTGAACGCTCCGTTATCGGCGAGCTGGACTATGCCGACCTGAATCGGTTCGGCCGCCGGACTTTCGGCAGCCGCGGGAGAAGCCGTTTCCGTACCTGTGCCTGCCGAGCAGCCCGCAGCCGCAAGCAGGAGGATTGATGCAAGAATGAGTGCCAGTGTCCTTTTCATTTTGTTCTTCCTTTCTGATGTATAGAAATGTTCAATTGACTAGTCCCATGATCTGTTTCAAAAATTAGCGTGCGGTAATTATGTTGTTAGCGCGGAGGCAACAAAAAAACGCCTGTCCGGATACGCTTGCGCATATCCAAGGACAGACGTTGTGTCTGCGGTGCCACCTTGTTTGGTAAAAAATAATTACCCGCTTACGAGAGTGCCATCACACTCCCCGCCTTTAACGCCGGCTCGCGTCGTATCATACTCGAAAACCCATGCTTTCTTTCAGTACGCCCTCGGCAGTCCATTTGCCGCATCGCTTTCTGCCGGGTTCTCAGCTCTCCCGACTCTCTGTAAGCGCGCTTGCGGTTTGATCTCTGCTTCAATGGTTTCATCAATTTAATCAAATAAATAACACTATCTGGCCGCTTTGTCAATCAATAGCGGCATTATTTCTGCGATGACGGTGCAATTTTGTATATTATGAACATGAGTTATATGCAGACACAGGCCACTTCTATCGACATTTCTCTTTCGGTTATACGAAGCTGCCCTTATCCAGCAGAAGCCCATCTTCGATATAATGGGTAATCACTGTTACGTCCTCACTTCTGAGACTGAGCTGCCCAGCAACGGCCTTTGCAGAAGCGCTCATAAGCCGCTGTATCCACTCGACTCCGTTATGACGCCTTGCGGAAATCTGTATAATAGGGAATCTTCCGCCGCAGCCTCTGTAAAATGTGTCCGCCTCGTAAGCTTCAAGCATCAAATTGAGTCTGGAGGATTCCATACCCATTTCGGCGCTGATTTGCGTAACTGCTTTTTCCAAATTAATATCCGGTTTTTCCGAATCTGTTATTATTCTTATCATCGGCATTTAAGTCACCCCGCTAATTCCGCAACTTTATAGTCGTCAATCTACCTCGGCATTTTCTTCCTGCGCACGCTGTTCGATCGGAATATATGTCACCTGCTCGAACGCCGCACGGTATGCGGGGCGAATGATCTTGCTGCAGGTCATCACTTCCTCTATGCGGTGCGAGCACCAGCCGGCGATACGCGCTATCGCGAAAAGCGGAGTATAAAGGTCTTCGGGAATGCCCAGCATTTTATAGACAAGCCCTGAATACAGGTCTACGTTCGAACAAATGGGAACCGCGAGCTTCTTTCGTTCCATAATTATCGGGATTCCGAGACGCTCGATACTCTCCATAAGACGGAACTGCTCGCCAAAGCCCTTTTTGTCGGCAACTTCCGCCGCGTATTTTTTGATTAGCTCCGCTCTGGGGTCGGAAATCGTATATACCGCGTGACCCAGACCATAAATCTTTTTTGACCCGTCGCCCGCCGTACCGTCCATGATTTTTCCGAGATAGGCCGTCAGTTCGTCGTCGTCCTGATAATCGTGAACATTCTCCGTGATATTTCTGAACATCTCCATCACCTTGGAGTTGGCTCCGCCGTGCAGAGGTCCTTTGAGAGAGTTTACAGCCGCAGAAATGGCGCTGTAAGTGTCGGTTCCCGATGAGGACAGCACACGGCAGGCAAATGATGAGTTGTTGCCCGCGCCGTGCTCGGCATGAAGGATGAGCATAAGATCCAGCAAATGCGCTTCCTCGCTTGTATATGACTTATCCTTGCGCAGCATGCGCAGGAAATTCTCAGAAACCGAAAGGTTCTCCCTCGGCACATGAAGGTACAGTGATTTGCCTTCGAAGTGGTGGCGCTTCACTGCATAAGCGTTTGCCACAACGACCGGAAAGCGTCCTATCAGCTCGATTGACTGGCGCACAAGGTTCTCGATAGAAATATCGTCCGGATTTTCGTCGTATGAGTAAAGCGCAAGCACGCTTCTGGCGAGCTTGTTCATGATGTTTTTGCTGGGCGCCTTTAATATCATGTCCTCGGTGAAGTTCGGCGGAAGTAGCCTTGCCCGTGAGAGTATCGCATCGAACTGCTCAAATTGTTTAAGGTTGGGCAGTCTCCCTATAAGAAGAAGGTATGCCACCTCTTCAAAGCCGAAGGTCCCCGAGGTGCTGTGCTCAGCAATGATGTCTTCGACATCAATTCCGCGGTAATAGAGCTTGCCGGGTATGGGGACACGCCCGCCGTCCTGCATATAGTAGCCCTGAACGCTGCCAATTCTGGTAACACCCGCCATGACGCCGGTTCCGTCTTCGTTTCTAAGCCCTCTTTTTATGGCGTGGTTCTTATACTGGTCGCTGTCTATCGTATAAGCACTGCGTATATCGCCGCAGAGCTCGGACACATAACCTTTCAGAACGTCGTTTGAAAGCTCCAAATTCAGCCCTCCTTTTCCGGCTAATAAATCGGTTATCTTTTATTATACACATCCACCGGCAGTTATGCAAGTTGTATTTTTATATTATTCATAATGCCACTATCAGGCTGTCATATACATCAATTATTTATGCGTTTTTGCAATTATCTGAATCATTCCTGCAAACATCTTGTCAATTGATGTATTTATGATATACTATTCAGCGAAAACAGGGTAAGGGTGAACGCTATGATAAGATTGATAAAAAACGGTGTATTTTTGAATAACGGAGTTCCTGCGGAAGTGCCGGCTTCTGTGCACGATATTGATAAGGCGCGTACGAAAACCATCGCCTACCGCATACTCGAAGACCATAATGTTTCTGGATCTGCGGAGGTTCTGCGGCTGAAATTTGACAGTCTCATATCGCACGATATCACATATGTAGGCATAATTCAGACCGCCAAGGGCAGCGGGTTGTCACACTTCCCCATACCCTATGTTATGACCAACTGCCATAACAGCCTCTGCGCCGTCGGCGGCACCATTAACGAAGACGACCATGTTTTCGGACTTTCGGCCGCGAAGAAGTACGGGGGCATTTATGTGCCCGCAAACGTCGCCGTTATTCATCAGTACGCACGGGAAATGATGTCCGGCTGCGGTCGTATGATACTCGGCAGCGACAGCCACACGCGCTACGGCGCCATGGGAACGATGGGCATAGGCGAGGGCGGCCCGGAGATAGTAAAGCAGCTGCTGTCCAATACTTACGACGTAAAGCGCCCTGAAACAGGTCTTGTCTACCTCACCGGCGCGCCGGGGCACGGAGTAGGGCCACACGACGTCGCAATCGCTCTCTGCGGAGCGGTTTACGACAGCGGCTTTGTCAAAAACAAGGTTTTAGAATTTGTAGGCCCCGGGATTAGTAAGCTTCCTATGGATTTTCGCATTGGAATAGACGTAATGACAACGGAGACCGCCTGCCTGAGTTCCATTTGGGAAACTGACGGAGTGGTCGAGGAATACTATGCCGCTCACGGCAGAGCTGAGGATTACAAGGCTCTTTCGCCGCTGGACGGGGCCTATTACGATTCAATGATCGAAATAGACCTCAGCACGATCGAACCGATGGCGGCCCTTCCCTTTCACCCCTCGAAAGCGTATACGATACGTGAGCTTCAGCAGAACGCCGGAGACATACTGCGCCGCTGCGAAATTGATGCCGAGAAATCGCTTTCCGGAGGTGTTCGGCTTCGCCTCACCGATAAGCTCAAAGGCGGCCGGCTTGTTGTCGATCAGGGCATCATCGCGGGATGTGCCGGAGGAATGTACGACAATATTGCGGAAGCCGCAGCTATTCTGGACGGGAACTCGGTCGGAAACGGCTACTTTTCGCTCTCCGTCTATCCGCCCAGCATACCGGTCAATCTTGAGCTGATACGAAACGGCGTTCAGCAAAGCCTCATGGAGTCGGGCGCTCTTTTTAAAGCCTGTTTCTGCGGCCCCTGCTTCGGCGCGGGCGATGTACCTTCGAATAATGCTCTTTCCATAAGGCACACTACGAGGAATTTCCCGAACCGCGAGGGCTCGAAGCCCTCCGATGGGCAGATTTCCGGTGTTATGCTGATGGATGCGCGCTCGATTGCGGCCACGGCCAGAAACAAAGGCGTTCTTACAAGCGCGGCGGACATCGATTATAAGGAGCCGGCTGCGAGCGCTTACCGCTTCGACCGTACGGTCTATGAAAAGCGCGTCTACTTTGGCTTCGGCAAGGCCGACCCCTCCTTGGAGCTGAAAATGGGTCCTAACATTGCGGAATGGCCGAAGATACCCGCGCTTGCGGAAAACGCATTGATAAGGCTCGCAAGCGTCATACACGACGAGGTCACAACGACGGACGAACTGATTCCCTCTGGTGAAACCTCCTCTTACCGCTCGAATCCGATGAAGCTTGCTTCCTTCACCCTGTCGCGACGCGACCCCGAATATGTCGGACGCGCAAAGGGTACTGCGGAGCTTGAAAAGCGCCGCTCGGATGGAAATTACGAGGGCGAGCTTTCAGCCGCCATGGAAAAGCTTGGCCTGCCTGTCGATATGCTGAACAGCACCTCTGTTTCCAGCGCAATTTTCGCGAAAAGGCCAGGTGATGGCTCCGCACGGGAACAGGCGGCTTCCTGCCAGCGCGTGCTCGGCGGCGGAGCAAACATCTGCTATGACTTTGCCACCAAGCGCTACCGCTCGAACTGTATCAACTGGGGCATTCTCCCATTTACAATAGATAGGGACGCCGTTTTCGACTACGAGCCGGGCGACTGGATATTTGTCCCCGGTATCCGCAAAGCTGTGGAGCAGGAAATCGGGGAAATAACGGCTAAGGTTCTTTCAGCGAAGGGAGTCACCGACCTTATCCTGCATCTGACGGGACTCACGACCGACGATAGGGAAATCATACTCGACGGCTGCCTCATGAACTACTACGCTACTCATAAAAACGGCTGAGAACGGCAAGCCATATATAAATACCAAGGAGTATCCATAATGTCAAAGATACCTATGAACACGATCGTCGAGATGGACGGCGACGAGATGACCCGCATCCTCTGGAAGATGATCAAGGACGAGCTGCTGTCCCCTTTCGTCGAGCTTAACACCGAATACTATGATCTGGGACTTCCCTGCCGCGACGAGACCAACGATCAGATAACATCAGACGCGGCCAACGCAATTAAAAAGCATCATGTCGGCGTAAAATGTGCGACCATCACCCCGAACGCCCAGCGCGTTGAGGAATATAAGCTAAAGGAAATGTGGAAAAGTCCGAACGGAACCATACGTGCGATACTCGACGGAACCGTTTTCCGTGCTCCCATACTGACTACGAGTGTAAAGCCTTATGTCAGGGGCTGGGTTAAGCCTATTACCATCGCCCGCCACGCCTACGGCGACGTTTACAAGGCAACGGAATACCGCGTTCCCGGCAAGGGAAAAGCTGAGCTTCTGTTCACAGGCGAAAACGGAGAGAGCGTCCGGCAGACCATATATGACTTCAAGTGCGCTGGAGTTCTTCAGGGGCAATATAACAAGGACAGCTCTATAGAGTCCTTTGGCCGCGCCTGCTTCGAATATGCTCTCGACACGAAGCAGGATTTATGGTTTGCGGCCAAGGACACGATATCCAAGCAGTATGACCAGACCTTCAAGCTTATTTTTGCGGATATTTTCGAAAAGGAATACAGGGAACGCTTTGAAAAAGCTGGCATTGAATACTTTTATACTCTGATCGACGATGCGGTCGCGCGCGTAATCCGCTCAGAGGGCGGCTTTATCTGGGCCTGCAAAAACTAAGACGGCGACGTAATGAGCGACATGGTTTCAACCGCTTTCGGCTCGCTCGCTATGATGACGAGCGTCCTCATCTCACCCGACGGCGACTATGAATTCGAAGCGGCGCACGGTACCATTACCCGCCACTACTATAAATACCTCAAAGGCGAGCAGACAAGCTCGAATCCGATTGCGACTATTTTTGCGTGGTCGGGCGCTCTCCGCAAGCGCGGCGAGCTGGATGGAAACAAGCTGCTTTCCGACTTTGCCGACAAGCTGGAGAAGTCCTGTCTCGATACGATAGAGTCCGGCGTTATGACCGGAGATCTTGCCGCGCTCTGCGACAGGGCGGACATTAAAAAAGTCAACAGCTCGGACTTCATCTCGGCGATAAGGACGAACCTTGAAAAACTGATGTAACCGTGAGCCCTCTCGCGGCGGTTTGGAGCGGCAATATGAAAAAAAACTTGTTGCGATTCCTTCTGTTTACTCTGGTTTTTGTTGTCTCAACCTTCCTGCATGAATGCGCCCACGGCATACAAAGCTCCCTGTCAGGCTTTTCTGTGAGCACCGGGTTCAACAGGATAGGCAACGCTTTCAAATATCCCGGCGACGCCGATTTCAGGACAGGTCTCGGCCTCAGCTTCTCTCTGGACGCGGCGGTACTCCTTACTCTGACGCTGGCGGTTACTTTTACCTTACTGTATCTCAGAATGCGTGACCGTAACGGGTTAGCCGGACGGGTCGTTTTCTCCTTCGCCTGCTCCAACTCCATTATACGGCTGGTTCCGGCTCTTTTGTGCCTTGTACTGCCGGTCTTCGGTATAGCCCACACCGAGGACGAGACGGACATGGGTCGCCTCTGGGCAGAGGCCTCCGGAATAGCGTCTTTCAACTATCTCCCGGCAATTATCTCAGTGCTTATATCCGTGCTGTGTATTTATTTTATCGTTAAAAAACGGCGAAAAGGCCGTTCCGCCCGTAAAATCGGAGCCGAATTTTCCCTGATAGCGGCCGCTTACGCCGCTTCGTTTTTCGTCGAAAACCTGCTAGACCGCTTAATCAGAATAAACTGGACGGCATAACAGCATTTGTAATTCTTCTCGAATGTGCTTTGGCCATATCGGCATCAACACTTATACATAAAATCCGCGTACTTTGAAAAAAGTCCGTGGATTGTTTTGTTTTGGGTATTGACAATCACTCACAGCCGTGGTATGTTTGTCTTGCTGTTAATTACTATACTAACTAACCAGTTAACGTGAAGGAGGTCTGCAAAGTGACCTTTCAGGATGAACGTCCCATTTTCCTTCAGCTCGCCGAGCAGCTCGAGGAGGGCATACTCTCCGGCGCCTACCCGGAAGAAAGCCGCGTTCCGTCCATTACCGAATACTCGGTGACTTACAAAATAAACCCCGCCACCGCGCTCAAGGGAATAAACTTGCTGGTGGATTCGGGACTGCTTTACAAGAAAAGAGGTTTGGGTATGTTTGTCTCCACAGGCGCAAAAGAAACTCTGAAATCTCAGCGGCGAGATAGGTTTTATCACGATTACGTCGAACGCTTGGTACGCGAGGCCAAGAACCTCGGGCTCGATGCCTCTGAACTGACAAACATGATTAAGAGAGGGTTTGAAGATGTCGATTGAAATTAAAAACGTAACTAAATGCTTTGGTGACACCCGCGCACTGGACAATGTGACGCTAACTTTCGGCGACAATAAAATCTACGGACTGCTGGGAAACAACGGAGCCGGAAAATCAACTCTGCTTGGGATTCTTACGGACCGCCTTCACCCCACGGAGGGTATGGTCGCTGTGGACGGCGAAATCACTACAAATAACGACGCCGCGTTGGGAAAAATTTTCCTTGTCGCGGACCAAAACCTGTTCCCAGATGACATGGCGGTAAGAAAAGCCTTTGACGCGGCACAGCTCTTCTACACAAACTTCGACCGCGCCCTCGCTGAAAAGCTCGCCGTGCAGTTTGGGCTGAACATCAAGAAAAAAATAAAAGCTCTCTCCACCGGCTATGCATCCATCTTCCGTCTCATTCTCGGACTTTGTGCGAATACGCCCTATCTGCTTCTCGACGAGCCGGTACTTGGGTTGGACGCTCAGCACCGCGACATGTTTTACCGTTTGCTCATGGAAAAATACAGCGAGAACCCCTGCACGATAGTAATTTCTACACATCTTATCGCAGAGGCCGCCGACCTCATCGAGCACGCGGTAATTATTCGGGATGGATGTATTTTGAAAGACTGTCCGAGAGAGAATCTCACAGCGGACGTTTACTCCGTATCAGGTCCCACAGGACTTGTGGACACTTACATTTCGAGAAAACATGTCCTGTCCTCAAATGTACTTGGCGGTCTCAAAACCGCCTGCGTGCAGGGCAAATCCGGTGAACTGCCGGAGGGACTCGAACTCTCAAGAGTCAATCTTCAGGACTATTTTATAAGCCTGATGGAGGAGGAAGACAGAAAATGAAAATGAATCTCAAGCCGGCTTTCCGCTACCAGTTTCAAGGCGCGCTGAAAAGCGCCATAGTCTTCAGCCTGATCATGCTCGCCGTTTTAGCGATTTTTTCTGTTGTTACGGTCGGCGGCTACGGAGAAAGCCGCGCAACCTTCATTGGCTACGGTGTTTCCGCCGCGATCTTCATGTTTGTTATGGGCATCGTAAGTATTCGAAGTGATCTGCGGCTGTGCCTGCAGTTTGGGGTCTCCCGCCGTACCGCCTTCGTTTCGGAAATTCTCGCGCTGTTGACTCTTTCGGCCGTGCTTGCTGTAACCGGAGAATTGATCACCGGACTTGCACAGGCTGCGGTACTCAACGCGCCCAGTGAGCATGTGTTTGTTTGCGATCTATATCAGATTATTTATTTGAAAAGCGGTTTTGTTCAGCTCAGCTTTGCGCAGCATATCATGAGCGCCCTTGTAAATACGGGCCTGCTTTTGAGCCTGACAATGACAGGTATGTTCTTCTCACTGCTGTTCTGGAGGCTGAGCAAGGTCTGGACTGTTCTTGTCGCCATCTCTATTCCTATCCTGCTTAATCTAGTACCCTGGTTACTCCTCAAAGTAGGCTTTAATCCGGCGCCTTTCGTTGCCTGGGTGCTGCGTTCTCCCTTTTATTACGTGCTCACTTGCCTTGCCGTCGCCGTTTTTTTCGGAATAATCAACTGGTTCCTGCTGCGCGTAGCTAACATTAAGGCCGCAAAATAAAACCTTAGCGTAGAAAAGCTCATCTTACAATCTGATCGAATAAACGGAAGCTCTCATACCTGTGAGAGCTTCCGTTGTTATATTTTTAAAAAATATTTGATTGGAATGTTGCACATATTCGTAATAAGTTTCGGTCATATTTTCAAAGATTGTTAGAACTTTATCATAAAGCATGGTTTTCGCCGTGCGGGTATTGACAAAATATTAACACTAGCGTAGAATCTATATAGTTAAAAGATTAACATATGTATATCACTGGAACCCCGCAATTATATTTCTTTAATTGCGCCTTCTTTTGAAATAAAAAAACAGGAGGTTTTATTATGGCAAGATTCACTCTTCCTAGGGATCTTTATCACGGCAAGGGGGCCCTGGAGGCTTTAAAAACACTTGAGGGCAAAAAGGCCGTGCTTTGCGTCGGCGGCGGCAGCATGAAGAAGTTCGGCTTTCTGGACAGAGCCGTTTCATATCTGAAGGAGGCCGGCATGGAAGTCGAGATCATCGACGGCATAGAGCCAGATCCCTCCGTAGAAACGGTTTTGAAGGGCGCAGAGAAAATGCAGGGCTTTGATCCGGACTGGATAATTGCCATGGGCGGCGGTTCCCCTATCGACGCAGCAAAGGCAATGTGGATCAAGTATGAATATCCGGAAATCACTTTTGATGAAATGTGCAAGGTGTTCGGACTGCCGAAGCTCCGCAAAAAAGCGCATTTCTGCGCGATCTCCTCGACCTCCGGCACCGCGACCGAGGTGACAGCGTTTTCGATAATCACCGATTACGCAAAGGGGATCAAGTACCCGATTGCCGATTTTGAAATTACTCCCGATGTCGCCATAGTCGATCCGGAGCTTGCGGAAACCATGCCGAAAAAGCTCGTCGCGCACACGGGCATGGACGCTATGACACACTCCATCGAGGCTTACGTTTCAACTGCAAACTGCGACTTTACCGACCCTCTTGCGCTTTATTCCATAAAAATGATTCAGAATGATCTGATAGCGTCCTATAACGGAGATATGTCAAAGCGCGACAGCATGCACAACGCCCAGTGCCTTGCCGGAATGGCGTTTTCCAACGCTCTGCTCGGCATAGTGCACTCGATGGCGCACAAGACCGGAGCCGCCTTTGCGGATTACGGAGCACACATCATCCACGGTGCAGCGAACGCCATGTATTTACCCAAGGTCATCGCGTTCAATGCGAAAAACGAAACCGCCGCAAAGCGCTATGCATCAATAGCGGACAACATGGGGCTCGGAGGAGGCTCCGCCGAAGAAAAAGCCGGCCTTCTCATCGCGTACCTGCGCGGGATGAACAGTGAACTCAACATTCCTCTGTGCATCAAAAACTACGGTGCGGACAGCTATCCCACGGAAAACGGTTTCGTGCCGGAGAACGTTTTCCTCGAAAGACTTCCCGAAATCGCGAAAAACGCCATTGGCGACGCCTGCACGGGCTCAAATCCCCGCATACCGACCCAACAGGAAATGGAAAGGCTGCTAAAATGCTGCTACTATGACACGGAAGTTGATTTCTAAGCCGCTCTAATTGCTTATAAAAGAAGGCTCTCCCCGGAGGGAGAGCCTTCTTTTATAAGCTGAGGCTTCGGAACCGTTCTGGTTTTGGGCGGTATTTAATACCCGAAACGACGCCCATTGCGGCAAACATTGAAAACAGCGACGACCCTCCGTAACTGAAAAAGGGAAGCGTAAGCCCGATGACCGGCGCGATGCCGATGCACATGCCGATGTTCTCAAAGGTCTGGAAGATCAGCCATGCGGCCACGCCGAAACATATGAGCATGCTCATCGTATTGTGTGATTTGATACCCACATATATGCAGCGGAAAATAATTGAAAGCAGAAGCAAAATTACAACGATGCAGGCAACCATTCCAAGCTCTTCGCCTATAACCGAAAAGATGAAGTCGGTCTGCTTTTCGGGCAGAACGCCGGACTGTGTCTGGCGTCCGTTAAAAAGTCCCGAACCTGTGAGCTGCCCGCTCGCCAGCGCTGTTTTGCTCTGGTTGACCTGCCATCTTATATCGAAGCCCTTCGGGTCTATGGTGGGGTCATACGGAGCCAGTATCCTGTCCCGGTAACGCTGATTGAGCACATGCGTCCAGAAAAACGGCGTTACCGCCGCTATGCCCGCTATGCCGACTATAAACCAATAGAACCTCAGCCCCGCTACGAAAAGTACTATAACGAAAATAAAAAGGAAAACAAGTGCGCTGCCCATATCTTTGGAAATAGCGACTATAAGGCCTATCGTAAATATGCAGTGCAGAAGAAGCTGACCTACGGAAAGCGGCGAGTTCAGGCTCTTGTAATTCTTCAGATAGGTAAGCTGCTTTGCCAGAATAATAATAAACGGAATCTTTATAACCTCCGCAGGCTGTACGCCAACGAAGCCGAAGCGGAGCCACGCTCTGTTTCCGGTGTTGTCCGCGTAGCCCAGAGGGGTAAGCAGAAGGAGCATCAGAACAATCTCAAACACTATGAGCGCCGCCCACTTATCCGCAATAATGTCGATGTCAACCACCGTGAACAGCACGAAAAACCCAAGCCCGATTATAAGAGACGCTATCTGAACAATGAGATAACGCGCCGGACTCTGCAACGACGCCGAAGCGCTCGCAATTACAATTATTCCAAATATCGAGCTTATAAGGCACAGTATCAGAAGCACCATATCGGCTCGTTTGACAAAATCCTTTATGTAAGGCGACAGTTTTTTCACTTTAACCTCCGACGGCGGCATATGACCCTTCTTAAGAGATTGTACCACTAAATTAGTTTTTGCGCAATTATGAAATTGGTGCTATAATCTGACAAAGTACTTGATACGGAACTGAGGTCATATTATGGGAGTCCATGACGGGCACAGAGAGAGAATGAAAAAGAAGCTTATCGAACAGGGACTGGACGTCTTCGATGACCACAACGTCCTTGAGCTTCTTCTCTTTTATTCCATGCCGCGAAAAGACACAAACCCTCTCGCCCATGAGCTACTCAATGCCTTCGGAAGCCTGGAGGCGCTTTTTGAGGCGCCGGCGGAGGAGCTTTCCAAGATCAGCGGCATAGGTGAAAATACCGTGGCGCTTTTGAAGCTCATACCCGAGGTCAGCCGCCGCTATGCCATGGATAAAAACCGCTTCAACGACATTCTTGATTCGTCAAAAAAGGCCGGCGAGTATCTGGCCTCACGCTATATGTATGAGCGTGACGAGGTCGTCTACGTCATTTGTCTCGATTCAAAATGCAAAGTTATCTGCTGCAAGGAGCTTTTTCGCGGCGTCGCCAATTCAGCGGAGATTAGCATACGAAAAATCGCGGAGCTCGCGCTGGCAAAGAACGCAACAAACGTCATCATTTCACACAACCACACGAGCGGAATAGCTCTCCCCTCGATTGAGGACGAAATAACCACCAAAAAGCTCAAAACTGCGCTGGCCTCGATGGGCATTGTCCTTTCCGACCACATTATCGTCGCCGACGGCGATTTCATTTCGATGGCGGACAGCGGGCTTATGGGCTGAATTTATAAACAAATATCGACTGTTGCAGGCCGCTTTCTTTCACGCTTTTAAACGCTGAGGAAGGCGGTCGGTTTTTTTGCCAATACCTCTTGACACATTATACATCGCGTTGTATAGTATTATGTGAAAGGGGGTATTCCATGGACGCACAATTGAAGCGCGGGGTCCTCGAGATCTGCGTTCTCGCCGCCATGCGTGAGGAAGACGCCTACGGCTACAAGATAATAAAAGACCTCTCGCCGTTTATGGAGATATCCGAATCTACGCTGTATCCGATTTTAAAACGGCTTGAACAGAGCGGCTGTGTGACGGTCTATTCCGTCGTACACAGCGGGCGTCTGCGGAAATATTACCGGATTACGGAAGCAGGCCGCGAGAGGATTATTGAATTTTTGAACGACTGGGACAGCATAATGCGCGCATATCGATTCATAAAAGGGGATGAGGGCCATGACAAAAACTGAGTATTTAAAAAGGCTGAAACGCGCGCTCAGGCCGGTGGTAAACGAAGAGCGTGCCAAATCGATTGCATATTTCAGCGAGGTCATCGACGACCGGATGGAGGAGGGAGTCTCCGAGGAGAATGCCGTAGCAGAGCTCGAAGGCACGGAGGAAGCAGCTGTGCGCATAATTGCAGAGGCTCGCGCTCAGGGACAGCTGAAGCAAAAACGCAGCGCATGGGAAATCACGCTGATAGTTTTGGGCTTTCCACTCTGGTTCCCCGTGCTTCTTACAATATCCCTAACGGTACTTGTGATCTATTCGCTCATCTGGGTCATAATAGGCGCTCTATTTCTGGCCTCGGCGGCACTCGCCGTCAGCGGCTTGGCAGGTCTGATCGCATTGTTTGTTTATTCCGGTTCAAGCGCCGGATTTGCGATATTCGGCATGGGTCTTGCAGGAACCGGACTCGGCGTTGCGATGTTTATTCCTGTGCTCTATATTGCGAAAATCTATGCCAGAGAGACCCCGGTCATATGGAATAAAATTATTGACAGAAAGGTGGATTTTTAGTCTATGAGCAAAAACACTAAAACAGCGCTTATAGTCGCGCTATCCGTTTTCGGAGCGGGCGTTCTAGTCTGGCTCTGCGTTTCGATAGGCGTCGGCTTCAATTATTCAAGGCTATCCTGGAAC
>JAYFQM010000015.1:0-25813 GCA_034927185.1 Oscillospiraceae bacterium | reverse complement strand
TATATAGCCGGGACGGCCATTTAATATCTCGATCGGAAGCTCCGACCCGTCGGACATATATATCCTGGCGGGCTTCTGATTGGGGTTGCAGCCGTATTTGAGTTCAAATTCCTTCATCGTCAAACCACCTTATGCGTTTTTGTTTATCATACGGCTCTCATGGACTCCGCTTGCGATGTCAATGAACCGCACATATAGCGAGACCTTGTTGCCGGCGTTCAGACTGCTCCAGATAAGGGCCATATATTCGTCGATGTTGTTCCCGACCGTTACTGCTTCCGGCTCACCGAAGAAGCTCGGAATGGGACTTCCGTTTCCAGCGTAGGTGTGGATAAAGTGTCCGACTCCGTTCAGGGGACTGTAGGAGAAATTGAAGCGGTTGCAGCCGCTTCCATCCGCGTCGACGGACTTGAGAATGCTCATTTTATAACTAAAGCCGTTCTCAAAATCCAGAAGTCCGCTGATTCGCGGTGTGAAGTTCGGCGCGTCCGGCTCAAAACAGCGCGTTTCAAGAGCATTCTCAAAGGTACTGCCCTTTGTAAGAAACTCGAAAACGGTATCAGTCTGATCGCCGTTTGTGACGATGGTCTTATTGCCGCAGACGCGGACAGGCGAATAGATAATAAGGCTCGGATCCCCGACCCTGTCCGCGTCAAAGGGTCGTATGACCAGATCACCGCCGTGTTCCGTACATACGCGGTTGCGGCTGTTTTCGCTTCTGCCCATAATAAAATAGGCAAAAACCGCCTTTTTACCGTCTTGAGATTCGCCTATTATAATGCCTCTGCCGGGATAGTCGTTTGCACGGAGTATCGCTCCGATATCCTTGATATCAGTTGCCATAGCCAGCGCCCTCTTTCATTATTTTTTTAGAAACCAGCTCCGCCGCTCGGGGCAGGATTATCCATTCAGCGCGTTCCATAACGCGCCTCTGCAAAACTTCGGGCGTATCGTTTTTATATACGGGAACGGCTTTCTGAAGAATTATCTCGCCTCCGTCAGGTACCTCGTTTACAAAATGTACCGTCGCTCCCGTGAGTTTAACGCCGTATTTCAGCGCCGCCTCATGGACGCGAAGTCCATAATAGCCTTCTCCGCAGAAAGAGGGAATGAGCGAGGGGTGGACGTTTATAATCCTTTTCGGCCATTTTGAGACAAAATCCTCGGAGAGTATGGACAGAAAGCCCGCAAGCACAACCAGCTGTATGCCGTTTTCCTCAAGCGCGCGCTGTATCGCGTTTTCAAATCCATCGCGGTTTGCGAAGCTGTTTTTAGGTATAGTTACGAACGGTATACGGTGCTTTCTGGCTCGTTCAAGCGCATACGCCCCATCGTTGCCGGAAACGACGAGAGCGATCTCGCCGCTTTTTAGCTTTCCGGCGTCCTGCGCGTCAATGAGCGCCTGAAGATTTGTTCCGCCCCCGGAAACCAGCACGGCAATTTTCGTCTTTAACATATGACGACGCCCTCGTCAGACCTGATGATTTCACCCATGACATAGGCGTCCTCGCCGCAGGCATGCAGGACATCCAGAGCCTTTTCTGCGTCTTCCCCGGCGACGACTGCGCTCATACCGACGCCCATATTGAAGGTGTTGAACATATCGCGAACGGGGATGCTTCCGATATTGGCGAGATAGTTGAAGATGAGCGGTATACGCAGAGCCGAGCGATCGATTCTGGCCGTCAAGCCCTTCGGCAAACTGCGCGGAATGTTCTCATAAAAGCCTCCGCCGGTGATGTGCGATACCGACTTGACACTGACGGCCTCAAAAAGCTTGAGCATAGGCCTAACATAGATTTTCGTAGGGGTAAGCAGGGTATCGCCGAGGGAGGCTCCGTCAAGCTCGGAAAGGGGAGTCCTCAGATCGCTGTTTTCAACATCGAAGACCTTGCGTACGAGGGAAAAACCGTTTGAGTGCAGGCCACTCGACGGGAGCGCGATGATAACGTCGCCTTCCGATACGGAGTTTTTGTCCAGAACCCTCGATTTATCGACGACACCCACGGAAAAGCCTGCAAGGTCGTACTCGTCGGAGGGGTAAAAACCCGGCATTTCCGCGGTTTCACCGCCGATCAGCGCGCAGCCGGACTGTACGCAGCCCTCGGCAACGCCTGATACGATTGAGGCTATTCTTTCGGGTACGTTTTTGCCGCAGGCGATGTAGTCCAGAAAGAAAAGCGGCTTTGCTCCGCAGCAGATGATGTCATTTACGCACATGGCGACGCAGTCGATACCAACAGTGTCGTGCTTATCCATGAGAAAAGCGAGCCTAAGCTTTGTGCCGACCCCGTCGGTGCCGGAAACCAGCACGGGATTTGGAGTATCTTTCAAATCAAGCTCAAAAAGGCCGCCGAAGCCGCCAATGTCGGAGGTGCCGGAGCCTGTGAGAGTCCGAGCGACATGGCTCTTCATAAGCTCAACCGCCCTGTAACCTGCTGTGATGTCCACTCCCGCATCCTTATAGCTTTCGGAAAAACTCTTCATTTACGGCCTGTTCCTTTCACTTATCTTCTGTTCAAACCTGTTTTTCAGCGGCTTTTGCGGCAGCTCGGTCGGATAAACGCCGCTGAAGCAGGCGGAGCAATATCCCTTTTGGCAGGGGTTTTCGGTCAGCTTTGTGACGTTCTCGACACTCAGATAACCGAGCGAATCTGCGCCAACTATCCTGGTAATTTCCTCAATCGTATTATTGCAGGCAATCAGGTTGTCTCGGCTGTCAATATCCGTACCGTAGTAGCAAGGGTTAAGGAAGGGGGGAGCGGATATGCGCATGTGAATTTCCTTAGCGCCCGCTTCACGCAAAAGCCCAACGATTCTCGCAGAGGTCGTTCCGCGAACAATGGAGTCGTCAATCAGAACTACCCGCTTGCCCTTCACCGTCGCAGAAACGGGGTTAAGCTTGATGCGGACCTTGTTTTCGCGGGACTTCTGGCCGGGAGATATAAAGGTTCTCGCAATATAGCGGTTTTTAATCAAACCGATACCATAGGGAATTCCGCTCTGGCGTGAAAAGCCGATTGCGGCGTCTATGCCCGAATCGGGAACGCCGACCACGACGTCGGCCTGAACGGGATGCTCGAGCGCGAGAAAAGCGCCTGCCCGAAGCCTCGCGTTGTGAACACTGCTGCCCTCGATAACGGAGTCGGGTCTGGCAAAATAGATATACTCGAACACACAGAGGCTCGGCTCGCACTTGTTGCAGTGGTCGGTAATCGAGCGCGCCCCGTTTTTATCGAACACAATTATTTCGCCGGGAGAGAGGTCGCGCACCATGGCGGCTCCGACCGCGGCGAGGGCGCAGCTTTCAGAAGCCACGACGTAAGAGCCGTCGGGCGTGATCCCGTAGCAAAGGGGACGGAAGCCGTGCTCGTCGCGTGCGGCAATGAGCTTTGTCGGGGACATCACGACAAGGGAATATGCACCTTTTAGCCGGTGCATAGCCTTATTCAGCGCGTCCTCGATGGAGCCGCAGGATATGCGCTCCTTGGTTATGATGTAGGAAATGACCTCGCTGTCCGTAGTAGTATGGAAGATGCTTCCCTCAAGCTCCAATTCCTCACGCAGTTCTGCGGAATTGACCAGATTGCCGTTGTGGGCAAGAGCCATTTTGCCCTTTATGTGGTTTACAAGCAGAGGCTGCGCGTTGTTGCGGTCGTTCGAGCCAGTCGTACCATAGCGGCAGTGACCGATTGCCATGCTGCCTTCGCCAAGGTTTTCCAGAACGGTATGGGTAAAAACGTCGTTAACCAGCCCCGTATCCTTGAACGAAGTGAAAACTCCGTCGTCGTTGACGACAATGCCGCAGCTTTCCTGACCGCGGTGCTGCAGGGCAAAAAGCCCGTAGTAGGCGGTCGCCGCTACATCTCGGAGCGAGTTAGAATAAACGCCGAATACTCCGCATTCCTCATGGATACTCATTTCTCGTCCCCCAGAAGACGTCGCATTACCTCGTTGTAGGCGTCCTCGACTCCGCCGAGATCACGGCGGAAACGGTCCTTATCGAGCTTTTCATGGGTTTTGACGTCCCAGAACCGGCATGTATCGGGACTTATTTCGTCGGCAAGAACTATAGTCCCATCCGGAAGCCTCCCGAACTCAAGCTTGAAATCTACAAGCTCGATGCCGTGCGAGAGCAGGAAGGCTTTTAGTATATTGTTGATTTTGAAGGCGTAAGCCTTTATAGTTTCAAGCTCTTTTTCCGTGGCAAGGCCGAGAGCCAGCGCGTGATAATCGTTGATAAGAGGATCGCCGAGGCTGTCGTCTTTATAGGAAAACTCAATGGTTGGGGCCTTGAAGACTATGCCCTCCTCGACGCCGTAGCGCTTTGCAAAGCTTCCGGCCGATATATTGCGGATGATAACCTCCAGAGGAACGATGGAGACCTTTTTGACAAGCGTTTCGCGCTCAGATAGCTCGTCGACAAAATGCGTGGGTATCCCGTTTTCAGAGAGAAGCTTCATTAGGCGGTTTGTCAGGCGGTTGTTAATTACGCCTTTTCCGAGTATGGTGCCTTTCTTTTCGCCGTTGAAGGCCGTCGCATCGTCCTTGTAGGATACGATGCACAGGCTCTCATCGCCCGTGGCGTAAACCTTTTTTGCTTTGCCCTCGTAAAGCTGAACAGTCTTTTCCATCGTACATTTCCTTCCGTATTATATTGTGATATTGTTGAATCAGCCGTTATACTTATCCTCGACAGCCTTGTTCTTCCGAAGAACGCTTTCTGCGGCCACCGCTCTGTATTCGCCGAGCTTCGAGGCGAGCGCCGTCTCGGATACAGAAAGTATCGATATAGCAAGAAGGGCGGCGTTTTCCGCTCCGTCGATCGCAACTGTAGCTACAGGAATGCCTGAGGGCATTTGCACAGTTGAGAGGAGAGCGTCCAAGCCGTCCAAGGTAGATGATTTTATGGGTATCCCGATAACAGGTAAGGTAGTGTTTGCCGCAATGGCTCCCGCGAGATGCGCTGCCTTGCCGGCGGCTGCTATTATCACGCCGAAGCCCCGATCCCGTGCTTTTCTGGAAAAATCTGCAGCTTCGGTAGGTGTGCGGTGCGCTGAAAATACATGCACTTCGCTGGGGACTCCAAATTCCGCAAGTTTTGAAATTGCTTTTTCGACAACAGGCAAATCGCTGTCGCTGCCCATTATGACAGCTACTTTCTTCATTCGTCACCATTCCTTCAAAAAAATATTTCGAACTCCTGTGGCTGATATGGTTTACGCGGCTGTTTGATGAATATAATTTTATTCTAAACTAACAGGTTATTGCGGTCAATAAAAAGCATCGTTTTTGTGCATAGGTAAATCGACGATATTTACAAGAATTATACAAAGAATTTGTTGAAAATAACAAAACAGATGCTGAAAAGCACTGAATATATAAATAGTACAAGAAAACAAATAGGTTTTCGTTATTATTGACGATTGCTTAGTTTATAATGCGAAAGGTAAAATGTATTGGGATATTGATAAGTTGTCTCAATTAATCGAAAATGGAGAGGCATATGAAAACAGATATAGTGATCGTCGGTGCGGGGCCTGCCGGAATCTTCACTGCGCTGGAAATTATACGCAAGGGTGGCAGGAAGAAAATATTGATGGTCGAAAAGGGCGTTGCCGTTGAGAAGCGCCGCTGCCCCAAGTCACAGACCAAGGAGTGCGTAAACTGCAAACCGTACTGCCATATAACGACCGGCTTTTCCGGAGCCGGCGCTTTTTCGGACGGCAAGCTTTCACTCAGCTATGAGGTCGGAGGCGATCTGCCGACCCTGATCGGAGAGAACGCCGCGCAGGAGCTTATCAATTATGCGGATAAAATCTATCTTGAATTCGGCGCGGACGAGAAGGTAGAAGGCGTCAGCGACTACGAGCAGGTCAAAGAGATACGCAAGCGCGCAATACAGGCGGGGCTGAAGCTTGTCGATTGCCCGATCCGCCACATGGGAACGGAAAAGGCGCAGGACATTTATTACAGAATTGAGCAGTATCTGATTAATAACGGCGTCGAGCTGATGTTCGGCTACGAATGCGATAATGTCATCCTGGACAAGGACAGGTGTCTCGGAGTGGTGGTCCACAAAGGTGGAGAGAGCCTTGAAATATTCGCCGAAAAGACGGTTATAGCGACCGGCAGGCGCGGAGCAGAATGGCTTGAGAAAATCTGTGCCGAGAACGCAATAGCGCACCAGCCCGGAACGGTTGACATCGGCGTGAGGGTCGAGGTCCGCAACGAGGTTATGGAGCAGGTCAACTCCGTGCTTTACGAATCTAAGCTTATCGGTTATCCGAGGCCGTTTAAAAATAAGGTGCGAACCTTTTGCCAGAATCCCGGCGGCTTCGTCAGCCAGGAGAATTACGATGACGACCTTGCCGTCGTAAACGGGCACTCCTATAAAGACAGAAAGTCCGATAACACGAACCTAGCCATCCTATGCTCACACAATTTCAGCTACCCGTTTAATCAGCCGATCGCATACGCGCAGAAGGTTGGAGAACTGACGAACATGCTTGGAGCGGGGCACATCATGGTACAGCGCTTCGGTGATATTCTCGACGGCAAGCGTACATGGGAGAAGGAGCTTCAGCAGTCAAACGTCCGCCCGACGCTTCAGGACGCGGTTGCCGGAGATATAACCGCCGCTATGCCATATAGGTCAATGATAAACATCATAAACTTTATTCAGGCGGTCGACCATGTTGTTCCGGGCTTCGCCTCGACGGAGACGCTGCTGTACTCGCCGGAGCTCAAGTTCTATTCGAACAGGGTCAAGATGGATAAGGAACTGAACACCAACATCATAGGCCTGCATTGTCTTGGTGACTCCAGCGGCTGGACCCGCGGCCTCATGATGGCGTCCATAATGGGCGTCCTGATGGGAAGAAAAATCGCAGAAGGCTAATGATAAACATTGATAAGAATACGGCTGCCGCAGCACCTGCGGCAGCCGGAATCAGTTTTTACTAGTGCGAAGCTCCGCTGAGAGTAGCCCCCAGAGAAGCCACATCAGAGGGGATACTAGAAAAAGCCCAAGTCCGAAAAACGACTGGACCCAGTAACATAGAAGCGCGAATGCAAGGCAGACGGCGGCGGCTTCAGACCTTACGGCCCTGACAAAGCTCAAAATTTGCGCGGCCAGATATGCCAAAAGGGATAACAGGCCTGTGTTCACGAGTATGCCGAGGTATTCGTTATGCGCGTTGTCGACGGAGGAGGTTAGTGTTTTGCCTGTTTCCTCAACGAAGCGCGAAAAATTGATGTCGAGCCTTTGCGCCAGAGTGCCGGGACCGCCCCCGAGCCAGAGGCTCTCAGGCACAAGCTTAAGAGTTTTGCGCCAGATCAGTATCCGTGAGGAACCGAAGCTATCCTCAAGCTCGCCATGCAGGACGCGCGAAAACTCGTAAACCGTGCCTTCTCCGGCTTTCCAGAAATAGACTGCTGTAAGCCCGGTTATGACAAGTGAGGCGGAAAGTAGCGAGAAGAAAAGCTTCATGGGGTTTGGCCCAAATTCGCTATTTCGGAGCAAAATCCTCAACGCGACGAAAACTGCGGTTAAACCCGCAAGGCAGACCGGCCAGAATGAGAACACGAAGCTGACGGATACAAGGGTGGCGTTTTCAGAAATCTTAAGCGACGCTGCGATGAAAACAGCTATGGAAACCGCCGCCGCAGCCTCAAGCGTGCGCCTGAGCCGATCGCCGCTGTTAATAACGACCGGAGCGGCCAAGAGCGCAGTCGCAAAAAATGCCAGTATGCCGGCCGAAACACCGCAGGAGAAGAGGCAGAATGCGTTAAGAGTAATGACGGGCAGAAAAATCGAGCTTCTTCTTTCCGAGGTGATATAAAAAAGAATGATGACAGGAAGAATCAGGCAGATATAGGCTGAAAACAGGTCGGCGTTTCCGATCGTGCCCAGAAAAGTGCTCGTGAATTTTATACCGGCATCAAAAAAATCATAATCACCGGGGAAGAGCCAGAGCGGATTAAGTCCGAAAATTTGCAGTACCGCTACGACGCAGTTGATTGTGACAGCAGCGGCCGCCATAAAGATGTAGGCCTTTTTCAAACGTGCATAGAGAGAGACTCCCCAGAAAATGCCAACGCAGAGTACGGTGGTAATCAGCCCATCGAAGCGTCCGGCGCCAAGCAGAACAGACTCCGCGTAGGGGGAAAACAAGGCGGAAACGCAGTTCAGTACAAAATAGATCAGTATCAGCGGTACAGCTGCCATGGGCGCGTTTTTTCCCCTTAGTATTCCGGAGCGCAGTTTGAATATGATGAGCGCCGCGAGCCATAAAGCTGTGACCGTGGCAAAAAAAATATACTTTGCGAGCGTGATATTTGCATATCCCTCAAAACCCGTGAAGAGCGGGAAAATGAAGAGCATGGTCAATATGTAAATATCCGTCGCGCGAAAGCACGATGCTTCTAAATCTGTTCTCAGACCTGGCTCTGACATATTAAACCTCAATCGCAAAAGAAATCAAACGGAGGGAACCCAAATTGTATTTTGACACTCATGCTCACTATACGGACGAGGACTTTGACGCTGACAGAGACGAGACAATTAATGCGGTGTTCGCAAGCGGCGTCGAGCTGATCGTGAACGCTTCGAGCGATTATGCAAGCTGCGTCGGGTCGGTTGAGATTGCGGAAAAATACTCGTTTATATATGCCGCCGTCGGGTGGCATCCGCACGAAGCCAAAACGTTTTCAAAAGATTCGGAAAAGCTGATCCGGGAATACTGTCGTCTGCCAAAGGTTCGCGCCATTGGCGAGATCGGGCTGGACTACTATTACGACCTGTCCGAGCGGGATATACAGCGGACGGTTTTCCTTCGCCAGATGGAGCTTGCAAGCGAGCTGAAAATGCCTGTCGTAATACACGACAGGGATGCCCACGCCGACTGCATGGAGATAATCAGAAAGTTTCCTGATGTCAAAGGAGACTTCCACTGCTATTCGGGAAGTGCTGAGATGGCAAGGGATATACTCGATATGGGCTGGTATCTGGGCTTTACAGGAGCAATAACCTTCAAAAACGCGCGTAGAGCTCTCGAAGTTATTGGAATGTGCCCGAATGACCGGATACTTATCGAAACCGACTGCCCGTATCTCGCCCCTGTTCCGAACCGAGGCAAGCGCAACGATTCCAGAAATTTGCCATATATTGCACAGACCATCGCCGATATAAAAAAGATGAGTATTGAGGAAGCCGCGGAGATCACGAACAGAAACGGCAGGCGCTTTTTTGGAATCGGGCAAAACTAATGCATTAGGGCTGTTTCAAGTGTTCCTCCCAAGGAACACTTGAAACAGCCTTATTTTAATCCTCGTATTTCGGACCGTAGCTCGCGCTGGAAAGAAGGTCTGACAGCTCCGTAAGAACCGGCGACACGTAATCGTGTCGGTAAGGCGTATCGGGGCTGTTAAATCTCTGAACGGTATTCTCGTCGGATGGAAGCATAACACGAACACAGGTGCCCTTACCCTCGCGGCTTTCAACAAGGATAACGCCCTTGTGCTGCTGAGCGATTCCGAGCGCAATATAAAGCCCCAGCCCGCTGCCCTTCTTTTTTATAAAATCGTCGCCGTTATCATCAGGAAGTTTAAAAATATTGGATATGGATTCAGGCGGGATTCCCTCGCCGTCATCGTCTAAGGACATAATGATTTTGCTGCCAGTAAAATTGAGCGACAGCGTTATTGTATTACCGGAAACCGTATGCTGAAGGCTGTTTGAAAACAGGTTCAGAAGCAGCTGCTCGATCCTCGCGGGATCAACGGCCGTAATAAACTCTTCTTTGTCCGATGTGAAGTTAATGTCGACCCCTGTTTCGGCGCAGAGAGTTGCAACCATTTTCGTAACGTCGGAGCAGAGCTTGACAAGATCTATTAGTTCAGGTGAAAATGGAAGTTCTCCACGTTCTATCAGATCCGCACTGTCGATCTGGATCAAGGTGCGAAGAAGAGAATAATAGTAGTGATACAATACTGATATGTGCTTTTCACTTGGCTGGCGACCGTCCTCAAGCATGGAAAAACACCGATCAGCCGACAGCTTTATACCCATTGCGCTGTTTCTCAAACTGTTTATCATATATCGCGAAAGAGTTAGCGATGGCTTGGCGTCACTCAGAAAATCGATGAAGAGTAATATAATGTCAGCTTCCTTGACGACCGAAATACTTGCTCTGCGTCCCATAATCGTCGTGCCGCACAGATAGTCGTCTGCGTTTTCCTCTACAACGTCGATAGAAACAAATTCCTTTGCGAGCCTGCCGGTTGGATCAAGTCCGAATGCGTTTTTTGCAGCGGGGTTGGCAAATACAATAGAATAGCTCTTGCTGTCAAGTCCTATTACGGATTGCCGAACAGAAGAAAAAATCTTCATGAAATCCTTAACACCTTGCATCGCCCAAAACTCCTGTCAAATATATAAAGAATATGCACAAATTTGATGCCAAATCTATGCATTATTTATCTGTTCTTTGTGTGCTTATTATTCGCATATAATACATAACATTCTCTACGAAAATTATTGTTTTGTCAATCATTATGTTGATTTTTCGCTTTTGTCGTTGTAAAATAGCACGCATGGTTTCTGCCTGGTAAGAAAAACTCAGTTATTTCATGAAAACATGATGCGGAGAGTGATTTCGGCAAAGGCAGCGAAATCTGCGGACGAACAGGACGGAGTTGCTGTTTCCCTTGATTTTTGCGCGCGATTGGTGTACATTGAAACGACTCATAAGGCTTACATGTTTCTGTTTTATCCGCGAACGGTAAAAATCGGGAATTCGGTGCATATATAATACGGAAAAATGAAATACTTTTACGGAGGTGCAACCTTGCCGGCATCAAAAAAGCAGAACTATCTCCATGGCGCGGCTCTTCTTGCGGTGTCAGTTATTATCATAAAAATTCTCGGTGCGATTTATAAGATCCCGCTTGCGAACATCCTGGGCAAAGAGGGCTACGGGCATTTCACCGTCGCTTATAATATTTACAATGTACTTTTGGCGCTTTCCACGGCCGGACTCCCCATTGCGGTTGCAAGGATGATATCGGAAGCGAACAATATCGGTCGCATTAACCAGGTAAAGAAGATATTCAAGGTTGCTGTCTGGTCCTTCTTGGTTCTGGGGGCAGCGGGCAGTCTGGTGTTGTTTTCCTTCCCCGTTGATCTCGCAATCCTTCTCGGAGACCCACAGGCTGGCCAGAGCATCGCCGCGCTCGCGCCCGCTGTTATTCTTGTTTGTATTCTCTCCGCTTTCCGCGGCTACACGGAGGGCCTTCAGGATATGAGGCCGACCGCTGTTTCTCAGGTTATTGAGGTGGCCGTCAAAATTGCCGTGGGTCTATCAATTGTCGTTGTGCTGCATCAGGCAGGCAAGAGCGCAACGCTCATGTCGGCCGGAGCGGTAACCGGAACGGCTGCGGGTTCCCTGTTTGCCTGCGTCTATATGGCCTTTGTAGTATACAGACGAAGGATATACGAAAACAGTATTCAACGTCTTCGTCCGCCCGAAGAGATAGATTTGAGCTCGGAAAAAGGCGGTAGGATACTTAAGACATTTGTGAAAATCGGTGTTCCGATAGCTCTCGGATCATGTGTTACGAGCATAATATCGCTAGTAAACACCGGACTGATTTTGAACCGTCTGCAGGATGCGATCGGCTTTTCCGCTGCGAAGTCAGCCTCACTTTTCGGTGAGTATTCAATGGCTCAGACGATATTTAATCTTCCATATGCTCTGCTTACTCCACTTACAATCAGCGTGATTCCTGCTATTGCCGGCTTCAGAGCACAGAAAAGCATGGACGAATCAAAGAGCATAATCGAATCATCTCTGAGAATTGCCACAATTCTTGCTTTGCCCATGGCGGTCGGTATGAGCGTTCTGGCACAACCTATAATGAGCGGCGCTTACGGCGGTTCACAGACCGGCGGCTCGCTGCTCATGATAATGGGTTTATCCTCTTACTTTGTTTGCATTGTCGCGATGACCACGGCTATTTTGCAGGCTGGAGGGTTCGAGCGCCTGCCGATGTATACTATGCTCATAGGCGGACTGCTGAACCTTGTGTTGAGCTGGCTGCTTCTTGGCAATCCAAAGCTGAATATTTACGGTTCGGCTATAGGCACACTGGTTAGTTATTTTCTCATGTTTGCAGCTAATTTTTACTTCGTCGCGGCCAAAATGCCGGAGCGTCCAAGACTTGGAAAGGTTTTTCTGAAGCCCGCTGTCAACTGTGCCGTTATGGGCGTTGCCGCATGGCTTGTATACCCGGCGTTTCTTGAAATTCTCGGCGCTGGACCGGAACCCGAAAGGCTTACTATAATTGCCGCTCTCCTTGCGGCGATACTTGTCGGCGTTGCTGTTTACGCAGTTATGACCATTGCGACAAAGACGGTAACGATAGATGATTTGAGGCTCCTGCCCAAGGGCGAAAAGATCGCTAAATTCCTTCATTTAAAATAAGCGTAAATCCTTACTTGTAATAACAAATGATGTCAAATTTATGCAATTTATGCCAAGATTTGAAACATATGTACAGATATAGCAAAGTGTTTTTAGAAATATACACATAAGTGAAATTTCAACTTGCGGAAGGGTGAAAAGTGTGGTAAATTTTGAATGTAAATCTGCATATGATATGGGAGATTTCCGCAAAATAATCGAAATTCTCCGTGCTCCCGGCGGCTGCCCGTGGGATATTGAACAGACGCATGAGAGCATCCGCCGCAATCTCCTTGAGGAAGCATACGAGGTCTGTGAGGCAATTGACCAGAAAGACCCCGAGCATCTTCGCGAAGAGCTGGGCGACCTCATGCTGCAGATAATTTTTCATACCAGAATCGAAGAGGAAAATGGGTCCTTTGATCTGGATAGTGTGGCGGACGGCGCCTGCAAGAAGCTTATATATCGGCATCCACACGTTTTTGGAAATATCGATGTTTCAGGAAGCGAAGAGGTAATCAAAAACTGGGATGAGCTCAAGCGCAGAGAAAAGTCTCAGACAACGGTCACAAAAACCATGACTGACGTTGCGGAAAGTCTCCCCGCTCTCTGGCGTGCCGAGAAGATCCAGAAGAAAGCCAAAAAGGTCGGCTTCGACTGGCCAGATTCCGACGGAGCGATGTCCAAGCTCTCCGAAGAGCTGCAGGAGCTCGTCGAGGCTCTGGCTGAGGGAGACAAGGCCCATGTTGAGGAGGAACTCGGCGATCTTCTTTTTGCTGCGGTAAACGTCGCAAGGTTTTCAAATATAGATCCGGAACAGGCTCTTCATAATAGCTGCGATAAATTCATCTCACGCTTCGGCTTTATTGAAACTGAGGCTCAGAGAAGCGGAAGAGACATGAAGGACATGAGCCTAGAGGAACTGGACGCTCTCTATAATGAGAGCAAACAAAAGAAGTAGATATTTTGCGGTTTTATTCCCGTGAAATCTATTATAATTACTGATTACTCAATGAAAAATATTTAGGAGGAAAAACATGAATAAAGCAGAACTTATTGCCGCTGTGGCAGGGAAAACGGGACTGTCCAAAAAGGACAGTGAGCGTGCGGTTAATGCTACGTTTCAGACCGTTGAAGAGACTATTGAAACAGGCGAAAAAGTACAGCTTGTTGGATTCGGCGTCTTTGATGTCAAGACCAGAGAAGCCCGCATAGGACGTAACCCCAAGACCAAGGAAGAAATCAAGATTCCTGCATCACGCGTTCCGGTTTTCAAAGCCGGCAAAGCATTCAAGGATGCAGTTGACAAATAATAAAACTCAAGGCGCGGAAAACTCCGCGCCTTTGCAATTTGATAGGGAAGGTTCGAAAATGCGTCTCGACAAGTATCTAAAGGTATCAAGACTGATAAAGCGGCGGACAATTGCCAACGAAGCCTGCGACGGAGAGCGTGTTTCGGTCAACGGTAAAACCGCACGGGCCTCATACGAGGTCAAACTTGGGGACATCATCGAAATCCGCTTCGGACAGAGAACGCTGAAGGTCGAGGTTTTGGCCTTGACTGAGACGGCGCAGAAGGCCGACGCCAACGCGATGTACAGGGAGATACCGTAAAATTTGATCTGTTTTTTAAAGGACGCGGCGTTTTTACGCCGCGTCCTTTAAGGTTTTTCTGTGGCGTATTAGAACAATAACATTCGTATTTGTCAAGTGTAATATTTCGCTGTAAAAAGGCAGTTACATTTAATTATAAATAATTATGTAAACCTAAATTGAATAAATTGTCGAATGATGCAGGATGTAGCATGTTGAAAAACCTGTTGGTAATGTGGAAAACCCTTGATATTTCTATGCGTATTATTAAGGGCGAGCAGAAAATTTCCAAACTTTGTATTGCATATGCATAATTCCAGTAAACCAGATAAACATAAGACGTTGCAAAAAATGAAACAGCAAAAATAATTCTTGACAGGAGAGTAGCCGCGGAATAATGCTTTCCGTACTGCCATATAGTGTTACAAACACGAGCTTGGACATTGCTATATATGGAGGCGGACAATGAAAAAAATGCTGATAATGGCCATCATTGCGGCTTTGATTTCAACCAAAGCCCTGGCTATTGAACCGGTAGGAGAGGAAGCTCTGACCATACCCGTTCCATCTGCGGTGCTGATGGAAAAGACGACCGGCGAAGTGATATACGAAAAGGACGCGCACACAAAGCGAGCGCCGGCAAGCGTTACAAAAATTATGACGCTGCTGCTTGTTATGGAGGAGATTGAAGCTGGGCGTATGACTGAGGACGATATTGTTGTCTGTTCGTCGTACGCGGCTTCCATGGGAGGCAGCCAGATCTGGCTGGAGGAAGGCGAACAGATGAGCGTGCGCGATATGCTGAAGGCGGTGGCGGTGGTTTCTGCCAATGACTGCGCCGTGGCTCTTGCCGAGCACGTTGCGGGCTCTGAGGAAAGCTTTGTGGCAAAGATGAACGCGCGCGCAGCCGAGCTGGGTATGGCCGATACACACTTTTGCGACTGCACGGGGCTGACCGACAACCCAGAGCACCTCACATCGGCATATGACATTGCGCTTATGTCGAGAGAACTGCTTAAGCACGATAAAATCAAAGACTATTCTACGATCTGGATGGACACACTCCGGAACGGTGAGGCGGAGCTTGTCAACACAAATAAGTTGGTCCGGTTTTATAAGGGCGCTACGGGCCTGAAAACCGGCTTCACAACTAGCGCTATGTATTGTTTGTCGGCGACGGCCGAGAGGGACGGAACGGAATATATAGCCGTGGTGATGCACGGAGCGACATCTGACGAACGTTTTGAGAGCGCAAAGACTCTTTTAAACTTTGCGTTTGCAAATTACGCTTTGTGCCCTCTGCGCAGCCCTAAGCCGCTTCCTCCGGTTCTCTTATCGATGGGAGTATCGGACAGCGTCCAGCCTGTTTACGGCGGCGAGGAAGGCGTTTTGATGGAAAAAAGCAAACTAGGGGAGATGAATTACGAATTCGATCTTCCCCAAACCCTGGCCGCTCCGATAGCTCAGGGAGAGGCTATCGGTGAAATGGTGGTTTATTCCAACGGGACAGAAATAGCCCGCGTGCCGCTTCTGGCGGGGAGCGAGGTAAAAAAGCTGACGGTGTTCGGTTTCTACGGTAAGATGCTTTCAAGGCTATTCGGAGGGTAATAATTTCCACTTGTTGCCTAAAAACAGAGAAAATAAAGCGATCGTATCCCACAAATATGAAAAATTCATCAAATATCACTTGTAAAAGGCCGCTGGATGTATTAAAATACAACAACATAAAACCCACGGCAGATTATACCTTGGGGAAAAGAGGCACTGTTAAATGGTCAAGGTTGATTTATCGGGAGCAAAGGACTTTTTTGGTTCGGTGGGTCCGGATTATTCAAAAATTTCCGATGTGCACAGACAGCTTTTTGAGCACAACGGAGAAGGGTCGGAGTATACGGGCTGGCTGGAGCTGCCATGCCGGGTGCTTTCAAACGAACTGAAGTCCATTCAGGCATGCGCATCGAGAATACGTTCAAATTCGAAGGTCCTCGTCGTAATCGGCATTGGCGGCTCATATCTGGGCGCACGGGCCGCGATAGACTTACTGCGCTCTCCCAATTATAATCTCGTTAAAAAGGATACGCCGGATATTTTCTTTATGGGCAACGGGCTGTCCGCGGCCGCTATAAACGAGACCATTGAGCTTATAGGCGACAGAGACTTTTTCGTCAATGTGATCTCCAAATCCGGAGGTACGCTTGAGCCCGCGCTTTCCTTCCGTGTTTTTAAGAGCCTGCTGGAAAAGAAGTACGGCTCCAATGCGAAAAAGCACATAATTGCAACCACCGACGAGAGAAAAGGCATTCTGCACGATATGGCGGTCAGCGAGGGCTGGGAGCGCTTTGTGGTGCCTGAGGATGTCGGAGGAAGATACTCGGTACTTTCAGCGGTCGGCCTTCTTCCCATGGCTGTCGCAGGCATAGATATCGAAAGAGTTCTGCAGTGCGCCGTCCGTGAAATGCACGATCTCGATCTGCGATCCGTGGAGAACCCGGCCTGGCTCTATGCCGGCGCCAGACAGCATTTGTACCAGAACGGAAGAACTATTGAGATTCTCGCGTCCTACGAGCCGTCCTTCCGCTTTATGGCGGAATGGTGGAAGCAGCTTTTCGGCGAAAGCGAAGGCAAAAACGGGATAGGGATTTTCCCCGCGTCGGTCGAGTATTCGGCGGACCTTCACTCAATGGGGCAGTACATTCAGGATGGCCCCAGAAGGCTTATGGAGACGGTCGTGTCCTTTGAAAGCTCGGATCAGAGCCTGAAGGTGCCGTTTGAGCTTGGAGACCGGGATAAGCTTAATTACCTTGCCGGGCGTGATTTCGGTGACATTTCGAAAATCGCTTCCAAAGCTGTCGCTTCAGCGCATATAAAAGGGGATGTGCCAAATATTTTGCTCACAGTTCCGAAACGGGACGAAGAGGGTTTTGCGGAGCTTGTATGTTTCTTTGAGATGAGCTGCGCTCTGTCTGCCTATGTATCCGGAGTCAATCCGTTCAACCAGCCTGGCGTCGAAGCCTATAAGAGCAACATGTTCAAGCTTCTTGGACAGGAGCGAATGTAGCATATGAAATTTGGGGAGGGCCGCGAAAGGCTCTCCCCAAATTGGTTAGCGCTTATTCGTGTAAAACAGACATTGAAGTTCGGTAACAGTTATGGTAGTATATTATAAAAGTAATCACCACTATTTTCGGAAATACTTTTAGGAGGGTGTTTATCATGGTTAAGTTAATCGTCGGCTCCAAAGGAACCGGCAAAACCAAAAAACTGGTTGATCTTATCAAAAAAGCAGTCGAGGAGGAAAACGGCAGCGTGGTATGTCTGGAGAAGGATAAGAACCTAACCTACGACATTCCATATACGGCGCGCCTTGTCAACGCCAGCGACTACAGCTTCGGGACAATGGACTATTTTAAGGGCTTTATAAGCGGGCTGCATGCGGCCAACTATGACATATCCCACGTTTTTATTGACAATCTTCTTAAGATACTTGACGAGCCTGACATGAATAAGATCGCAGCTCTCCTTGATGAGCTTGACGCTTTTGGGAAAAAGGAAAGCATCAATTTTACGGTTACCGCAACAGTCGATCCCCAGACGGTCGGCGATAATATAAAAAAATACTTTTAGTATTCAAACGGCTGCCGTGGAAACACGGCAGCCGAAGTGCAAATATAACAGTCTGAGCCATGTTCAGCGTAGAGTGGTGAAAAGCCTGTCCCGAGCACTTTTTATGCCATCACAGAGAGCGTTAACCTCGTCCTCAGTGGAAAATCTCGAAAAGCTTATCCGCAGGGCTCCATCCACGACTCTGTCCGGCAACCCAAGGGCTTCCAGAACATAGCTCCTTCCGCCTTTTTTGCAGGCTGAGCTGTTCGAAATGTAAATGCCCATACCGTCGAGATAGTTCATTACAACTTGGCTTTTATAGCCGGGAAGCGAGATGCTGAGAATGTGCGGAGCCTTGCCCGAAAGCACCTGTAGACCCTCGTTTTCCTCAGTCAGCCGCCTTATGGCAAGCTCCTTGAGCCTTGTGAAACTGCGGACAGATTCCTCAAAATGGACGCTGCCCAGCTCCGCAGCCTTTGCGAAAGCCGCAATCTGCGGAAGACCCTCGGTACCTGAGCGCCTGCCGGATTCGTGACCCCCACCGACTATTAGAGGAGCAAGATTCAAGGCCTTGACGCCTCCACGGACATAAACGGCTCCCACACCTTTAGGCGCGTGTATTTTATGGCCGCTTACGGATATCAGGTCAGCGCCCAGGTCCCTTGCGAAAAACGGTACCTTTAAAAAGCCCTGTACGGCGTCCGTGTGCAAGAGCGCGGCGCTTCCTTTATTTTTCAGGTGCCTGGAGATTTCTGAAATGTCGGTTATTCCGCCGGTCTCGTTGTTGACGAGCATCAGGGAAACCAAAACGGTATCTTCGCGCAGAGCGCCGGTCACTTTTTCGACGGAAATGCTTCCGTCTTTTTCCGGCTTAAGTCTGGTTACCTCGAAGCCGCGCTTTTCAAGCAGGTCAAGCGAGCGGAGCACGGCGGCGTGCTCAACCTCCGAACTTATAATGTGCCGGCCCCGGTGTTTCATAAGCTCGGCGCTGGAGAGCACCGCCCAGTTGTCACTTTCGGAACCGCCGGAAGTGAAGAAAACCTCCTCGGGCTTCGCACCGAGGGCCTTGGCGACCGCTGCCCTCGAAGCTTCTAGAATGGCCTTTGCGTCCCTGCCCATCTTATGTGTCGAACTTGGGTTGCCGAAATCCTCGGTCATTATTTTATAGGCGGCATCCGCCGCCTCGGTACAGACTCTTGTCGTCGCCGCGTTATCAAGATAAACCGCCATATATGCTACTCCTTTTATTTACTTGAAGCGCTCAAGGTATTATAATGTGACAATATGAAAAAAGGCGCTTGTCGGCGCTGCCGTAAAAAGCGCGGTATAATAGCTTGTGTTGATCTTGCGCCGATATTATGCCACAGGTGCGAAGCACCGTTGTGGCATATGCAAAAATCGTGTATAATGTCCGCTCTGCGGACATTATATCCTTAAATATTCCGGAAAACAAGGTGAATCTATGAAATATAAGGTCTTAACCCTCGGCTGCAAGGTTAACCAATACGAAACAAAGGCACTTGAAACAATGCTCGATAGCCGTGGCTTCTCCGCGGCGGAAGGCGGGGAAACGGCCGATGTGGTCATCGTCAACACCTGCGCGGTGACCGCCGAAAGCGGAAGAAAGTCCCGACAGGCAATCAGAAAGCTTGCGGGAGAAAACCCAGGTGCGCTTGTGGCCGTCTGCGGCTGCTTTTCTCAGCTTTCTCCCGCAGAAGTGGCTTCGCTGGGAGCCGACATTGTCCATGGCAGCGGAAATAAAGAACGTTTAGCGGACGACATAGAAAAGGCTCTCTCCGAAAAAAATATAATCGAATGGACGGACGACCCGTTTGCCCGGCGAATTATGGAGGAACTGCCGTCCGGCGCGGTGGACGGGCGTACGAGAGCCATGCTGAAAATTCAGGATGGCTGCGCGAACTTCTGCACCTACTGTATCATACCCTATACAAGAGGAAGGGTTAGAAGTCTGCCTCCGGAGCGATGCGCGCTTCAGACGGAGGAGCTTGCGGAAAAAGGTTTCCTCGAGCTTGTCATAACCGGAATCGAAATCGCGTCCTACGGCAGGGACCTTGAGCCGAGACGCACGCTTGCCGACGCGGTTGAGGCCATTGCTTCAGCCGCTGGAGCGATGCGCCTCCGACTCGGCTCTCTCGAACCCACGGTTATTACGGAGGACTTCGTTCAAAGGCTTAAAGCTACAGGCAGGGTCTGCGATCATTTCCACCTTTCTCTGCAGAGCGGCTGTGACGAAGTATTGAAGCGCATGAACAGAAAATATGATACCGCAAGATTCTTCGAAGCAACCGAGCTTCTGCGCGAATATTTTCCCGGCTGCGGCATAACGGCCGATCTTATCGCGGGCTTCCCCGGAGAAACGGAGGAAAACCATTCCGATACGCTGTCGTTTATAAGAAAATGCGGTTTTTCCGCAATACATGTCTTTCCGTATTCCAAGAGACCCGGAACAAAGGCCGCAGACATGGATGGGCAGCTTACAAACTCTGTTAAAGCGAGGAGAGCCAGTGAAGTGCAGCAAGCCGCGCATGAAATGGAGAACGAATATCTGGAGTCGCTTGTCGGTGCGACACTGTCGGTTCTGTTCGAAACAGAGAAAGACGGCGTGTCCACGGGACACGCAGAAAACTATACCCAAGTGTGCGTGCACAATGGACACCTGCATGGAATTGTTAAAAATGTCGAAATTACCGGCGTTTTAGACAAAATGCTTGTAGGTAAAATTGTTTGACTTTAGGAAACTAAAGGCTATATAATTTTATTGACATTATTCTGTCAAACAGGATCGATGTAAAATTGCTTGGAGGTTTTTCGATGAAAAGAGAAGAAGTGTTTAATTTCTCCGCAGGCCCTTCCGTGCTGCCGACCGAAGTCCTTGAGATCGCCGGAAAAGAGATACTCAACTATAACGGCAGCGGGATGTCAGTCATGGAAATGAGTCACCGCAGCAAAGTTTACCTTGAGATTTTTGAAAGTGTGAAATCAAAAATGAAGTCAGCGCTTTCAGTTCCGGAATCACACGAGGTGCTATTTTTGCAGGGCGGAGCTTCATTGCAGTTTTCAGCGATCCCAATGAACCTTATGAGCGGGCTTGGCGAGGGTTCGGCGGATTACGCCGTGACAGGCAACTTTTCGAACATTGCTTACAAGGAAGCAAAGAAGTACGGCACGATAAATTTGGCAGCTTCCTCAGAGGATAAAAATCATACTTATATTCCCGGGCAGTCCGATTTGAAGCTCAGCCCCGATGCGGACTATTTCTACTACTGCGCAAACAACACAATCTATGGAACCGAGTGGCAGTACGTCCCCGAAACAGGGAGCGTTCCCGTCTGCTGCGATATGTCCTCGAACATTCTTTCAAAGCCGGTTGACGTTTCAAAATACGGCATTATCTTTGCCGGTGCGCAGAAAAACATGGCTCCCGCCGGACTGACTGTCGTTATCATCGACAAGAGCCTTGCCGGCAGGGAAATGGCCTGCACGCCTCTTGTTATGAGCTATAAAACCATGATCGACAACAACTCCATGTACAACACTCCGCCGTGCTGGAATATTTATATTCTCGGCCTTGTGCTCGATTGGCTGGAAAAGCAGGGCGGAACAGGGGGTATGGAGAAGATCAAAAAGAAAAAGGCCGCTCTTGTGTATGACTGTCTGGATAGCAGCAGCCTTTTCAAAGCCTGTGCGGAACCCGGCTCGCGCAGCGATATGAACGTTACCTTCCGTACGGGGGACGACGCTCTGGACGATGAATTCTGCAAGGGTGCCACGAAGCTTGGACTTACAAACCTGAAGGGGCATCGCAAGGTCGGAGGCATGAGAGCCTCGATCTATAACGCAATGCCCATGGAGGGTGTTGTCAAGCTTGTTGAATACATGAAGAAATTTGAGGTGGAGAACCGTGTATAGGATAAAAACTCTCAATAAGATATCGCCCTTTGGAATTGAGGTGGTCGAAGAAAACGGGATCTCGATTGATGACGCGACCGAAACGCCGGATGCGATTATGGTGCGTAGCGCCAATATGAACGAGATGCAGTTTAATGAAAATCTTCTATGTATAGCAAGAGCGGGAGCCGGAACGAACAATATTCCGGTCAGCCGATGCGCCGAGCAGGGGATAGTCGTTTTCAACACACCGGGGGCCAACGCCGAAGCTGTAAAGGAGCTTGTTATCTGCGCGTTGCTTATGGCGTCCCGTGATGTGGTCGGCGGTATCGAGTGGGTACACAGCAACGCCGATAAGGGCGACGAGATTCCTGCAATGGTCGAAAAGGGCAAAGCGAGCTTTACGGGCCCAGAAATTGCTGGGAAAACTCTCGGCGTCGTCGGATTGGGCGCAATCGGAGCGAAGATTGCCAATACCGCGCTCGAGCTCGGCATGAAGGTCTACGGCTACGATCCCTTTTTGTCCGTCGATGCGGCCTGGAGACTTTCTAGCCATGTAATGCACGCGACCGACATCGACACGATTTATCGCAATTGCGACTATATAACGCTTCATCTACCTTATATAAAAAACAGCACCCACCACATGATAAATAAAGAGGCATTTGAAAAAATGAAACCCGGCGTTCGTATAATCAATCTAGCCAGGGGCGAGCTCGTCTGTGACGAGGATCTGCTGGACGCGATTGACTCGACAAAGGTTGCCCGATACGTAACCGACTTCCCGAATGCCATAACCTCGAAAGCCCCGAACACTCTTCCCATACCGCACCTCGGTGCGTCAACACCTGAGAGCGAAGAGAAGTGCGCTATAATGGCGGCTCAGGAAGCGGTCGATTATCTGCTCAACGGTAATATCAAAAACTCTGTCAACTTTCCGAATGTGAGCCTTGACCGTATGGGGGCGAGCAGAGTGTGCATCATACATCGCAATGTGCCGCGTATGCTTAATAATTTCCTTGACCTCATTGGCGGAGCGAACATCAATGTCGCCCACATGATTAACGCGCCGAAGGGTGAATTTGCCTATACGATTATAGACACCGATTCTCCCGTCGGAGAGGAAATACCTGAAGCGATTGCAAAATCAAAAGACGTTTTCAGGGTGCGTATCCTTTAAAAACCATTATTGAAAAACGCCGGTCTTCGTAAGAAGGCCGGCGTTTTCGCCTTCACTGTCCGTAGACTTAAGAAAATTGGAGGTAAAATGAGCGCACTATTGAAATACTTGTCGAATAATGCTATACTTTCTATAATTATGTAAACAGATTGATAAAAGGGAGCTGTTCTGATGCTGCGAAAAATGATTGGCCTGTTCATGGCGGCGGTTTTGTGCTTCTCTATTCTTCCGGCGTCGTCTTACGCGCTTGAGTACGGCTGGACAACAGGCAACAGCGACCTGAATATACAAAACGGCGGCGTCATGCTTCAAGACGGGGAAGATTTTTATTTTGTGCAGGACGGGCTTTTTGTTCGGAGCGGGGAAGAGGTCAGGGCGCTGTCGCCCGACAACGCGCGTAATCTCAACCTATATGACGGATACATATATTATACTATCGGCCGTCAGGTACGGCGAGTGCCTTCTCGTGGAGGAAGCGTTGAGGAAGCTTTTGAAGCCGATTCTGAGATTTCACAGTTATATGTTGTAAACGGCTCCTTCCTTTTTCTTTCCGGGGGCGAGGCCTTTGAAAGGATAAACAAAGACGCGGACCAGATCAAAATCGAAGCCCTGGCAGGAGTGAAGAAGCTCATTCCGACCCGGTACGGCAATCTGATGCTGACCGGAGAAATCTTTGATTATACGCTTTGGGCTAACGATACGAGGTTGATGGACGGCGTCACTTCCTGCTATACGGACGGAGACTATCTCGCCGTTCAAATCGGCAATGAAAATTACATGGCAAGCCTCGAAAAGCTCTTCAAGGGCTTTTACCCCTCCTCGGATATGCTCGATTTTGATATCCACGGAACTGTGCCGCTCGGCTGGCTTTTGGCCCCCGACGATGAAGCCTCGGTAAGTGCTTACAGCGAAAACAACGAGCTTGCCTGCGATTTTAAGGCGCTCCTTTACGAGGCTGGATTTACCGATGACAAAGTCACGCTCATGGAAAATGACACGGACTCTGCAGCAGCAGTCATACCGCCGGTATCGGATGGGCAAAGAAATATTGTCAAGCGGGCGCGTCAGCTGACGGAGATTCAGTGGACGCCGCTTGAGGATATCACCCAATGGGGATATTACGGAGTTTTTAAAGCCGAAACCACATATACCGGCATCCCTTACGGGCAGCCGGTGAACGCAAACGGATACATAGGCTACGGAGTGTCGCTGGAGAGCTTCGCTTCCGCGGTTCTGGACAATACGAGCAGGTTTTATACTTCTTACTCCTCCTATAATAAGATTGCGCCCGTCTATTCGACTGACTGCAGCGGTTACGTTTCCTATGCGTGGGGATTAGCTAAGAGGAAAACCACATACTCTTTGACAGAAGTGGCGGAAATTGTCGGAGATCAGAGCATATATAGCCTTCAAGTGGGAGACTGCCTCGATAAAGAAACAAGCCACACAGTTCTTATTTCGAACCTGACATATGACACAAACGGGAATATTATAGGCGTGCAGACCATGGAGGAGACTCCCGTAATCACACGAGTAACGGATTATGGCGCGGGGCAGACGCGCTCGCTTGCCAGCTTTCAGTCCTATTATCTGTCCAACGGATATGTTATTTACAGAAACCCGCAGAGAGACAGCGTTACATATACTCCGAGTCCGGCCGTGCCGCTCGACGGCGAAACTGTACCAGGACAGAAAGAAGCCGCTCCGAAGAGCCGCACAACCTCTTTTGTTGGCGGAAAAAGCGTCTCGCTGACTTCCGATACGCCGGGGACCGCCATATATTATACGCTTGACGGCTCTTCTCCAACTGCCTCAAGCAGACCTTACAGCGCCCCGCTGACGTTTAGTGAAACAACAAAGCTTCGCGCGATAGCGGTTTCCGGAAACTTCGATGGAAGCGCTATTCTGGAATATACGGTCAAGGTGCCGCAGATTGCTGCGCCTGCAATTACAGTGGCAAGCGGTCTGAATTCGGGGAGCCTTGTTTCCTCCGGCTCTCAGATAAAGCTCGGCTCCGTCTCCGGAGCAACGATCTATTACACGCTGGACGGGACGGACCCGACAAGCTCAAGCATGGCCTATTCTTCGCCGATTACTCTTACGCAGGATACTACGATCAAGGCGATTGCCGAGGCTCCCGGTATGAAGCGGAGCGAAACAGCTACCGCAGCTTATCGTGTCGGTGCCGTCTATACCGTAACGGCAAGCGCGGGGGCCGGCGGCAGCATAAGCCCGCAGGGAACAAGCTCGATTCTCTCGACAGGCTCAAAGACCTTTACAATAAGCCCGGACGCTGGATACGCTGTTAGCGATATCCTTGTTGACGGAGTGTCGGTTGGAGCCGTAACAAATTACACACTTTCAAATATAAATTCTAACCATACGATAACGGCAAGCTTCAAGTATACGGCGCAAATTCCCTTTACGGACGTAAGCTCTGACCAGTGGTTCAGCGACGCAGTGAGCTTTGTATATGCCAAGGGACTATATAACGGCACCTCTCCGACGGCCTTTTCACCTGAGATGACTATGACTCGCGGCATGTTCGTGACTGTTCTGGGCCGATTTGCGGGACTGCCCTCGGACCTTACTTCGGGGATAGGTCTTGTAACGGGTACGGGAGTAAATATCCGCAGCGGTCCTTCGACAGACACTGAGGTGGCTGGGTTTATTTCAAATAAGAACACAGCCGTTCAAGTGACGTCCGTGAGCGGAGACTGGTATGGGGTTAAATATGCGGCTGTTACGGGCTATATAAGAAAGGACCTTATCAAGGTTTACAGCGGCAGCTACAGCGATCTTACGCCGGGGCTGTATTACAGCCCCTATGCCGAGTGGGCGGCGCTTACAGGAATTGCAGGCGGGGTCGCCGGTACTACATTTGCAGCCGAGACCAGTATCACACGCGAGCACATGTGCATGCTTCTTTACAATTACGCGGCCTTTTCAGGAAAAACGCTGCCCGTTAGCACTGAGAAATCGGCGTTTACCGATGATTCGTCCATAAGTTCCGGGGCCAGAACCGCGGTTTACGCGCTTCAGCAAGCGGGGATCATTAACGGAA
>JAYFQM010000108.1:0-15253 GCA_034927185.1 Oscillospiraceae bacterium | reverse complement strand
AGTCCGGGAAGGTTGATGCAATGCCGCGGTCTCCGTCCATTGCGATATCACAGAGCATCGCGATCTTTTCCGGATCGTCAGTCAGCTTCTTCCAAGCGTTGACCAGCGGGCAGTAATGGAACTCTATATTCATTTCTTCTGGCTTGACATCTACATCCATATCAAAGATGCCGCGCACGTTGTCATTTGCGAACTCGGGTGCGAACTTCTCAAAATCGTCCGTCTTTGTATACTTGTTGTCGCCGTGAAAGCAGCCGCAGCTGTAGATAGCGTCACGTGCAAAATCGTAATCGAGGCCGCGCTTTTGGGCTTCTTCAATCAGATAATAAAACCACGTTGCGCGATGCTCGATTGCGTCGCGCAGGTCCTTTATATGTTGCTCACGGTCAATTGTCTTGTCACTCATGCTGTTTCTCCTTACAAATTATATTGTTTAATTTTTCTATACAAAGTAGCGCGCCCAATCCCGAGCTTCTTTGCCACGATGTCCTTGTTATTGCAGGTTTCAAGTAACTGAAGTATCTGGTTCTTTTCAAGTTCGTTCAGGTTCTCCGCCATATCAGTATCCATTGCCGGTAACAGATTCAGGATGTCCTCGCGGCCAATAAGCTTGTCCGCTTCACGGAACAAAAGGTCAACGACTCCCTCGATTTCCAACAGGTTCCCCGGCCACTGATATGAATAAAGCGTTTCCATTGCATCATCGGTGAACTTCAGGTTGTCCTTTCCGGAATTTAAGCGGTATCTTTCGATTGTCTCGTTAAGTATCGCGCGCAGCATCTGAGGATTCTGTGCCACCGGCGGACGCACAAGCACGTTTTCTGCCGTTCGGTAGTATAGTTCGTCGCAGAACCTATGCTTCTCCATCAGTTCCTTTAGCTTAAGATTCCCTGAAAGTATCAGCCTTGCATCTACGGCCAGCTCCAAATTGTCATCATGCGTCAAGCGGCCTGTGCGAATGTAATCCGCAAGCCGCATTTGCAGCGAAATTGGCAGGCTTTCAATATGACGCAGATATAAGGTGCCCCGGTGCGCCATATGGATTTTTCCGAGCTTGCCGAAAATGATCTCCTCTCTGGCATCATAAAACGAGTTGCAGTCTACGATGACGAAGTTCTCTCTGCAGCGCGTCGAAAACGTATGTATACACTGAGCAAGCAGTTCTTCACCGGTATTCTCCGCACAGAGTATCAGAACCGGCTTTTCCGTCGAAGCATAGCGCTTGGCCGAGTCGAGAAGTGTTTTCGAAAACAGCGTCTGCTCGTATTTAGAAAACGCGATCTTGTTCTTGTCGTCGTGAAAAATATCATTCTCTGTGCGGTTATAGCCGGCTTCACTGAAGGTGCACAGCATACCGCTTTTCAAGCCGCTTTCTTCAGTAATCAGCTTGCACGACATTGTTCCGCAGAAACTGTTCTGTGCACTCTCGAAGGCAATAAATACGTTTTTCCGTTCCTTGGGCGTTTCAATGCACTGATGAATTTGCGGCGATGGAACAACTTCCGTTAGAGCAAGCCCCGTAACAGGCTTTCCGTCAGTGAAGGTATCGGAAAAGCGCCGGTTGTAATAGGAAATATATCCAAGCATGTCTATAGATACTATAGCGGTCGGGAAATCGTCGATCAAAAGCTCACGCTCATGCTTTATCAGCTTAAGGGCATCATAATCGTCTATGGTCTGCATTTTATTGGACAGAAGATCCGCCATGTTTTGCAGGAAGGCGACGGAGTTGTTGACATCCCGGAAAATCGTTGCCATCCTAAGCTTGGGAATAATCAGCGCGATCGCTCCCACAATAACATCCTGATAGAAAATCGGGACGCCGATCAGTCCCTCCATTTCACATAGTGACAGCTCAGGGCAGACCTTGCAGGGGCCGAAGTGGCTCTTATCGCCCATGACTATCACTTCACCGGTCGAAATAACCTGACCGATGACGGAAATGCGTCGGATGTGATAGTTCTGCCCGAAATAACGAAAGGTCTTGCCGACAATATTGAGGTTGCTGTCGATGATAAGCACATCAACGTCCAGCGTTTTGGATATGACATTCGCGAATTTCTCCACGCTGTCTTTTAACGCGCCCAGAAACATAAGCGTGCTCTCCTTTTAGCCAAGCTACGTTTTTTCAATCATGCAGTCCATCAGCGTCTGGATTTGGTAACACATTGTGACTGCGCCGGGATCAAGATGACCAACGCCCTTGTTTGCCTGATAATAGGCTCTGCCGCGTACGGCGGGCATTTCCCTCGTGCTTTCAGCACCGGTTTCCGCAGCCGCTTTAACCGCTTTGAAGGTCTCAGCCTCGCTTTTGCCCTCGGACAGGCATTCCTTATAGCACCGTACCGCGTGGTCAAGTGTATCCAGCATTGTTTTGTCGCCGGGCTTCGACTTACCGCGGTTCATAATAGCGGCCTCCATACCTTCGAGCATGTTGCAGACGTCTGCGGACGAGAGCGCTTCCAGTCCCTTTGCTCTTTTTGCCGCTTCCATATATGCGCTGGCATACAGTATGCCGCCGGAGCCGCCGATTACTGTCATAAGCGTCATGCTGATCTTCTGAAAAGCTTCGGCCAGGGGCAGCTTTTCCAGCTCGCCAGCTTGCCCAATAAGCCTTTCAAAGCCAGTGTCCATATTGGTCCAGTGGTCGCCGTCGCCGGTTGCCAGATCAAGGTCCGTAATATAGTCGCCTTCCGAATGCAGCTTTTCATAGGCACGCTTTAGATAAGCCACATAATCAGCCGAAGTAAGTTTTACAGCCATTTTATTTGCTTCCTTTCAGGATGTTTTCACAGAACCTTAAGTGCCGGAGTATCACAGGGCGCATCTATCAGCGTTTTTAGCTCGTCGTCAAGCTTAAGCAGCGTAAGAGAGCAGCCGCTCATTTCAATCGAGGTCATATAGTTCCCGACAAAGGTCCTATAAACCTTGATATTTTTGGCATCCAGTATCTTGCGGACCTCCTGATTAAGAATGTACAGCTCCATGAGAGGCGTACCGCCAAGTCCGTTAACCAGAAGCGCCACCTCGGAGTTCTCATAGTCATAGTCTGCAAGTATTTTTTCAAGCAGGCAGTCGGCCAGTTCCGCCGCCGTTTTTGTTTTTGTCTTTTCAACGCCGGGCTCTCCGTGTATTCCCATGCCGATTTCGATTTCATCGTCGTTCAACACAAAGCTGGGTTTTCCGACCGCAGGAAGAGTGCAAGGCGTCATCGCCATGCCCATGCTGCGGATGTTTGCAATTGCCTTCTCAGCCGCCGCCTTGACCTCTGGAAGCGTACCGCCTTGCTGGGCTTTGGCCCCGGCAATCTTATGGACAAAGACCGTACCGGCTATTCCCCTTCTGCCCGTTGAATACGTACTGTCCGGAACCGCTACATCGTCGCGGACGACGACGCTGTCAACCTCGACGCCTTCCATCTCAGACATATCTCTGGCCATTTCAAAATTCATAATGTCGCCTGAATAGTTTTTGATGATCAGCAGAACTCCGGCTCCGGTGTTGGCTTCCTGAATTCCTCGGATAATGCGGTCGGGGCTGGGAGACGAAAACATGTTTCCCGCAACCGCGGCGTCAAGCATTCCGTGTCCTACATAGCCGCCGTGAGCCGGTTCGTGCCCGGAACCGCCGCCGGAAACCACGCCGACCTTTCCCTGCTGCTTATCCTTTCGGCAAATTACCTCCAAGCCCTCGATATACTGCAGACTCGGATGGGCAAGGCTCATTCCCCGCAGTGTATCCGATACCACATCCGCCGCATTGTTAATAATCTTTTTCATATAAACATTACCCTTCGATTACTTATTTAGTTACTGCATACCCAGATAGGCTTTCTGCACGCCTTCGTCTCTGGCAAGCTCCTGAGCGGAGCCGCTCATTGTAATAAGTCCGTTTTGCAGCACATATGCGCGGTGCGCTATCGACAGCGCCATATTTGCATTCTGTTCGATCAGCAGTATCGTAGTTCCCTGCTTGTTTATGCTCTGTATCAGATCAAAAATCATGAGCACCAGATTCGGAGCCAGACCGAGCGAGGGCTCGTCCAGAAGCAAAAGCTTAGGCTCGCTCATTATTGCCCGTCCTATCGCAAGCATCTGCTGCTCTCCCCCGGACAGTGTCCCCGCAGTCTGTGAAATGCGTTCCTTTAAACGCGGAAACAGGTCGTAAACGCGGGTGAAGGATTCCTCAATCTGAGCCTTGCTTCTACTGCAGTAAGCTCCAAGGCGGAGATTCTCCTCGACGGTCAGTGCGGGAAATACCTCTCGTCCCTCAGGAGCAAGGCTGATGCCCATTTTTGTCATTGTGTGAGCGGGGGCGTTTGTAATCTCTGTGCCCATGAAGGTGATGTCTCCTTCGCAGGATCGGACAAGACCTGCTACCGCGTTGAGCGTTGTTGACTTTCCAGCTCCATTGGAGCCGATCAGTGTTACGATCTCGCCCTGTTCTATGCTCATGCTGATGCCCTTCAGGGCATGAATGTTGCCGTAGTATGTATGGAGGTCACGAATTTCAAGCATCCTTCTTCACACCTCCCAGATAGGCTTCAATGACGCACTCATTGTGCGCGATTTCTTCCGGCAGACCCTCGGCAATTTTCTTTCCGTGGTCCAAAACATAAATTCTGTCGGAAATGTTCATTACGACATTCATATCGTGTTCGATCAGAAGAATCGTATAGCCTTTGTCGCGCAGCTCACGTATAAACCGAAGCAGCTCCTCAGACTCCAGCGGATTCATTCCCGCCGCCGGCTCGTCCAGAAGAATAATTTTCGCGTCGGTCGCTATCGCGCGCGCAATCTCGACCTTACGCTGTTCCCCGTACGGCAGATTGCAGGCGTAGCTGTCCACCTTTTCACCCAAACCTATTGATCTCAGAATCTCAACCGCCTCGACCGTAAGGGAGCTTTCCACTTTCCTGTAGCGTTTGGTACGAAAAAGAGAATCCCAAAAGTTATATTTCGTATGAATGTGAGTTCCGATAAGTACGTTTTCGATTACGCGCAGATTTCCGAACAAGCGGATATTCTGAAAGGTTCTGGATATCCCGGCTTTGACTATTTCCTGCGGAGTCTTGTTTTGGATCTCCTGCCCGTCAAAAATAATTTTTCCTTCGTTGATCTGATATACGCCGGTAAGAATATTGAAAACCGTGGTCTTGCCGGCCCCGTTAGGTCCTATGATACTGGTGATCTCGCCCTTTTCCACGCGGAAACTCACATGATCAACAGCCTTAAGGCCGCCGAACTGAATCGTTATATCCTGGGCTTCCAAATATGCCATAATTTTTTTAACCGCATGATAATCAGGCGGGCTCTCCTTTCTTAAGATTCTCTCCGGAATGCTTATCCAAAGCTACCCTTGCGAGCCTTGGCATCTTGTAAGGCATCTGAGATCTCCAGCCGAGCAAGCCCTGCGGGCGGAAGCGCATCATAAGCACAAGCACGACTCCGTATACCACAAATCGATAATCCGCAAGGAATCTTGCGACCTCCGGAAACGCGATAAGCACCGCAGCGCCGAGGAACATGCCTCGCATAGTACCCATGCCGCCGACAATAACAATAGTTATAATCAAGGTAGAAACGTCAAAGGTAAATGAGTTTGCGTCAATGTATCCCACGAGGGAAGCATACAGGCCTCCGGCAAGCCCCGTAATGATCGCGGAAATCGCAAAAGACAGCGCTTTGTATTTTGCTGTTTTTATACCCATCATAACAGCCGCCATCTCGTCTTCACGTATTGCCATGAAGGCCCGCCCAGTATTTGATCTGATAATCATCACAGTGGCGATGCTTACCAGAGTCAGCAGGATAAGCATAAGATAGTATATGCCATGATTTTCTAGTGTCAACTGAAGGCCGAACACAGACGGCACGGGTATTCCGTTTAATCCAAGCGTACCGTTTGTCATGGATTCCCAGTTGGTTATAATCATTTTGATAATTTCACCGAAGCCCAAGGTCACGATGGTAAGATAGTCGCCAGTCAGGCGAAGCGTAGGAATGCCCAGTAAAAAACCGCACAGCCCCGTGAAGGCAGAGCCGATCAAAAGCGCTGGAAAAAAGTTCATGTTAAGGCGCAGCATCAACAGCGCCGTAGTGTACGCGCCGATGGCGAAGAAGCCCGCGTGTCCGAAAGAAACCTGGCCAGTATATCCGGCCAGCAGGTTAAGGCCGATACCTAGTATGGCGTATATGCCTATCATAATGAAAATACGCATTATGTAAGCGCTGAGACCGCCAAACGGCAGGAGAACAAGGACAGCCGCCGTAATTCCCCAGGCCGGCAGCTTATGGGTATCCAGGAATTTTTCCATGGAAAAAATCAAGCTGTCTGCATTATGCTTTTTCATAAGTTATACCTTGTTGATTCCTTTCTTCCCAAGAAATCCCGACGGCATGATAATCAGAACTACTATAAGAATAATAAATGCCACGGCATCGCGGTAAGTCGAACCGAAGAGCATTGCCGCAAAGCTCTCGCTGACGCCGATTACAATTCCGCCTATAATTGCTCCGGGCAGCGAACCGATTCCGCCGAGTACCGCGGCTGCAAACGCCTTCAGGCCGACCATGAAGCCCATTCCGGGGTAGGCTACCTGATAGTATCCGCCGATGAGAACTCCCGCTATAGCGGCCGACACTCCAGCAAGTAAGAATGTGAACGAAATGACGTAGTTCACGTCTATGCCCATTAAGCTTGCCGCCCTTTTATTCTGTTCGGTAGCGCGCATGGCCAGGCCGATCTTCGTACGGGAAATAATCAGCGTCAGTGCCACCAGCAGCAGCAGCGAAAGAACGACCATTGCTATCTGTGAGGAGCGAATCTGCACGTCGCCTATCGTTATGGTTCCGTAGTTGAACAGCGCCGGGAAAGCGCGCTTCTGACTGCCGAACGCGATTGTGAGGAGATTTTGAATGATATTAGCAAGGCCGATGGTGGTGATCAGCGACGCAATGGGAATAGAGTTCTTCTCACGAAGAGGTTTTAATGCCGTTTTATCAATCAAAATGCCTAAAACGCCGGTCAAGACCGCAGCTAGCAGTATTGCCGGGACAAGACCCCAATGAAAGCTGGTAAACCAAATAGTCATGAGCGCGCCAAATGCGTATATGGCGCCCTGCGCAAAATATATAAGGCGCAGAGTACCGAATATCAGGGAGAAACCAACCGCCATCAGTGCATAGGACATTCCGAGTGATATTCCGTTGAGCAACTGCTGTATAACCACAAAACCTACAAATTGCGAAAAGTTCCGCAATTATCTCCTTTCTGTTTGTTATTTGAAACAATCCGCCGAAGCACTTTTCATTCGGCGGATTGTTCCGCGTATGGCGATTATTTCATTTCAACGAATTTGCCGTCTTTAATGGTCAGCTTAACGAAATCCTTAGTAACATTATTCTTTTCATCAAACTTTGTGTTGCCTGTAACGCCCTTGTATTCAATCTTTGCAAGTGCGTCGCGCAAAGCGGGCTGATCCGTGGTGCCTGCCTGCTTGATAGCCTCGAGCAGCATTCCAACGGAGTCATATGCCTGAGAGGTCAGCGCGCTGGGAGCGCTGCCATATTTCTGTGTGTATTCGTCGACATAGCTCTTGATGTCAGCGTTGTCGGACCCTGCAAAGAATATAACAGGCAGGCAGACGCCCTCAACCGCCGCGCCGCCAAGCTCCACAAGCTGCTGGCTGTAGGCGTTGGAGAAACCAACTATCTGTATGTCGGGGTTAACCTGCTTGTACTGTATTGCGACGGGAGCAAGAGTGCTGTACATGCTGACGCAGATCAGAACGTCGGTGCCCGCCTTGTCGAGCTTCGTAATTGCCGAGCTATAGTCATCGCTGTTCTCAAGGACTTCCTCAACATCGACAACCTTTGCGTCCGGATAGTTATCCGTTACAAGTTGCTGGACGATTTGCTCGGTGCTGGTACCCCAGTCGGTCTTTATCGCCAGAATGCCAATGTTCTTTTTGCCAAGGTCCTTCGTGGCAATATCAAGCGCAGCCTGTGCTTCGACGCTGATGACCGTGTTATTTCTGAAAATGTAGTCGCCTATTTCGGAATACTTTGGGTTCGATGCAGAGGGAGAAATTTCAATAATCTTGTTCTGCTGATAGACGGGAGCCGCGGTCAGGCAGACGCCGGAGGAGAAGTGTCCGATAACGCCGACAATGTCGCCTTCGGAAACGATTTTCTGGGCTATGGAGGCAGCCTCATCAGACGAGTTCTTGTCGTCATAGGATACCAATTCTATAGGTCTTCCAAGGACGCCGCCGTCGCTGTTCCACTGGTCGACCATCATCTGAGCCGCGTTCTGAAAGCCTTGTCCGTATTCTGCGTTGTCGCCGGTCATAGGCGCCGCAACCGCAATTTTTATCGGGTCGCCGCTTGGAGCTTGTGCGGAAGAGTCGGTAGGACTGCCGGAAGGGGCTGTGCTTGCGCTGGTGGTGCCTCCGCCGCAGCCTGTCAGCAAGGTCAGGAGCATTGCAAGTGCCAGTGACATTCCAAGTATTTTTTTCATATTTTCCTCCTTGGTTTTTTCTTTTATATTCAAGCGGATTTTCCTTTCCGCAGGAATTCTGCTTACTGATCGATCATAATTTTCAGGATTTCCTCGTCCGTCTCGCGCATACCTTCTCTCGCCATTCGGGTAACGCTCTCAATCGTGGATTCCACATCATTTTTAACTATGCCCTCGCCGGAGCGGAACGAGCGGCCATGGTTCGTCATTTCCACAGCCATTATTGCGGCATCTACGCTGGACGCGATTTTTGCGGCGCACGACGCTTTTGCCCCATCGCAGACAATTCCAGAAACATTGGCGAGAGTGCTGATAATTGTTTCAGATATCTCATAGACGTTCATATCCATAAGGTAAGCAATTCCGGCACCCGCTCCCGCAGCAGCGCTGACTGCGCCGCAATAAGCTGAGAGCCTTCCAATTTTGCTTTTCTGATGTATCGCCACCAGATTGCTCATGCAAAGCGCACGATAAAGCTTTTCGTCGGAAACCTTCATATCTCTGGCGTATTCGATGACGGGAAGTGAGACCGTCATCCCTTGGTTCCCGCTTCCGGAGTTTATTACAACGGGAAGCTCGCATCCGCCCATGCGCGCGTCGGAGCCGGCGGCAGCCGCGGCTTTTGCGCGAATCTTAACGTCGCAGCCATATGTCTCCAATAGCGTCTTACCGATATTCGCGCCATAGCTCTCATTGAGCCCAACTCTTGAAATTGAAGTGTTATAGCGAACCTGTTTTTCCAAAATCGGCATAACATCTGAAATTTCGACATTGTTGGCAAAAACGTATATTTCCGCTATGTTTAGAGAGCTTCTGTCAAGCTCGCCTTCCTCTTCTTCCGCGGCGTCATGCGGAATATCAAAAACAGTTTGACCGTCCTTTTCAATATGAACCAAACCAAGATGCGTATGTAGAATCTCAACCTTCGCCGAATGCTCTCCGATGTATGCCTCTATAATGATATGAAGCTTTGCCGGCGTTTCAAGTATCTCCTGTTCACACATATGCTTAAGGAGCAGTTCCTGCGTGCGAATCAGATCCTCTTCCTTTATATCCGCGAGGACCTCAAGACCCTTCGATGCATTCCCTCCGACCGCGCCGAGAATTGCCGCCGCTGCAATGCCACGCAAATTCTTTGTCATCGGTACTATAACGCCTTTTACATTTTTAACAATATTTCCACTGCAGCGTGCTATCATCCGCTCAGGCATTTTGCCGAGCACCTCTCTCGCCTTAGCGGCAGCAAACGCCACGGCGATCGGTTCTGTACAGCCAAGCGCAGGAATCAGTTCTTCCTTCAGAATTTCCAGATAGGTCTGAAAAACCTGATTGTCATATTTCATTATTGTCCCTCTTTGCCGTCTCATTCTGATACATTTTTGTACTTCCTTTTTGCGTGCGCAGTATATATCAGCAATTTTCAAAAATCAATGATTTTCCCGCGTTTTTTTGTATTTTGTAACAAGTATTGTTTTTGCAAATAGCGTTTATATCGGAAGTATACAATTGTCGTTCTCTTTTTGCCATCTGAAATTATTCCCAAGTATCATTATGATACATGTTCTCATTACGGAGATTGAATTTGTATCATTCTCAAATTAACATCTCTTTCTCCTACAATTGTAAGTGACTTCCCGTCCGCCTGCTTTAAGCTCTTCAATAACTTTCAGAACTTAATGGGCTTCTTTGTATTAATGCAGTAGAATAGATACAGGTGACGAAGAAAAAAAAGAGCGATCCGCAGGCGGAATGCCCCACGGATCGTTCTTTGCCAAAGGAGTTTGAGACTGGAATTACTACAACATCTTCATTATACCCCGCATATACTGCATAGCAAGCCTCAGTGGGGGATAAAATCTGTACAAAAACAGGCAGCCGGATTCTATAATATTTCTTCCCCGCCGGGGGCTTGCAATGCACATTTGTGCTGATACGATTTATCTTAAGCCTGTATGCGAAAGAAGGTATGCATTTATGCTAAAAATCAAAAACACGGCAAACAATACAGGAATTTCGGTGTCAGGCTGCCTTGAGGATATGAATGAACTGCACGATGCCATTTCAAACGTTATCGGAGATGACGGAGAGTATTTTTTTGAAGCGTCATCGCGCCAGAGATTGCTGGACATCTGCCGTGAAATTCGTCATGCAACACAGGAAAAGCGAGAAGCTCTTAACGATGAGGACTTTTCGCCCTACGCGTTTCGCGTTCTCTGGCCGGAGGCGGCCTTTACCGCAGCAGTGCTGGACAATTTTATACTGCTTTCGTCCGCAAAAAAGTTCTATGCCGAGCGCTTGCCTGAAGAGTTAAGCAAAAGCATTCAGACAGTTTCCTCAAGCCATGTTGCTCTGATTCATTACTTTCAGGAGCTGATATGGAATGAGCTGGATCGCGTTGTCGGGGCATGGCAGGTCAAAGCGATATTTGGCGATTACAACGAACTGCGAAAAATACACTTTAAATTTCCTCAATTCGACGGTTACTGTACTCAGTGGCTTGATTTGTTAAACTTGAAATACCTGTGCTCCGATCCTGGACGTCGGCGCTCGCATCTTGCTCCGATCCTTACAAAGCTGTTCTGTATCGACGAGGATTATCTTTCGTTAAAAAATGATATCGACGTATTCGCTCGGCAGAAAGGTATCCGCCTCACCGGCGTTAGGCTTGACGAAAACCGGATAAAAAAATGTGAGTGGTAAAACCGCACCGGCTTTGATTGATAGTAAAATTAACAAGAATGGCGGGCGATGGGCGGCTTCGGTATGGGACTGAAAGGCCGATCTCAACTTCCACAAGCTTGTGGATTTGAAAAATGTCAGCTTGAAGGACGACCGCATTTTTCAGCCACATTCCACCTTGCGTTGTATTTGCTCATCGTAATGGCTCCTTTGAAATATCGGCAGGGTTATTCTCTATTTAATGGCAGCCAGAATAAAGAGGGAGGCATCCTTATTCATAAAGATTCCCTTTCCGTGATGGAAGGTGTGTGCAGAGGCTGAAGCGAACCCAATTTCCCTTAGTAATTGAATCAGTTCTTTCTGTCTGAAGCCGTTGTGAACCGTTTGGGAAACAACGGTTTCGTTTTTGTCAAAGTCAACGACAATCAAGTGTCCGTCCTTTTTCAACACATCGTATAATTTGCTCAGGATAGAACGGATATCAGGGATATGCAGGAGGACCTGCGACAGGATCACATAGTCGGCCTGTAACCCGTTTGGCAGCTCATTCAAAAAGTCGCAGCACATCGTGCGTGCTTGCTGAATATGCCCTTCCGCGATTTTTCGGTCGACCTGTTCGATCATACGCGCGGACGGGTCGACAAAAAGTACGGAATGGAACAAGTCGAGCAGCTCCATTCCTACAAGGCCCGTTCCGCAGCCGTAATCGATGGCGGTTTCCCCTTCCATGCCGCTCAACTCCTCGCGGATTGCTTCGGCGATTTTGTTTGCGATGCCGACTCTATCGTCTGTATCGTAACGGCTTGCCATTGCTTCCCAAATACCGCTTGTTTCCATAAGCCTCTCCTGTATTTCCAAAATTCAATCTCTGTGCGTTGCATATTAAGGGACAGAATTCAGTAGCCATAGCTCCCATCTATGAAAATGACTTTTATCCGATCCTTGACAAATTGTCCGGCGATCATTACAAAATCGTTGCAAATCCTTTGCGGGTGGCTGCAGTCCACACATTTGCCCAACTTCACGCAGGGAGTCTCCTTATGCAGACGCTTTGCATCCAGCGGCGCCGCTATCTGCCGCGCGCGGAGGACAGCGCTTTCGTCGAACTCCGTCAGCTTGTTGAGTCCGGCCACGACAATCACCTGCTTGGGGCCGTATAGCATCGGCGCAACACGGCTCCCATTGCCGTCAATGTTAAACAGTTTGCCGTCCATGGTAACGGCGTTTACCCCGGTAAAAAAAGTATCGGCAGTAAAGTTTTTAAGGTAAATTTCCCGTTTCTGTTCCGATGTCAGCCCCGGCCGATGCTTGTCATAAAACGTATAGTGTCCCCTGCGGAGCAGGTCAAAGACTCCGGTTTCCTCTAAGGTAACGGAGTCTCCACACCCGACGGTTTCCCCTTCGTAGATGAGCTCGGAAATCAGGGACAGCAGTTCCTCGCGGGTTTCCACGAAATAGCCGCCCATATTATGGCGCTGCAGATTTTGAATAACTCTGTGGATTTTTTCCTCCATGTTGGTTTATTCCTCCTTAGCCAGTATGGCCGCTTTGTATGCGTAAATCCCGGCAGTATAGAAAAACAGGCAAAAGTATCTTAACGCCCAACAGGCAAGCTTATATCAGTAGAGCCAAGCGCTATGCCCTGTGCGACCTTTCGGGCAAGCTCATACCCGCTCCCCCTCCTGCCGCTTTTCGAAAATCCTCGTCTTGTCATTAAAGGCATCTCGCGTTATTATGAAAACACACCTCAGATTTGAATTGTAGAGTCAGTTTTTGCGAATTGGTTTTTGATATAGGGGAAGAATTTGTGAGTCTGAAAGAAAAAGCGAGACAATTGCATACGGATATTCCCGCTGTTTATATTGCTCTGAAGAAAAAAGAGACACCAAAGACAGCGAAAATTCTTGCAGCGATAACAATGATATATGCCTTATCTCCGATTGACCTTATCCCGGATTTTGTGCCTGTGTTGGGCTACTTGGATGATATAATAATATTGCCAGTTCTAATTGCTCTGACCGTTCGATTGATTCCGCCAGATGTATTTGATGTGTGCCGTGCTCATGCGGAAAGCATATGGAAGGACGGCATACCTGAGAAATGGTATTTTGCCCTACCTGTTGTGGCAATTTGGCTGCTTGCGATTTATCTTATTATAAAGGCAATATGGTTCTAAATTGGAAATTACGTTAGTGGGAATGTTCCTGCCTGTGGCAATCACGCGCTACGAGCTAAGCCAAACTTCAATCATTGAGAAACGAATATTCCATTAAGCTCTTGCATACGGTCGATACTTTGAAAACGCTGTACAGCGACGCCCAATCGCTGATGACAACCGCGCGCAAGAACCTTTGCCAGCTCACACCGGCAACTTATAAGCAGACGGACGGCCTCAACACCGTGCTGCCTATAAGCAGGAATTATCTCAGGTCCAGAAGGACGCTGACGACTGGCGTGAGTCTGTGAGAAAGTCCCGACGGGATGATAGACGGACAGGAGTCCCATACCTCCCGTTAAGTCTTCGTTTAGAACGCCTACATCATTGCCGGCTCTCTATTTCCATTATTTACCCAAGCTCTTTATAATAGTACTGCCGGTCTCCGTCGAACCGATATCCGCAGGATAAAAGCGTTCTGCACGACGCGGTATTCTCTTCCTCCGGCTGAGCGATAATGCGCTTGGCTGTTGTCTCTGTGCAGATGATTCGCTCCAGTTCGCAGGCCATCGCTTTCCCGAAGCCCTTACCTAAGAAGACTTCCTCGCCGATTAGATAATCGATGCTATAAACGGCGCCTTCATCACTTACCTCATACCAGTCCTCTTTTGCATCTAAGCAGTCGTAGTACTGGCAGAAACCAACGGGTTCTCCGTTCGTAAGGGCAATATAGTGCCGGATAAAACTGAATGTGCCGTGCCGGTTTCGGATTTCATTCATCCAATCTCCCGCATCCTCATACCACTTTAACACATACGCCTTGTTCAGCCAGCTATTGATAAGATCGAGATCGGTATCCTCAACCTGTCTAAGCGTAATTTCTCCCATTGCCGCATCCTCCTTTGCTCTGACGCCAGTCAGTCAAAAAGTGACTGCTGGACATATTCCGTTTGCTTTAATTTTTCCTTCATCGGAGCAGAATAGCTCCCTGAAAGGCCATATTTATTTTTGATTTGATTCACCATGGCATAGAGCCCATCCTTATACTCTTTGCCCGCGCCGCCTGTTTTGTATAAGTCACGCAGCGGGTCATATAAAGCAGGAAAATCCGTCTGAATAAAATCAAAGAACGCCTGCCGTGTCTTCCCGCGCAGGTAAAGTGCTCCTGGCAGGACGTAGGAAACCCGGCAGTCCTTTGCGTGGGCGTATAGAGCGTCCACATTCTCCCGGTTATCCGTCAGATACGGTATTATCGGCATGAAATGCAGGCCGGTCGAAGCGTTGGTTTTCGAAAACTCTTTCAGCATTGCAAACCGCTTCAGGGATTCCGCTCCGCCGGGCTCTATTCCGGTTCGTATCCCCTCATCCATACAGGTAATTGTCGCTGCTACGTTGACGTAGGTTATTTCCGAGAGCTCCGCGATCAGATCGAAATCTCGCAGAATCAGATCGGATTTTGTGGAGATGATGCAGGGCGTTTTATACTTAATCATCAGCCGCAGAATATCCGGCATCAGCTGGTACCGCGCCTCGCACGGCTGATAACTGTCAGTCACCCCGCCGATATTCACGACCTCTCTTTTCCATGCGGGGGATGAGAGCTGCTTCTCCAACTGCTCCGCGATATTTGTCTTGGCATAGATATCGCTGAAGTACTGTTCGGAACCTAAATACTGGTGGGAATACATCGCATAGCAGTATTTGCAGCCGTGCTCACAGCCACGGTAAATATTCAGGTCCCACGCAAAAGGGATTTTCCGTTTTAGCTTATTGCAGGCCGTTACACAACTCATCTCTTTATAATCTGCCATAATTCCGCCGCGCATGCCAGCGCCAGCCCCCTGTTTCTGTATTCGTATTTTTTGAAACTTCTTTTAAATTTTAATGTTTCTAAGATTA
>JAYFQM010000109.1:0-32080 GCA_034927185.1 Oscillospiraceae bacterium | reverse complement strand
AATATTGCCGGATTGCATTTCAGCTAATAGGATATCCAGCTCACCGCCCAGTTCCATCCCCGCCACCTTTCGGTAAGCGCCGATTACGTTTTCGAGATCGCGGCTGCTCTGCAGGCCACGGCAGATGGAGCGAACGAAACGTGGCATTTCCTGTGAAATAACGCGCTCCTTTTTTCGAATTTTTGCATCAAGCACGTCCCGCTGCTTCATCAGAGCAAAGACCATCAGTAAAAGGCAAATGACGCTGCCAAAATAGAAATGCAGAAAAGAGAAAGATACTATCAGAACAATGCCGAATGCCACAATGAGATATTTTCTGGCTGTGTATTCCTGTGGGGTAATTGGCAGGTTTGCTTTTTCCAGATTCCTTTCAAGTCTGGACGCCGTGGCCTCGTCCATCAGTACCGCACGAGCGGTAAGGATGGACAGTTGTTTCAGCGGCGGGAACGCCCAAATATTACGCCGTTTATTCTGCTGCCCGGACAATTTTTTGAGCGTCCGCCTCCCGGCGAATGAGCGTCCCTGGGACGCGGCGCAGGCCGCTTTCAGTCCGAAGAATAGCAGCAGCGCAATTAAAAACAAAGTAAGTACAATCACGGTCGTTTTCCTCTCTTCACGTCAGAAGCGGCCTGTTGAGCTTGACCGCCTGAACAAGCGAATACACCACCGCCGTCAGCAGGAGCACAAGCAAGGCCTGTCCCGGAAATGTGTTGACAAGAATCGTATAGGCGTTTTTCATCAGGACACGGAAAATGACCGGCGCGGCAAAGATCAAGGCCAGTACTGTGAAATACTCCCTCCAGATAGCGTACATGGCCGTATCCGCTTCCATCTGTGCCTGATGCACGTCGTTCATGGCATCGACGACGGACAAGGTGACAGTTTTCAGGCTCCGGTCATCCTGCGCCAGTACCAGTACGTCGATCCATTGCGAGAAATACGGGTTATCAACCTGAAGCTCCATGCGGCGCAGGCCGGTTTTAACGCTGCCGTCAATTAGACTAACATAGGTAAGGAAATTTCGGAACGGAGCCGGGTACTCCAGTACGTCAATGTTGTCCTGAGCAGATTGTACGAAATCCTCCGTGACAATGTAGGAGTTGGACAGGAGCATCATGGAGGCTTGCAGCTTTTCTACGCGTCGGCTTTTAGATTGTGTGCGCCTGTAGCTCAGATAAAGTAACGGACTGAGTGCCCCCATAATGCTGATTAACACGGCAAAAAAGGTGTTGTAGAAGAAAAACTTCCCAACCATCGCCCCGGCAACCGCGCCGAGGACGGTCATAAGCCAATAAATCGCCCCCGATATCTTTACTTCCGCAATCAGCCTGCGGCGTTTTTTCTCCAGCCGCAGGAGCCTTGAAAACGGTTTCCGTTTTTGGAGCCTGATTGTCCCGGCCTTTTTGCCACGCCTGTGTTCAGCGGCAATCTGCTCGTCCAAGCCGCTAATAATGAAAATCGCCGCGCTCACAAGAAGGAACACGGCAAAGCAGACTATAAGAATCATGATGGGTTTTGCGCCTCCTTTTCGTTTGCGTTTGGAAACAGGCGGCGCAGCTCCGCTTCCGGTGCGCCGTTGTCGCGCAGACGGCGGAACAGTTCCGGCGAAATGCTTCCCACTCTTTTGTGGGAGCCGTGAACCTTTACGATGCGTCCGTGCCCATCGCGTTCTGTCTGACTGATAACAAACTGATACAGCATACGGCCTTTGAGCTTGCCGCCCACAACGCCTGTCGCTTCAAAGATTTCCATGTACTTTCGGGAGTTATCTTTTAGTTGCTTCTTGAATACCATGATCGGCCATGCGCCCACGCACATTTCCAGCAGTAGTTCGTCCGAAAGGCCGGTCTGCACCAGATGGCACATTGTTACCAACCGCTTGTATGCGTCCTTGGCTCCGTCGGCGTGAAAGGCGGTGAGGATGGTATGCCCGGTCTGCCCGGCTACCGCCGCCTGATACGCAGCTCCGTCACGGACTTCAGCGGGAACGATCAGGGCGGGGTGAAAGCGCAGGGAACTGACAATCAGGTCCATCATGGTAATGGGATTGGGCGGGTCTTTAGTCACGGTATAGAGTACCCGCGCCGGGCGGTCATTTTCCTCGTCGTACTCGGTCAGGTTCAGTTCACGGCTGTCCTCAATGATGAACACGCGGTTGTTATAGTCCTCATTTTCACGTATGTATTCATTTAAAAGGTACGCCTCATCCGTCGTTTTCCCAGAGCCGGTGCCTCCGGCTAGCCCGATTGAGATGCCATTGCACAGGCAAAGTGTGAGGAAGTCCAACATATCCGCCGACGCAGATCCGGAATTCAAAAGCTGCTGACGGGTAATTTCGCTCTTGTTCTGCTTTCGAATGGAGGCAATAACGCCGCGCTCCTGTGGCACCACGGGCGGGATTATGGCCGAAATGCGGGTGCCGTCCCCGGTATAACTGTCCACACGTGGCGTCTGCGCGTCCAAAATCATACCGCCCATGCGGACCATACGTTTTACAATATCCAGCGCTGCCGTGGGTGTTGGGAACGCCTCTTGGTCATGCAGGTATTTGATATGATCGGGATAATCAATTTCAATCACGTTATACCCGTTGACATTGATTTCCTCCACGTTCGGATCGTAGAGATAATCGGTGAGAACGCCGAGGCCCGCCATATCCTGGTAGATTTTTTCGACAAGCCACGTCTGCTCAAACTCTTTCCCCGCAAGGACCTCCACGCAGTATTTGAGAATGAGTGTTTTCAGAGTTTTTACGGCATCCGCGTTGCCGAGAGCGGAAGAAAGCTCCATCGAGTGCTTTTCCGCAATGGTGGAACGTACAACTTCAAGAAGTTTTTGATAGTCAAAACCGCCGCTTTCCTGCGGCTGCTCCGGCGCTGCCTGCGTTGCTTGCAGGATGGAAAGATACTCATATGCCGTGATGCTCATGGTTTCACCGCCTCGTACAGTTCGTTAATTGCGTTGACATACGCCCGTCCCTTTTTGCCGGACATTTGATAAAGCAGCCGTTCTTCGTTTTGCAGGAGCGGCGCTTCCGGGATATATGGGATTTTGATATCCGGTGTACACTTCAGAAGGCGGCACATGGCGTCGTAGTCGAATTCAGACGTGACCTCTGAGTTGACATAGACGGCCCGGTTTCGCACCGTCTGCAAGGCCCGCGTATTTGCCATATGCCACAGGGCGCAGGAAACGTGCCCGCCTAAACAAAGGAGAACGGTATCCGCTTTGTTCAGCGACCACGCGGCGATCAGGTTATTCGTTTCGGAGGGGCAATCCACAATTACCACATCAAAGGTGAGCAGGGCCAGTTCCAAAAGTGTCTTGACCTGTTCATCGGTGCAGTCGCTGTCAAAAGCATCGGCTACTGTGGGCGCGGCTAGTACATAAAATAGCTCGTCTATCCGGTACACGGTCTGCTTGATTCCTGTGCTGCCCCGGAGCGCCGCCCTCAGGCTGTGTTCCTCCGGGATTCTAACTCCAAGAAGCGCGGATAGCTCGCTATACTCTACGGGGGAAATGAGACAAACACTTTTATTGCCCCGGCTGATGGCGTAGGAAAGATTAACTGCAAGGGTGGTTTTCCCGGACTGGGGAGCGCCCCATATCGTACAAATGCTCATGGCTGTGCCCCCGTTTCCCGCAGGGTCAGGTGCAGAGATTTATCATTTTCCAGTCCGATCAGCACCTTGGCCTGCTGATCGTTGACGGCAAACACGACATAGGCTGGGGCAAAGTCGTAATCTGAGGAATCCTCGCTGGAGTCTGTCGCCAGCTTTGCGTCCAGATTATCCAGAGACAATAACTTACTATTGAGTACCTTAAATACCTTCACTCCTGTCAGGGCCTTGCTTACTGCGGCGGAACCGCTATCACTCGTGTAGCCGTAAACATCCACGGTATCGCCCGCCCGGAGAATACCGGCAAGGCCGGAGGATTCGGACGGTAGGGCGATGGTCAGCAGATATGTCCCCTCCGGCAATCCATAGCCGGTTGTTGATGTGGCCTTTGCGTCCTTATTCATGAAGCTGCCGCGCCAGAGGTATTCCCCAGCGTGGATCGTCTCTCCGGCTACGAGCCCGATAATCTCAGATTTGTTTTTGACTACATTGTCCGGCAGGCCATAGGAACCGACCTCCGCTACGGTCAGCATGTCGTCGGTAATCGTGGTACCGCATTCCACGGCCTGTTTGAGCTTTACGACTTCCGTCGTGGAGGCTCGGACGCTGTACAATTTTGGGAGAAAAACAAACGCGAGTATCCCCGCCAGCATGAGGCATATCGAGCCGATAAACAGTTTGTTTCTGAAAAGTTTTAGCAATTTGATACACCTCAATTTCTTACCGTTCGTTGTGGAAAGGCGGATTTTTCTTGTGCGAGGGCGCTTTTTTGACCGGCGTGTCGGATTCCTTTTTCTCAGCGTGGCCCCACAACGGAGTTAAAACGGTTTCCGCGCTATCCATGTACATTTCCTCGGTTTTCTGCTGCGCCTGCTGGAGCTTTGATATAACGTCGGTCACATCGTTAAACAGGGAGTGGTACATTTTCTGATAATCCGGCATGTTTACCTACGCCCCTTTCTGGTATTTTCTACTCGGCCCTGTCCTTTGACAGAGAGGATGCCGTCCAGCGTGGTAGCCGTAATCCTAAGCCGTTCCGCGATGGCGATATCGTTTTTCATAGCTTCATCCACAGTCTTGCCGCAGACGACAAGTACATGGGCACGGCGCAAGAAATCACGGGCCATGTCGATGCCATCCTTATGCTCCTGCGGAATGGCGTCGTTGAGATACAGCGGCAGGAATAGAATCGGGCAGACAGGCGTAAAACCCGCGTCGTAAATCTTGCGGCAATACTGCGCCGCGTCCTCGGTGTTTTCAATTTCGTTTGTGCCCCAAGGGGCAGTGATGTAGGCAAGTGGTCTTTTCATATTGGCATTTTCCTTTCTGTTAAATTACTGTGCGCCTATATCTGGCGCGGATGCTGTTTCGGTTTTGTGAGGGCTTTTGTGCTGTTCTGTTCCTCCGCATCCCGCATGGACTGTACGCGCTCCCGCACCTTTGGAATGTCCCCCTCAATATGGACGCACAGCTTCAGTTCCTGGCGAAGAACCCGTAAGCGTTCCGTTATGCCAGTGATTTCTGCGGTTACGGCGTCGCTGTCCCCATTCCGCCGCCGTTGCTTGTACAGATCGCCGCGCCGGTCGGTCAGCGCGTCAATTTCAGACTGCAAGGCGTCGTATTGCGTGGAGAGTTGTCCCACCGTCTCAATATGGTTTTTCATCAGGTATAGGAATTGCTGCTGGTAGCGGTCAAACTGAAGTAGGTCCTGCCGTAGTACAAAAGCCGCCCGTGTATGCGGACGGCTTCTTTGAACAGTACCCAGCAGATACAGGTACTTGAAATATAAGGCACGAAACCCTTTGAGTTTTTGAGAATGGTGGGGCAAGGTGCTCCGTACAGTGTATCTTTTGCCGGGGATACACCACGGGGACAACGGTTGTTGTTTAGACGGCTTTGGGGATGTGGGTAGTGTCTCGCCGGACCGAACTGAAGATAGCCGGACCTTGATGCCCTCCGTGGTGTAACGGTCTCCCAGACTGTCCAAACGGATGTTTTTCCCGCCCCATGCAGGGCAAATTGAGGTGTGCTTGACGTTGGGGCCAGACTTCACGGAATAGCCCAGCCGTTCCAGTCCCTCCAAGAAGGATTTATATGTAAAGGACTGCTCCAACACCTCGTCAATGTCCCGACGGATCAGATCTCGTACAGTTGGCTTTCCGCGCTTTTCCGCCTGCCATTCGCTGTACTGTTTTCCCTTACCTGACGGCTCAATGACGGACAAATCGTACTCACGGCAAACGGCGTCCGAGGTGCCGCGAATGCCTACGCCGTCGCCACCGAAATAATCCCGAAAATTGTTGCGGTACATCTTTCCGTCCATGATGGAGACAGAGTTGAAAACGATGTGGCAGTGCAGGTGGGCCTTATTCAGATGGGTCGCTATGACGACCTCATACCTACTACCCAGCAGCCGCGACGCGAATTCTACGCCTACCGCATGGGCCTGTTCCGGCGTGACCTCACCGGGGACAAAGGACTGAATAATGTGATACCCCTGTACACGGGATTTGTGTTCTTTTCCCCAGCGGTGCTTTGTCGCCATCATGTCAAGGTAGGCGGCATCCAGATCACAGTTGATGGCAGTTTCAAAATAGGTGGTTTCGGTTTTTCCCGGTTGAGCGCGTAGTCGATGGCTGAGTCCAGAGAGGTCTTTTCCTCATTCATGGCGTAGTTCAGGCACTTATCCAGACGGTTATGAATGACTAAAATCTTGGTGTAGGCCATTTAGAACGCATCCTTCACAAGCCGCCATGCCTGCCGGATGAGACGAACGGCCTCGCCCACTTCCTGCGGGGAAATATCCTTTTTGCCATTGGCAACGTGGGCGATTTGATTCACATTATTTCCGATGGCCGACAGCTCGCGGAGTAACGCGGAATAGGCATCGGGTGGACGAGGCCGGAGATTGACGCCCTGAATGAGCGTACGTACAAATGGATCAATACCCAGTCCGGCCAGCTCCGCCTGCTCTTTCAGGTGGTCATGCTCACTATCTGACAGCCAGATACTAACGTGATGATTGCGCCTGCGCATGGTGATTCTCTCCTTTCGGTGTTTTGTATAAATGAAAAAAAGCAGCCCAAAGGCTGCTCTGAAGTGAAAAAACTATTAGGTTAATTGAATTCATGGCAAAGGCTTTTTTAATCAAGGATTGAAGGTGCGGCGGAAACTTGTGGCTTTCTAAGTGTTCATAGCTTTCTACCGATACACCATCAGGCTGGACATTCAAGGTGATTCTGTCTTTTCCTACGGAAATGTGCGGTCCTATATACGGAAAAACATCTACAGTAACGATATAACGAGAATTATATATACCTTCGTGGATACGCTCCCCACCTTGAATTTCAATAATTTTTGATGCGTAATAAGTTGCAACAGTTGGCTCGATTGTTAGATATGGTTCGTAAAAGCTTTCTACTGCCTCTTGTATTGACGGCATCAGCAGTGTTATGACCATATCATTTAATCGCACGGGATCATCCAGCGCTATTTGGACCATTGCTTTAGTGGAACATAGTAAAAGTTGGCTTATTACAATTAAAGATAACAATGCAGTCAACAGGATTTTTTTATTTTTCAAAATAATCACCGTTTTTATTGTTTGCATTGCAGAAAAAATAATCAAAGCTAAAATTCGGTTTTTTGTTGCAGTTGTTTCCACAACGTTTGGCATATAAATATTTCTCCTGCCAGGAGAAAATATTGCGTCTCAAACTGAGACGCAATTTCGTGGCGTGGGGTCTTAGGGGTATCCCCTAACAAGCGGGCATTTGTACTACCAAATGCCGTGCTTGCGCGGACAGCAGCGCCAATGGCGCTACTGTCCCAGTACGGGGAAATTGCATGAAAAGCAGTGGAAAAAGCTTACATTATGTGGTATAATAGCAGAAATTAGAAATTCTTATTTAAGCGTTATCAAATAAGGTTTTGTTCATCAAATAGTAATGCGTAGTTCAGTCTGTTACTAATTGTATTCATTTCCATTTAATCTCCAGTAGAGCAAAACATCCTCTTTGAATTTACAAAAGAAGCACATTGAAAATTGCACCATTTTAAAAAACTCATTGCATGAACTCGGATTGATTATATTTAACTTCATTTTCTTCTATAGAGATAATTATAAGAGATGAAACTAACAACGGAGGTGCCTTATGTGCATTATATCTCAAGAACAACTTATCAGAAACTTCAAAATCATGAATAATGGTGAGATAGACTTTTTTCTTGGCGCAGGGGCATCTATTCAGTCAGGTATTCCCACTGGAGGAAATCTTGTATGGTACTTCAAGCGGGAGATATATTGTATAGAAAACAATATATCAACAGAGTTATATAAAGACTTAAAACTGCCTTCTACACAGAGGCTGTTGCAGGACTACTTTGATAACCAAGGGGGTCATCCATGCCAATACGACCCCGAAGAATATTCTCATTATTTTGAGCGGTGCTATAACACAGTACTTTCGAGAAAACGCTTTATTGAAAATTTGGTAGCAGATAAAAAACCCTCTTTGGGATATTTATGTTTGGCCAATTATATTACCAGTTCCAAAATTAAAAATGTTTGGACAACTAATTTCGATTCGCTGGTTGAAACAGCACTTAACACTCTTTCTCCCACCTTTACTTATGCAGTTTGCAGCTCGGCCAATCAAAGCAGTTTCCCCATGTTAAATCCTGCCTACCCATCGGTATGTAAATTGCACGGTGATTATAGATACGACAGGCTCCAAAATACCACATCGGAATTGCAGGGACTTGAAACTAAAATTCATTCATTCGCATATACACAGCTTGCAGGAAAAGGCTTAGTGGTTATAGGATATTCCGGAAATGATGAGTCAATTATGTCTTTTTTTGAAGGCCACATTGAAGAGCCAGGCTTTTTATCAAAAGGGTTGTTTTGGGCAGTCCAAAAAGGGAGCACCGTATCTAAAAGAGTAAAAGCCCTTATTGAGAACGCGGTTGCAGCAGGAAAAGACGCGGCGATCGTTGAAATTGCCGGTTTCGATGATTTCCTATATGCGTCTTACAAGAGTATAAACATTCCAAATCTGATTATTGATAATAAGTGGAGAGAACATCCTTCTACAAAAAAGGACTTAGTATTTAGTGGCTCTAGAATAGACTCTTTTATCAAATTAAATGCATATGTAGCAGATAACTATCCCCCCTGTCATGTATTTGAAACGGATATCCAGAGTTGGGAAGAGCTCCGAAAATGCATAGATGGTCAAAATATTATTGCTGCGTTATATAGCCAACATATATATTGCTTCGCTAATACTGAACATATCAATACTGTGTTTTGCGACCATATCAAGTCTGCTATTAATTTGGAACATGTGAAAGAAAAAATTTTGTATAATAGCGACTCGATCTATACAGGAATGCTGTACCAATTGCTAAATCAACATATGATTTTCAAGGGAATGATTGAATATCGGAAAAACACTTATTATGATCCCAACGCAAAAAGTGATAAATCTGGCTACGTCTTTTATGAGGCCGTCGAGGTAGCGCTTTCATTTATCAATAATAAATTTTACTTAAATCTGCTTCCAACAGTTCATGTTATGAGCAATAGCGGAAAGGACTTAGATAAAGTTACTTATCAGGATCAAATTAATAAAGCCGTTTCGGGTATCTACAATAAACAATATAACGATAATTTAAAACAGTGGGAGAAACTACTTCGAACATCAGGAAAAATGTTTTTTGAATGTGAAGGTTTCCAAATAGAGTTTCAAACCCCTGCGATAAGCTGTGGTGGGACTAATCGCGATGCTGAATGGCCTAGTTTACCAGCTTGGGTTTATCCTGAACCATTAATGTGTTTTTCTGAAAATGACCCTAATAAATCAATTGTCAACCAGCTAAAGGGGCTTGTCAGTTATGGCCCAATAGACTGCTCATATGCTCTGACTGGCACAATTAGAAATCCTGTCAAGCTTGCTATATTTGCCCCAAATGAGAGGATGTCTACTATACTTAGTCACTTGAACAGCTTAAACGGTCGCCAAGCGTCGACAAGTAAAGATCAGTTCTTATTGAATTACGAAGGCTTTGATTCGGTTTTTAGGCGAGTACTAAAGATCCCAGCAGTAGGCGATTCTGATATCTGTGTTGGATATAGTGAAAAATCAGTCTTATCAATGAATGCCCAAGAATTTCTTGCCTTTCTAAAGCGAGGCGTGGACCATTTTGCGACAAAAGCAATAGATTTCAATGTGCTGGTTATCTATATTCCTCGCAGCTTTGCTCCTTTTCGCGAGGCTAAAGAAATTTCGGCAGATTTTAATCTTCATGACGCTATTAAATTGCATGCCACTGATCGAGGTATAAAAATCCAATTTATCGAAGAACGCTCCATAAATACATATGATCCATGTAAAGTACTCTGGGGTCTTTCTACAAGCATCTATGCCAAATCATCGGGTGTGCTTTGGCATCCACAAGCAATAAACGACGGAACAGCGTATGTGGGGATTAGTTATGCCCAATCAGAGGAAAAAGGTATCTGTATTGGGTGTAGCCAACTATTTGATTCGACCGGAACCGGAATTAGAATGATACTTCGTAAAATTGATAATCCACGCTTTTGGGGCAAGAAAAACCCATATATGGGGCGTGAAGAAGCACGAAGCATGATGAGTGAGTTGCGTGAGCAATATTACCATAGCGATCCGATTGCTAAGCTAAATCGCATAGTCATCCATAAAACAACTCCTTTTATGAGGGAAGAAATCATAGGCATTACGCAAGCATTTGAGGGAGTTGACAATATTGAACTGGTACAAATTCAATCATATTGTCCTTGGCGAGCAATAAGATTTGGGCAACAGGCATCAAAGGTTGCAGAGTCCTTTGCAGTAAAACGTGGAACGACTATACAATTGAGTTCAGATAGTTTTTTGCTCTGGACTCATGGCTGCATTATTCATCCAGACCTTGCAGGAAGATTAAACTACTACAAAGGCGGTCGCGGCATTCCTACACCACTTCTTATAAAGCGACACTACGGACAGGCCTCTGGGGATACCTTGGCACAGGAAATTTTGATGCTCACCAAGATGAATTGGAATAGTGGAGATAGTTTATATAAGATTTTACCTGTGACTTTGGACTTTGCGAAGGTGCTAGCTCGCATGTCCAAGCAAAATGAGGCGATTTACAATAAAGCATACGACTTTAGATACTTTATGTAAAGGCAAGTATCATTAAAATATCAGAGTATCATACTAGCGGGTTTTACTGCTGGTATGTTTATACTGGATAAGCCCAAGGCCTATACCTTGGGCTTAAGTGCAAGTTGCTGACAACAATGAAAAGCTAATACAAATTGTTTTTGTATTTATAATAACCCAGGTAGTTAGGATTCACAAAGCACAAAAATCAAAGCATGCTGATTGGTTGCATATCCTTTAGTCGTAACCCCACGTAATTAGAAAGGAGAAAATATGGAGAAATTTAAAGTTGAAAGACGTTGCGGTACCTGTGAATTCAATTACCACGGAATATGCGCAGGTGGTGACGATACTCACAAGAATGGTGAACAGATTACCAACCTTTTTAGTACATGCAAAGGATGGGGTATAAGTTACGGCTATTTTCGTGAAGTGGAAAAACATAAGCCTTGGTACATAAAAGGCACGTATAGTCATGGTAATGCATACATGAAAAGCGACCTAGTGTTGCTTGAAATGGACTACAATGATGAGCCAATTGAGGTTAATATTTTCGATTTAATTGAAAGAGTATACTCGCTCCAGCCAAACGAACTTGCAGAAGTGCTAGGCGTAACGCCAAGTGTAATTTATCGTGCCAAGGCTAGGGGGACCCCCAAAATGAGAAAAGCAGCGTTTTCTCAAGTTTTAAAAATACCTGAGTTCTATTTTGACCGAGTTACAACTTGTGATTTTCCAATAATAGAAAAATGCAAAGATGAATTTATGCAAGAATGGGAAAATGTGCTCCCCAAGATTAAAGTTTTAGCAGAAAGAAAATATCAAGAAAAAACACGGAAAGAACTAGAAGATGAAAGACCAGCTAGGACAGAAGAAAACGCAAGACTAATCGAGAAATACCGATCAACAAAGTCATATGTTCATGACTTAACCGACGATTATAAAATGCGGTGGTACACTATAGCCATACGACTTCAGGAGGAGCGTTATAAAGGAACAATCTATTACCGCATTTGCTGTGGAGACTATGGGTTAACAGTAAGTTTAATGGAAGATATTTTAGACTTCATCGCATCTTTAGACTGCGATGAGATTGATGCCCAAAATTATGAAGGACTTCTGCTCAATGATATTAGCTTATTTGCTGACCCCAATAATAATGATATTCATTTTGTATTAAGAGACGACTTCAATCACGAACTAAAGAAATATATACCGGCGAGTCAAATCCAAAAGTTTATCGTTGGGTTTGAAATTATTAATAGTGACGGTAGTGGTAAAATGAAAGAACGACGAAATTGCTTATCTTGCTCGCACTTTTCATTGATAGATGGTACTGCAAAAGGGTATTGTGAAATACGCCACGAAAACGTTCAACGTAGCAGAATTATTTGCGCTTTCAACTATGAAGAAAGGAAACCAGCGGATGCATTTAGAGATTGAAAAGCATGATCATCGGTTTAACCTTTGGGATAATATTCCGTAGGTACATATGATGTGAAATACTTAGTATGACAGTAGGAAGAGGATGCCGCTTCAGCGAACATACGTAGATTTTTCTCCTGCTGGAATTTTGTACTGTTTTGACAGGACACGGATTTTCTCTGGCCCACGTTCCCGGCACAGGCCCTCCACGCCGTTAATCAACTCGGCTGCAGTCTCTCGAATGCAGTCAAGAGATGATTTTAGTTCGGCCAGTTCTCGCCCCTTGCTCCATCCGGCGATATAGACAAAGGAATAGTCTGAGGTCTCAATCCCAAAATGCTGGCATACAACATACGCGACGCTTTCGGCTTCCACCTCGCGGGCACGGCGATCCTTAGCCGGCTCACTGGGAGCTGGGCTACCTGTTGGTGACAGGTCGTGCAGCTTGGCATGGGCGATTTCATGAACCAGTGTCTTGACGGTCTGGGTTTCGCTCATGTCGGGCCGCAGGACAATCCGATGTTCCGTATGGCTGAAATAGCCCTTCGCACTGCCGGAAATCTGAGCTGTCTCTACCGGAACGGGGGACAATTTCCGCAGGGCGGCGGTCAACGTTTCGAAGCCCTCCACGGAGCCGGTTAACTCCGATACGCCGGGGAGGGGCAACTCCCGCCCCTCCGTCTGGCTTACGTCGAACACATTGACGATCCTGAATCCCTGCTTTTGTACCCAAATCATTTCTTTGACCGGCCTTCCGTTCTCGTCCAGAACCGGGCGCTGCGTATTTGCGTCCAACTTATCCGTTTCCTCCAGCTTGCGGTAAGTACAGGGAGCCAGAATCTTGATGCCTGTTTCCCCCCTTTTCACCGTGCGGCCGAATTCCTTTTTCCATGTGTTGAATCCGGCGACGCGGGATGCGCTGGGGCATTGTAATAAAATCAGTAGCACGTTTCCGTAGCTGTAATGATGGAATTTGGACAGGCAACGGAGATAGGCGGCATAGCGGTCGCTCTCATACAAGTCGCTGATTCCGGCTTCCAGCTTGTCGGTTATTTCTTTCAGCTGTTCGGCGGGCGTCTGCTCCGTCATGGTACTACTCCCGTCCGGGTAGGATATCCCGGCCTTTTTCCTTGGAAGTGCGCTCGCGTTTCTCCGGCGGAACCTTGAGCGTGACCGGCGTATTTCCCTGTGTGCCGATCAGGATTTCTGCGTTATGAAACCTCTTTTTGAATCGCTCCATCTGCTCTGGTGTTAAGGAACAAAAATTATCTTTGGAAAGTCCGCATACAAAAAATGTCCCGAACACGCCGCCATAACCGCCCTCGACGCTTCGATTGAAGGGCAAGCCATTGATAAGCCCCTCTTCGTTACACACCAAAGCAACCTGCTCCTGATAGGGATAAATCGGTTGAATCAGCCCGCCTACAACGGCCTGCATTTCGTGCAGGCCGTTGATTTCCTTTTCATAGGGCGCATAATACGGTTCTACTACTAATACTTTCAAATCAATGCAACTCCTTAATGCGTCTCAAATTGAGACCAGTTTAACGCTCGTTGACGATTACAAAAAAGCGCCCCCCTCCGGGACGCTCAATGGACGCGCGGCATCTCTATTCGTATGTATCTCGGTATCCCGCCTCAGATTGGAGACATGGCAATCAGCTCCATTCCGGCCTACCTCGACAGAAATGACGGCTTTTTTTCTTTCTCTATCTTGGCCTTTTCCCGTTCCAACGCCTTTTGACGGAGATCCAGCGCTTCAAACACGGTGCGTTTTACCTCGCCTACGGTAGTACCCCTGTCAGGGAAGTAGGAGCGCAGTTCCTCCTCATTGAATGTGACCTTCAACGGCGGAGCCTCTTCCCGTTTTGTGGGGGCGACCGTGCGCTCAATTTTCTCGGGAGTCAGTGTCCCTGCCTTGCTGGCTTCTTTTAGCTGTACCGCCTGTGTACCGGACGGAACCTTGTCCTCACGCTTGATTGCATCGGCCAGCTTTTTCTGCTCGTCCGGCTTGAGGTAAGAAATATCCGCGCCGGTGTTGACCGGAAGCCTTTTCTCGTCCACCATTTCCTGCAATTCCGGTACCAGCTTTGTAAGCCGGGCTGTGCGCTGCACCGTGGCGCGGCTCTCGCCCATTTCCTCGGCTACCTGCTCGTCCGCTCGTTTCAGTGGCTCCTCGTTCAGAATTTCGCTCTTGGAGCGGCGGCCCGCTTTCCGTTTCAGGGCATCCAGCTTCATTGCGTAGGCACGGGCTTTTTCCATAGGAGAGATATTCTCACGCTTCAGGTTCGCGTCAACCATAGCGATGATCGCTGAATCTCGGTCGATGTTGCGGACCAGTACGGGAATGGAATCCAGTCCAACAAGCTGACTGGCGCGGTGACGGCGGTGACCGGAGACCATTTCATAGCCGCCCTGTTTTTCGTCCCGAATGACCATGATTGGCTCGATCACACCGGAACGCCGGACGCTTTCAACCAAATCCCACATATCCTTATCGTCTTTCACCGAATAGGGGTGTCCCTCAAATGGGTGAATTTCAGACAGCTTGATCGTAGTAACGTTTTCTTTGCCGCTTTCCGGAGCGATGGGGACTTTCAGGTTTTTTGGTATATCTTCTTCTGCTACTTTATCCGTCTCAGTGGATTTCATACCGTCCGAGATGGGGGTACCGGTAGTCTGCATAGCCTTGCTGTCAGCGGATATCTTGCTCGGCTCGGCGGTTTTCTTCTCATCAGCAGGTTTGCCGAGGGCAACGGTGGCGGCGGGCTGAGCGGCTTTGCTATCGGCGAGGGGCTTGCCCGGCTCGGCAGGCTTCTTTTCGTCAACAGACTTGTCAAGAACGGTGGTGGCGGTGGTCTGCGCTGCTTTGCCGTCAGCAGGGATCTTGCTCGGTTCGGTGGGTTTCTTCTCGTCGGCAGCCTTCCCGGGAGTAGTGATGTCGGCGGTCTGTGCTGCTTTGCCGTCAGTGGATGTCTTACCTGGCTGGTCGGGCTTCTTCTCGTCGGCAGGCTTGGCAGGGGCGGCGGTGCCGGTGGCCTGCGTCGCCTTGCTGTCGGCGGGAGCTTTGGCTGGATCGACGGGCTTCTGCTCGTTGGTAGGGTTGCCGCGGGCGGTGGTGCCGGTAGTTTGCGCCGCCTTGCTGTCGGCGGGAGTCTTCCCCGGTTCATCAGGTTTTTTCTCGTCGGCAGGCTTGCCGGACAAAGCAGTGGTGGGCGGTGCTGTCCCCGGTGCGGGTGTACGGAACGCACCAAACAGGGGATTTTTCGTTTCTTCTACCATGTTGAATACCTCCTAATGTGTTAGTTTATGGCGAAATGGGTCTCGAATTGAGACACATTGGCACCCGTTATTCATATTCTGGGGAAATCATGTTGTACAGCGGCCTGATAAAAATGGTTTATGGTTGCGGGAGCGTTATACAGTGCGGTCAGCAAATAAGCGCGTATATTGCGTATCTGCGTGGTGTTTTTTCGTAGGCAGTCAAAGACATACTCCAGATGTGAGGAATCCAGACGAAGGAGCCGATCTCTCACCTGCTCCGTGGGGATATCGTCGCCGCCGATGCGGATGCTGGGGCGGATCGTACAGAGGGTATCGGCTATCAGCTCCACGATTTCGTCCACGTCTTCGTGGTTGTACCGGGTACACAACAGGTCGTACTCGATTTTTTCTCTGATTTCTGCTCGAAAATCGTATCCATCCATCAATCGCTGCGGCGGGGAAGGTGATGGATGGATAGATGGATTAAGCTGACTAAAATCAGTTTGATTAGATTTAATATAACTTGCGTCCGAATTTCCGAAGTCTGCACTTCCGAAATCCGGCAGTCTGGACTTCGGTTTTTCGGAACTCTTGACTTCTGATTTTCCGAAGTCTTGACTTCCGAAAATCGGAAGTCTGGGAACCTGCTCTGGCGCAACGGGCTTGGGCGGTATCGCCCGCGTGGAAAGCCGCTTGACATAGATTCGGGTTGGCCGCCCCTGCCCCTGTTTGATGCGCTCGATCAGGCCGATGCCCTTATGTCCGGTGTCCAGCTCGGCCAGCAGTTTGACTGCCTTTTCGTGCCCGCAGTTCATGTCCTCCTGTATCTCGCTCAGAGTGTAGAAAATATACACACGGCCCTGTTCGTCATACCAACCGTTTTTCGTGGACAGGCCCATACGGTCAAGCAGGAGTCCGTACAGGAGCTTGGCATCGGTGGACAGCTTCTTGAACCGCTCACCTGTGACTAACTGCCGGGGAATGCGGTAAAATGAAAATTGCTCAGATTCGTCACCGTAGTAGTAGTCGAACGCTATATTGTCGTCCACGCACGTCACCTCCATTGAAAAACAAAAATCCACCATCCAAAGATAGTGGACTTGCCTACTATGTTGTTAAGTCTGTAATTCCACAACTTGAAGAACACTTACTAAGTAACTAATAATGTAATTACTATTACAGTTATAATAAATCTATAAATAAATATTGCAATTGTAATTATTTTACTTTATAATTTATGTTATATAGTTTGAGAGGAGGATGACTGTTGGCGGAAAAAAAGATAAAGCCAAAGGTTCCAATGGAGCATCATAATATGGCTGATTTCCTGCGTGGGCAGTCATCAAGGATACTTACACATATATCAAGCGAAGATAAAACAGCCTTTATTCAAAAAAACGGGAAGCCAATAGTAGTAGTCATGTCCAATGCTCGCTATGAGCGTTTACTTAAGGATGGAATCGATATAAATGAGCATTAGTATAACTACTAAGTTATTATTCAGTTTACTGTGAAGATCATGCAATTATCTAAACTTCAAATTTCAGGAAGGGTGGATTGGCAATGTATATAAATAAATACGGAGGTATGCTTGTTGCAATAGATGGGCCTAACGGAGTCGGGAAAAGCACCCTTATAAGCGGTGTTCAAAATATCCTCATGCAAAATAAAGTACAAGTTTTGGTCACAAAAGAACCTTCCTCAACACCACTAGGTGAATTTACTCGAAATAATGCAGAAAACATTGATGGAAACAGTTTAGCTTGTCTCGTTGCATCAGATCGTTATTATCATTTGAAGAATGAGATTATCCCTCATTTAGAGAAAGGTTACATTGTTTTAATGGATAGATATGTTCTGTCCTCTTTAATACTGCAACGTATGGATTCAGTGGATTTAGACTTTATACTTGCGATTAATAGTAATATTTTAAAGCCGGACCTACAGTTTGCTATTTCTGCGGATTCTGATGTGATTCAACAGCGTTTACAGGAACGTGATATACTAACCCGATTTGAACGAGGAAATAAAACGAATAAAGAGCTTCAATATCTTGATGAAGGTATTAATTGTCTCACAAACCTAGGGATTAATGTATTTAGGCTAAGCAATAACAACGATTTAGAAAGAAACAGCTTATACATAACCGAAGAAATTGAAAATTTCTTCAGGAGATAAGCATATGCATTGTTTATTAATAAACTCTCCAATTTATCGTGAACGGTCGGAAGCTGAAGAAACATATCTCCCTCCTCTTGGACTTGGATATATCGCAACGCAATTAAAAGAATCTGGCGTCGATGTGGAAATAGTTGATTGTGTAAAATCTCGTTATGGAGTAGAAGAAATACGCAGTTTATTAAAGGAAAAAAATCCAGAGTATATTGGCCTTAACATTTTTACTCAGAATTACGATATTGTAAGGAGTATCGTAGAAAACTGTCCGATCTTAGGTACAATTTTCATTGGTGGACAAGTTGTAAAAAGTATCTACGAAGAAATTATTCAATGGAATGTAAATAACAAATTGATTCTCATTATTGGTGAAGGTGAATTAATACTTCCATCAATAATTTTGGGGAATTGCGAAGAATCCCCGTTTTTTAGTAAAACGAATAAATTTGTATACTCTGTTAATCAGAATTCCAAATATTATCCCTATGACTTATCAGCAATACATCTAGATCGATCCTTTTTGCAAAATGAGATAATTACAAACCATTATGGGCAACAGGAGGTTGCAATAATTGCTTCCAGAGGTTGTATATATAATTGTGCTTTTTGTGGTGGTGCACGAGAGTTAAATCATGATGTATCAGTTCGTAGACGTAAGTCGCAAGATATTGTTAATGAGATCAATGAAATTATAGATTTATATCCTGAAGTATCTTCTATCAGAGTGTTAGATGACCTTTTCCTTAGAAATGAAGAAACCATTACAGACGCTATTGCAATCTTTAATGGTTTCAACAATCTATATTGGAGAGGTATGGCGCATGTACTCTCATTTGAAAAATCGCTATATTTACTAAATTCTCTTAAGAGCAGCGGTTGCAGAGAGCTTTTTATAGGTATTGAATCCGGGTCAGATAGAATTAGAAAATATATAAACAAGGCAGGAACCGTTGATCAAATCATTACTGTTGTTTCGGCAATTCTGACTGCTGGAATTAATGTAAAAGGATATTTCATATATGGATTCCCACGTGAAACTCAAGATGATTGTCAAGCAACTTATAAGCTAGCTATGGATTTAAAGAATATTTCCAGTCAAACACAGGGGATATTCCGAAGTAGTGTGTTTCAATTTCGTCCTTATCACGGAACGCGGCTGTATAGAGATATTATCTCAAGCGGGCAAACAATTAATTCAATTGTTAGTAATCCATCAATTAATAGCATGCAAAGTCGTAGCCAGTTTAACTTTCAGTCAGGCAATTATTGTGAAGTGTCAGACAATAAACTCAACAATTACATACTAAGAACTCAGCAATTGTCGGAGGAAGCATTATGATTGGTAAAATGAAAATGTGTGCTAGGTGCAATTTATGCAAAAATCAGCAACCACTGCTTGATGATATAAAAAGCTGCCAGATATGTTGGGTCGGTCTTTCTGCAAAGATGGTAAAAGACGCTGACGAGGGGCCTCTTTCACCAACAACTAATTCAGGTAGATTAATAAGCGAGGTCGAAGAAAATTTCTGCGGCATGACAACTTACAAAACCAATTTAGTGAAGTGTGTACCATTAGATGAAAGACAAAAAATAAGGTATCCAAATAATAAAGAAATTGAGTCGTGCTTCCCAAATCTTAAAGAGGAAATAAGCGAGCTAATGCCTCGGATAGTCTTTTTACTTGGAGACAAAGTTGCCACCGCAGTAAGTAAGCAATTCAATATTGAATTTACTAACTGGAATGGTTTTCGGTACGCGTATACGGAGTATAACGGAACTTATTATGTTCCTATTCACCATCCATCATACATCTATGTTTATAAGCGTAAGGATATTCAGTCATATGTAAAAGGAATAACTGAGATAGTCAATCAACTTGTTTAAATTAATCAATCGGTGAGGCTTTCATTTAAGTCGATAAACTAATTTTTCGATAAAAATAACTGCCCATCTTCTACGGGGTGAGATAATGAAAGAGTTCCCAAATCTTTCTCAATGGTTCGACTTTATTGATTACTGTGATTTCAACGACTGCACAAAAATCGAACTTAACATGAAGAAATCTTTGACATCCGCAGAAATAGAAAACCTTAATATAAATTTTGCTAAATACTTATGCCGTCTTAGATGTTCGGAAAAAAAAGACATTGAATTGATGTATAGAGCTATAGATTCAGGGGACAGCAGCTGCATACCTGAAGATATTAAACGAAGAATCATATTGTGCTTTTTTTATGGTTTTATCAGTGATAATAAGTACAGTGATACAGGTGATTATTCAAAATCATTTGATGATGACGCTATACAAGGATATATGGGTGAGTGCCTTTATTATCTTGTTAGGGAACAGTATCTAAAAGATGAAAAAAAGATTATAGAACCCATTAAGCCTAAGTTTTATTCAAAAAGCCCAGGTATAGATTTTGTAGAGGTGCGAAGAGATTCTAACGGATTTTACATGCTTATTGGTGAGGTAAAAACAACTATTGGTACTATTAGTTCGCGGTCACACGAAATAATTGAAGCCTTTTCATTGCGTGCTGATAAAACATTTGCTGAAATATATCAATCATTGAGGGGAAACCCGAATCTATCTGAAGATCCTGAATTATTGGATTTCGTTAACCAGATGAACGACATATTTTATTACATTGGAAGTAGAATAAATACAAAGAAAAAATACTCTGGTGTTGTAAATTATTGTTATGCCGGACAAAGGATAAGGGATACTGTGTTTTCAAAATTCAGAGACAGCTTAACTGACAAAGTATTTGATGACCCCGATTGTAGAAGGATTAAGCTCATCGGTATTTATAATATTGGAGATAATTTCTGCAAGGTGAGAGATATAATATGGAATTGTTTGCTGACTTAAATCAACTCTTCGAGCAGCTTAAAGGTATAATTGATGGACATGACGATATAAGTAACCTATATAACTGCCTGGAAACAATACATTTTGAACTTATACAAAGGGATTTACTTAATAGCCAGAATAGTGAAAATACAAGGCTAAATGAATATAGTGTAATTAGCAAACTTGGATTTTTTATTCTCACTAAATATAGTGGGGCTAACAAGTTAAAATGCGCCGAAAACATAGAAATAAAGTGCTTTGAAGTAGCAGCATTCTGTTTTGAAATATTAACAAAATCTTCTCTCATTGAAACTGCTGATAAATGGGAATATGATATATTGTCATCTATTTGCTATACATTAGCTGATAGGCAGGCAGATTCCATAGTCATGGCCCGTGATGCTCTAAAAAAATATAGTGAGCATTCTGTCGTTATTGTTTTAATGATATTAACATTACAGCGAGATTTCAAAAAAATAGCACGATACAGAAAGCCAGCTACATTAAATCGACTGGATAGTAACGTATTTGATAATTTAAAGGCTTTGGCTAATTCCATGTTGCGTGGTAATGATCATGAAAAGATTATTCAAGAATTACGCTCTCTCACAAATGATCTGCGAGCATATGATACATCGTACGTCTTTTTATATGAGCTTTTTCTTCTCGCCATTGATAACATCTCTAAAAATTCTATAAGAAATCTTTTATCATCTTATCCCAATTTGAAGCCCTATATCGATGTTCTAACGCAAGTGGACACAAAAAATGTTTATGAATTATGGCAGTCTCAAAGAATTATATATAACGACATCAATAAGCCAGTATTATCAGATGAAAATGACAAAATACTAATTTCAATGCCGACAAGCGCAGGGAAAACTTTAATTGCAGAACTGCTTATTTACAACCAACTTTCTAAGAAAAATGGTGTCGTAATATATGTTGTTCCCTCAATAGCACTAACAAATGAAATTGAGAACAATCTTTACAAACGTTTTCGGAAAGTTGGAATAAATGTAAAACGCGATGTAGACAATTTTGATAACAATGAATCGACTATTTATGTTCTTACTCCCGAAAAACTAGATTTGCTTATTCGGAAGAGTTCAGAAATCATGTTAAATACAGTTCTTGTTGTGTTTGATGAATTTCATAAAATATCCGATTCAAGTCGCGGTTGGCTTTTAGAGACACTTATAGCTTGGTTCTTTTCATTTCAAGATTATTTCTCATACAAAATTATTATGATGTCCGCTATTATTGATAATGCTGTGGAAAATATCGGCAACAACGATATTAGTATTTATGGTGAACTATGGTCCCCAACTCGAAAGCTTTATGGGGTTTACTTTTTGCCAGAGCGCTTAAAAAAGGTCTTTGATCCAAAGAATGTAGGGCAAAATGAGATTATTGCGGAACCATTTTCCCTTTCTCTTAGATACCATTATGGCTATAAAAAGATTCCAGATTTATTTGAAAAAAAGACGGTCGGAAGACCAAGAGTCCAGGGTAAAGATCAAAAACGCTCAGATACTAAATTTGATGTCTGTTGGAAAGCCATTTGCTCAATCAACGAAAGGCCTATACTCATATATTTTTATCGAAAGGATGACATAGATAGCTTTATTGCAAGAAGTCAGAAGTATTGTGAGACGCAGTCTTCAGCAAGTCTTAATAATCTGATAAATACTATTAAAAAAAGTCTGGGAAAAGATCATCCTTTATGTAGTTGTCTACCATATGGCGTGGCATTTCATACTGGAGATTTGCCTGAAGATGTAAGAGTGTCCATAGAGAACGCATATAAATCTGGCATAATACAGATACTTGCGTGCACCACGACCTTAGCTGATGGCGTGAATCTTCCTGTAAGCACCTTGGTTCTCGGTTCAATTTGGAATCACGATTTTTCAAGAAGTATAAGTAATTCTGATTATAAAAATATAGTTGGGCGTGTTGGGCGGGCACTCATCGATACAGAGGGCAAAGTTTTCATAATCAGGCATTCTGATTATTATTCTGAATATGTCGGACAATCAATTACTAATTTTATGAATCCTGATACAATAAAAATTCCTCTTACCAGTGCAGTTGAGGATTGTACTGCAGAGGAAATATCAATGTTAGATACACTTTGTGACATTGAAGAATTAACTACAATCGAAATCTCCGAGACATTAAGGACCATTCTTGACCGTATTCAGATATTTTCATTTTCTATGTATCAGGTTATGCCTGAGCTTTCAATAGATGAATTTGTTGAAATATATACAAAAAGCTTCTTCATTAGTAAAAGTCAAAATACTCAAAGAACATTACTAACAGTAGCTAATAAAGTATATTATTTTGCTAGTTCTATTCCGCAAGACTTTTTATATCAGTGTAACAGCACAGGTTTATCATATGGCTCAAATAAAAAGTTATCACTTATTGCATCAAAGCTTACTTTTTCATTTAGCATATTCGATATAATAACCTCTCAAATTTACACAGAAATATTACAAATATCAGAATTTGGGTCAACTAAAGATCTAGATCATTATGGCATACTTACAGACTGGCTCAAAGGTGCGTCATATTTAGACATAAGGAACAAATATTTCATATCTGGAAATATCACGGAGAATACTAGGGAATGTACTCAGTACATAAGAGAGATGTTTCAGTATAAATTACCTTGGGCGTTTAGTGCGCTTTTAGTATTCTGCAATGGCGAAACGAAAACACTTTTAAGCGACCTACCTCAATACGTTCGCTATGGTACAATGTCAATAAATGCAATAGAATTATGTACAGGGGGTATCAATTCGAGAGAGTTGTCTATATCTCTAGACAAGGCTTATCAGAAGAATAATAAAGAAGCTTTAAATATTAGCGATTGGCTTGTTTCAATTAGTCAATATGAAATTCAAACATATCTCGAAAAATCATATGACGAAAACACTTTGACTCAACTATCAAAGTTCCGTTCTATACACCGTGAAAAGACAACAGAGCTAGAAACAATAGGTACACTAAAATGTAATATTGCTGGTACTACTTTTCATGATTATAAACGAGCATACGAGCAGAATCTTGTTCAAGTGGGTGCCGTTGTATTACTTGAACAGGATACGAACAATCCTTATGACATGTATGCTGTTAAAGTTTTTACCACCGACTTGAAATACCAACTCGGTTATGTTCCTGCTCAATATTCGGAAGAAGTGTTTGACTTAATTGAAAGTGGAAAAGAATTATATGGCAAAATTCTGAGCTGTACATCAAAAGGTGCGACAATGGTAATTCAATAAAGCTATCAATAATCCATAAAGCTGTGTTCACAGCATGGTTCAGAAACAGACTAGTTCATTGATACAATTGCGCTGGCGCACCAACCTATCACAATATCTTGGTTATCGTAATAGGCTGGCTCGGGAGAGCGCTTGACTGGCAGTCAAGAGGTCAGCGGTTCGATCCCGCTTATCTCCACCAAAAGTCCTGAAACTTAACGGTTTCAGGACTTTTTTATTTATGCACCAAAATTAGCATTAATATTAAATTGGGCAAGGTCTATATTAAAGTCGATGTGAATCTCATAGTCTCTGTCGACTTCGATGCGGTTTATCAACTTGGCGACAATCATTTTCTTTGCCGGAAGATCTGAGGCATCGTACGGTTCCGTCCATGAAATGACTTCATTGTCTGGTAGTCAGGCTGCCATAGCGTTTTAGAACGCCTGAGACCCTATGGCTTTGCGTCACTGCCTTTAAACAGTTTTGCCCTTTTCTCACATTATTTAATTTTCAGAGCTCTATAAACGCTAATTTTTTATGTCGCTTTATATATAACTATGTAATTAAAGCAATGATTGGGGACAGAAATAACTTTGTTTACTGAATATTTCAACGCTGCTACTAAAAATAACAATAAACATTTTTGGATTATTCTTCTAATTTTCAATAGAATATGCTATTATTCTGTCGAGCATGATGGACATGATGTACTTGCATCTTATAGTTTGACAAATAATTCCGATATATTAAGATATAAACAGTTTACAGATAGGGCGGTGAGAAGATGGGGTTAACCGACACCCAACGTAGTGACATTGAAGAGCTATATCATGAAATGTTTTATCCCTTATCGGCTTATGCAAAAAGCTCGCTGAATGATCGCACACTGGCAGAAGAAGCTGTACAGGACACATTCAGAATTGCGTGTGCAAAAGCCGATGATTTTTTGTCCAGCCCCAATCCGAAGGGCTGGCTGTTAAATACGCTGAAGAATGTTATTCATAATGCAGTTCGCAGTCGCGCATATCTAAACAGTATCGTGGTTTCTTCCTTAGATTTTGATGAAAACATAATATCAGGAGATATGGAAACTCCCGGCGTTGATTTAATGTTCTCCGATTTGACTGATAATGAGGATTATAAATTACTCAAAAAGATTGCTCTGGACAAGTATTCCATGCTGGAAGCGGCTCAGGAGCTTGGAATATCCGTTGAGGCGTGTAAAAAGCGAGTTCAACGAGCAAAAAAAAAGCTGCAAAAATATTTTGAAAACAATATTTGATTTTCTTGTCCCCAAATCCTCAGTCGAATACATATACCAAAAGAAGGGGGTTCGTATCGATGCCTGAATCCAGTGGAAATAACCGTCGGGACTATTCAAAATTTGACAGCATGAGCACGGAAATGCTTGAAGACATACTTCGGGCTGATTCTCAGTTGCCGGATGGTGAAAATTCTGACACGGATGCGATTTTATATATCATGGAGGTGATCGCGAAGCGAGAAAAGGAAAACACAACAGGAAAATTTACTGATGTTGATGACGCATGGGCGTCATTCAGCAAAAATTACTTGCCCTGTATCAAAGATGATAAATCTCTTTACGACTTTGAAGATACGGAAAAAACAGGCATCAAGCAAACACCATTCATTCAACCTTCTCGCCCGCTCAAAAACCGCCGTTTAATGCGCGTAGCTAGCATAGCCGTAGCTATATCCGTGCTGCTGTTGGCCGGTACAGTAACTGCAAGCGCCTTGGGTTTTGATCTGTGGAGTGCCATCGCAGAATGGACAAAGGATACATTTGGCTTTTCAAACGCAGCTACCAACACGCAAATAACACAGGAGCCGAGTGCTGACTCGCAATATAAAAGCTTGCAAGATGCTCTTGATAACTACGATATTTCTGAAAAGATTGCCCCCACATGGTTCCCGGAAGGGTATTCACTTGAGAAAATTGATGTTAATGAAACACCAGCACAAACAACCATCCACGCAAAGTATAGCAACAAGAACAAGGAGGAGATTTCATTCAATATTACATTGCTTTCAAAACCATCGTCCCGAACATATGAAAAAGACGGTAGTAATGTAACAGTATATTCAACGAATAAAGTTGAGTATTATATAATGACAAACATGGATCAGACAACAATTGCGTGGCGAGTTAATAATTATGAATGCTCAATTTTAGGTTCATTTACATTACAAGAGGCGGAAAAAATAATTGATTCCATATACGAAAGGAATTTGACATGAAAAAGAAATTTATTAGTGTTTTTGCGATTATATTGCTTATTTCTCTCTATATTGCACCAGAAGCCAATGCAGCAGTACGAGCAAGCTATTATCTGTCCAGTTATGACGCATACATATGGTCCGAAGGTAGCGGCAGTATGTCAGTTTACTTCGATGTTCAGGGTACAGGAACAATGGATGAAATTGGTGCTTTGAGCATTCGCCTTCAGGAAAGACCCAGTGGGTCTTCCACTTGGACAACGGTTAAGTCTTACAGTCACACAGATTATAATAATATGCTATCATCAAATAACGACTATTACGGTTCAAGTGTTAGTTACTCTGGCCGAGCTGGCTATTCATACAGAGCATTTATCACAGTATGGGCTGGCAAAAATGGCAGCGGAGATTCACGAGAGATACTTACAGATACCGTTGTTGCCAAACAATAGGCTCTTTCAGGTTTTCTAATTACATTAAACAAATTAGTGCTCCACAAAAAGTGAAGCACTAATTTGTTTTTTAAAATTATATAGAAACATGTCCCTTTTTGTCTGAGCCATTACATATATAGAGTGAAAGCACAGTTTACGCTGGTTTGATAGCAAATGATTTGTGCTAAACAAGGAGAGGCGGTGGTTCCGATGGGCTGTTCTATAGGGAATTGTTTGCCTGGTAAAACTAAATAATTTGCATCTATCCACAAAATGAAATATTATCAAATGAAAGGATAATGAAAATGAAAAATCTCAGAAAATCTGTTATAATGGTTTTAGCTGTTGCTGTAATGGTCAGTTGCTTTTCTCTTCCCGCGCTTGCCCTTAACCAGTCCAGTGATAAAACTGTCAGTGCTATAGAATCTGAAGCGAATGATTCCTCTGTGATTACTCGCGCACCGGAATATATAAGAATCAGAAACACCTCGGGGTATAATTGCTATACTTCATATGGGCGGACTTCCGCTGAGGGAGCTACAATAGCCTGTCAAGTGGCAGGTGGAGATTACTTGCTGTTCATTGATGGTCAGTATGATTCAAGTGGTCGTTATTGGGTAGAGGGTCAAATCCAAGGTTCGCATCCAGACTATGGGTGGTATGTCTGGTTACTTTATGATAATACTTATATGAGCATTGGTTATTAATTCAATTGCAACCTATTCCCGGTGGGACTCCAACGCGAGTCCCACCGGGCACACTATAATATTTAGCTAAAGGGAATAATCATGAGAAGATTTGTTTCAATAATAGCAATTGCGTTTTTGTTGACACAATTAGCAGCTTGCTCAGATTACGAAATCAATGAAAACAATAGTGAAGCTCCGAGTGGCAAGGGACGCACAGAGCTTATTCTGGCCACCGACACGAACTCATCAAGTCTTAGTTCTATAATAAGCAGCTTTAATAAAAACAGTGAAAACTATTCGATAAAGGTCGTATACTATAACACTCTTGAACAGAATATAGACCAGCTTAGGACAGCGATTATCGCTGGAAATCCACCGGATATTTATGCGTTCACCCAGAATCCGTTCGTTGAAGTAAAAATTCCAATTTACGAGGATTTGCTTCCATATTTGGACGGTGACCCTATTTATGGCCGGGATACTTTTATGCCCAGTTTATTTAATACGATAACACGTGATGGCTGCTTGTACTATATTCCATATGATTTTTTTGTTAATACTTTTACCGCTCGAGAGAGTATTGTCGGCGTAAGGTCAGGTATTACAATGGAAGAAGCAAGTGAATTCGCAAGGGATATGGGGTCATATGTAAATGTGTTTCCTGCTTGGATGTCAAGGGAGACTTTGTTGGCATATGTAGTCAAATTTTCGATAGCTAAGTTTATAGACCCGGCTACCGGCGAGTGCAATTTTCTCAATCCAGAGTTCATTGATCTTTTAGAGCAATGCAAAGCACATCCATATTCGCCTTCTGAGAGCTCATTTGGCTCAAACCTTCTAGAAAACTCTCTGTTGCAGAGCTTCACGGCCTTTATTGGCTTACATAACGCTTACGGAACGGACTATAGCTTTGTCGGTTTTCCGACCGAAGACAGTAATGGCAGTACTTTTGAAATTAACCTGCGATTCTCAATATCTGCTCAAAGTCAGCACAAGGATGCGGCCTGGGATTTTGTGCGTACGGTTATAAACGACGAAAATCAGAAAAATGTTACGTTTTTCCCCTCAACACAATCGGAGCTTGACAGACAGGCAGAAATTGTCTTGGAGGGAGACCCAAGTAAAACCCAGATTAAACTCGAACAGTTTGAGGTTGACCGATTTAATAGTTTAATTAACTCTATCACTATGATTTCAGACGGTACCGACACGACATTGTACAATATTATTAAAGAGGAAGCCATGGCGTTTTTCGCTGGAGATAAGACCGCGGAGGAAGCATCAAAACTTATTCAATCTCGTGCAAGTCTATACATTGAAGAGAGAAAGTAATCATCAAAGGGCTGCGGTTTTCAGCTTGCGAAAATTGCAGTTCTTTGCGTGAATTATATGAAAAACTTGCCAAATTCGTAAGAAAAGCGGGCTGTTCTAGACCCAAGAGCTTATATAACAATCTGAGCGAAAAAATAGTGCTAGAGATTCTCAAGAAATCTGACGGATATGGTTGTATGAAATAAAAAACTAAATAGATTTAATTACAAGAGAAAAATCAGCGCTCCATAAGTGAACGCTGATTTTTCTCGGTTTATAAAGTTTTAAAAAACTTGTCCCTTTTTGCTGACCTGAACCTCGAAGTTCGACCAAGCGAAATGTTAGTAACTTCCGACCAACTTTGCGGCATACTCCTTTGGGGTAAGGTTGCCGAGCGACGAGTGGGGGCGCAGATGATTGTACTCCATTCGCCACTGCTCAATTATATTTCTCGCTTCGTATAGATTGGCAAACCAGTTTTGATTCAAACATTCATCTCGCAGTTTTCCGTTAAAACTCTCTATGTAACCGTTTTGCATAGGGCAGCCAGGGTCGGTGAAGCCGTGTTCTACCCCTCTGTCGTGTGCCCATGCGTTTAAAATGTTTCCGGTGAATTCAGAGCCGTTATCCGTCAATATTTCTTTTGGCAAGCCACGGAACAGAGCCGTCCTATTAAGTACGGCAGCAACTTTGCGTCCGGTCAGCGATGTATCTACTTCCAATGCCAGACACTCTCTGGTTGCTTTGTCAATCAGAGTTAATATGCGTAGGTTTCCGCCGTTGCGGGTACGGTCGCTGACGAAATCCATCGACCAGCGGTGGTTCGGCGTAGATACGGTTCTGTCCGGCATACCACGCTTTTCATATCTTTTTTTCTTGCTGCGTTTCTTAAGGACTAATCCGGCTTCTCGATAAAGCCGATAGGTTCTTTAGACGCTCCGTTATAAGCGTATCCTCGGTCTTTTCAACGGATACATATCTTTTACTGCTACGGCTTAATTCCATAAGCCTGCACGCCCGGCGTTCGCTAATTTGATATTCTTCCTGTATTCTACAGGAGATTTCACGCTTGTCGGCAGGCTTTATCCGTTTTTTGAGAGCACATCCTTCAGAATTCGGTTGTCTAGCGACAAGTCTGCGACCGGCTCTTTAAGACGACGGTTTTTTTCTTCAAGCTGCTTAAGGCGCTTTGCCTCATTGACATCCATACCGCCGTATTTGCTCTTCCAGCGATAAAATGTCTGTTCGGTGATGTTATGCTCCCGGACAATGTCCGCCGCTCGTTTTCCAATCTCGTGTTCTTTCAAAATCTTGATAATTTGCTCTTTTGTGAATCTTGATTTCATGTCAATCACGTCCTCGTTTTTCATTTTATCATTTCGTGACTAACATTCCTATTGGTTTAGTTTTCAGGGTTCAGGTCACTCCAAAATTAGCATTAATATTAAATTGGGCAAGGTCTATATTAAAGTCGATGTGAATCTCATAGTCTCTGCCGACTTCGATGCGGTTTATCAGCTTGGCGACAATCATTTTCTTTGCCGGAATATCTGAGGCATCGTACAGTTCCGTCCACGAAATGACTTCATCATACTGCGCCTGTATTTCCTCCATCCAGAACTTGCAGTCGTTCAGAATTTCAGGAGAAAACTTATTCTGACCACGTATCGGTTACAGCACTTCGGATTTCAGTTCGGCAAGGTCAGCTGCGCCTACAATTTCAACGCCAACAAGGCCCTGTTTGACAACATTTCTCTAGCCGAGGCTTCGGTGGAAACCTACACCTACAACAGCAACGGCGATTTGATTGTCGGGGACGCCACGGACAACAACGCGCTGAAATACACCTATAACACCAATCGCGACCTCTCGCAGATGATCAGCAACGGAAACGGCATCTTCAACTATAGCTATGACAGCCGTCACAATTTGCTCACCTCAACCAACGACGGCGTTACCACAGCAAACACCTACATCTCCAACAGCAATCTCACCAATACCCGTATTACCAACAGCGCAAACGCACAGCACATCAACAGCAGCATAAGCTACACCCCCGACAGCAACCTGGTCTCCTCCATAACGGACAGCCGCGGGTATCAGACAAGCTAATTACGCGGCAGGCGTTATCTCTGTTGATCACAATTACCAGGACGGAAGGCTGTCTCAGCTGGTATGCGGCGGCTTTGTCCCCGGTAATTCGACAAAGCTCATGCAGACCTACAACCTCGGCTACGATAACTTCGGAAATCAAACCTTCTTTAAGATCGGAGACACCTACACCCTGGCGAGCTATACCTACGGCCCGGCCAACGGAAACCTTACAAAACTGCAATACGGCAACTCACAATATGTCGATTACACCTATGATACCCTTGCTCGAATCACCTCGGAAATGTATAATAACGGTACAAGCAGTACAACCTACAATTATCGCTACACTGGGGATGGGCAGCTCTTTAGCGTGACCGACTCCGCCAGCGGGCGCACCTTTGTCAATCAGTACGACAGCCTTGGGCGCGTAACCGGCTACACCGAGCGAAGCGGCAGTGACCTGGTGCAGACAGGCTCAATCAATTATGACAAGGCAAGCCGCGTCTCCCGCGAGGACTACAGCGTATCCGGCTTTGACGGTCGCTTTTATGCTTACAACTATAACCCGGACAACGGTAATCTCCTGACCCTTCACACGCCGGATGACGTCACAACCAATTATCTCTATGACCCCCTGCACAGGCTGGTTCTGAAAGACAATGGTCTGTTTTACGCGGAATATTCCTATACGCCGGGCGCCGGAACGAACGCCACAACAGCGCTTCCCTCCAGCCTGAGCTACAGCAGCCAGGGTACCCCCTGGTACAGCACCAGCTATATCTATGACCAAATCGGCAATATTTCCTCGCAGACCGCCAGTGACGGAACAATCGGCTATACCTACGATGCCCAGAGCCAGCTGACACGCGAGGAATACGACGCAATCAATTATTATACCTATACCTACGACACCTATGGCAATATTCGTAGTAAAAACCGAACCGAAAACGGCAGCACAACCACCAAGAGCTTTACTTACGGCGACAGCATTTGGCGGGATAAGCTCGCAGCCTATAACGGCTCGGGCATCAGCTATGACAACGCGGGGAACCCGACATACTATTACGATGGGACAAGCTTCACCTGGATGCAGGGACGGCGGTTGGCCACGGCCAATAACTTCAGCAAGGGCCTGTCCGTCAGCTATGCTTACAACCCGGACGGCCTGCGCCTGCGTCAGACGGTCAACGGTATGGTACACAATTATGTCTGGCAGGGCAACAAGCTCCTGACTGAGAGCTACGGTACAATCAGGCTGGAATTCATGTATGACGAAACCGGCTCCCCCTGCGGCTTCATCTACAACGGCACGCCCTATTATTACATCATCAACCTCCAAGGCGATGTAATCCAGGTGCGTGATACTGAGGGCACAGTGCAGGCCGAATACCGGTACAACGCCTGGGGCGAAATTCTTTCCAGCTCCGGTTCTCTGGCAAGTATCAATCCCATCCGTTACCGCGGCTACTACTATGACGCCGAGACGGGGCTTTATTGCGTAGGCC
>JAYFQM010000033.1:0-14839 GCA_034927185.1 Oscillospiraceae bacterium | reverse complement strand
ATTCTCTCTGACAAACCGGACCCCGGTTTCGGAAAGGGAACTGTTCGCTTTCTTCCCCGGCGCAGAGCTGATTCTCCTGGAGGGCTTCAAAGGTTCGCCTTATAAAAAGCTGGAGCTGGTCCGCAAGGGAGTTTCCACCTCTCCCGTATGCGATCCCGGAACCTGCATCGCTCTTGTCAGCGACCTCGCGCTTGAAACGGATATGCCGCTCTTCCATCCCGATGCGGCTAAGGAAATTGCGGCTTTTATTGCGGAGTACACACGGAAAGGAAAGCAGGATGACTGACTCTTTTGGAAGAACAATTGATTATTTACGCGTTTCCGTAACGGACCGCTGCGACCTTCGCTGCCGCTACTGTATGCCTGAAAGCGGGATATGCCAGCTTACACACGGGGAAATACTGCGATACGAGGAGATCGTGCGTATAGTCCGGCTCCTCGCCCGGCTTGGGATAAAAAAAGTGAGGCTGACAGGTGGGGAACCTCTCGTTCGTAAAGGGCTGCCGATACTTGTTAGAGACATAAGGAATGTCGAGGGAATCGAAAAGGTCTGCCTTACTACGAACGGCACGCAGCTTTTGGAGAACTTGCCGGAGCTGGTCGAGGCGGGACTTGACGGAGTCAACATCAGTCTGGACGCTCTCACGGAGGACACTTTTGAAAAAATTACACGCCGCCGCGGAGTAGAAAGAGTTTTGCGCTCGGTGGAAAGCGCTTTGTCATATCCTGAGCTGACGGTAAAAATCAACTGCGTACCGTCGGAGCTTAACAGGGATGAAATAATTCCGCTTGCACGGCACTTTCTCAAGGACGAAAGGCTTTCGCTTCGCTTTATCGAGATGATGCCCATAGGTCTGGGAAAAGAGTTCGCCGGAATACCGGAGGTTGAGCTTATACGGATCTTGGAAAGTGAGTTCGGCGCTTTGTCACGGCTGCCGGATGAAATCGGAGGTGGGCCAAGCCGCTATTTTAAGCTTCCGGGCCTTCCCGGACGAGTCGGCTTCATCAGTGCGGTGAGCCATGCTTTTTGTTTAGATTGTGACCGTATCAGACTCACAGCCAACGGTTTTCTGAAGACCTGCCTCCAGTACGAGATCGGGACGCAGCTCAAGCCTCTGCTGGGGTTAAGTGACGATGAGCTTATTGAGGTGCTAAGGCATACTATTCTTAGCAAGCCGGAAAAACACTGCTTTGCAGAAAAAAACGGTGCGGGCTTAGAACAGCATATTATGTCGCAAATAGGAGGTTAGATAATGGGAAATGTGATTGCCGTTTGTACGAGTTCTGTAAAAGGCGTACAGAAGAAAAACGTCGGCACGGTCAAGCTTATCACCGACTGGGGAATAGAGGGAGACGCTCACGCCGGAAAATGGCATCGTCAGGTATCGCTGCTCTCCCACGATAAAATTGAGGAATTCCGTGCAAGAGGCGCCGAAGTTACTGATGGAGCCTTCGGGGAAAACTTGGTGGTTTCCGGTATTGATTTCAAAACACTTCCCATCGGCACCCGCTTTGCCGTAAACGAAGTACTTCTGGAGCTTACACAGATCGGGAAGGAGTGTCACAGCGGTTGTGAGATTTATAAAAAAATGGGCGACTGCATAATGCCGCGTGAGGGAGTGTTCACGCGGGTTCTGAACGGAGGAACAATTAACGTCGGCGATACGCTGCGCGTGTTGCCGACGAAATAATAATAAACTAAGGAGAAATCTAAATGAAAAAATTCCTTGCTCTTTCCCTCGCGGTGCTTATGGCACTTTCTCTTGTGGGCTGCGGCGGCGCAGCCGAGCCCAGCGCATCCCCTGTCGCCGAATCCGTTCAGCCTTCGGCAGAACCTGTTGAGCTGACGGTATTTGCGGCCGCTTCGATGACCGAGACTCTGGATCAGGTCATCGAGCTCTATAAATCGGTTGCTCCAAATGTGACGATTACGCCGACCTATGATTCTTCCGGAACCCTTATGACGCAGATATCAGAGGGAGCCGAATGTGACATGTTCATATCAGCTGCTCAGAAGCAGATGAACGCTCTTGACGTCACGCCGGACGCGGAAAAGAATCCAGATAAGCTGGACTTTATCGATCCCGCTACACGCGTGAACATTCTTGAAAACAAGGTCGTTCTAGTTGTTCCCGAAGGAAATCCGGCGAACATTACGAAGTTTGCTGATCTCGCAAATGCGGAAATGATAGCGCTCGGCAACAGCGACGTACCTGTAGGCAGCTATTCTCTGGATATTCTCAAATACCTTGGACTGGATATCGCGGCACTTGAAAGCGCAGGCAAGGTTACATACGGCTCCAATGTCAAGGAAGTTACCACTCAGGTCTCCGAAGGTACTGTGGACTGTGGTATAGTCTATGCGACCGACGCCTATTCCGCCGGTCTGACCGTTGTGGATACAGCCACAAAAGACATGTGCAAGCAGGTCGTTTATCCCGCCGCAGTATTGAAAGCAAGCAAAAACGCGGATGCGGCAAAGGCATTTCTGGATTTCCTGTCGACCGACGACGCCATGGCAGTCTTTGAGAAGGTAGGCTTCGCAAAGGCTGGATAGCGTATTATTACAAACTAAACTGGAATGTACGGCTTAGGGGGAGCCTTGTAATCCACAGGTTCCCCTTCGGCCTGCCTTATTGTCTGCAACACAAAAGCTGAGAGGTGCCCGATGGACTGGTTTCCACTATTAAATTCGATACGTATAGCCGCCATATCGACCTTTGTCATTTTCTTCGTGGGAATTTTCGCGGCATATTATATTGCAAAAACACCGCGGCTGATAAAGGGAATACTGGATGTTTTTCTTACTCTGCCGCTGGTGCTTCCGCCAACGGTAGTCGGTTACCTTTTGCTGAGACTGCTGGGGCCGCGGCACGTGATCGGGCTATGGTTTCTTGATGTATTCGGCACAAAACTCGTTATGACCTGGTGGTCCGCTATATTCGCTTCGGTCGTAGTTGCGTTTCCCCTCATGTACCGTACCGCCCGCGGCGCCTTTGAGAGCTTTGACGAGACTTTGGCGGATGCGGGACGTACTCTCGGATTGTCGAATACTTATATTTTCTGGCGCATCAGAATGCCAAACTGCAAGCAGGGCATATTGGCGGGAGCTGTTCTGGCGTTTGCCCGCGCCTTGGGTGAATATGGTGCGACATCAAAGAACGCAGGCTATACTCCGGGAAAGACCGCTACAATTTCAACGACCGTATATCAGCTCTGGCGTACGGGCGACGACGCTCTTGCTTTAAAATGGGTACTTGTAAATATCGCGATTTCCGCGGTGGTTCTTCTATCGATTAATTACCTCGAAAGCAGCCGAAGGCGAAAGGGGGTGGCCTGATGGCGTTCTGCGTGGACATCAGAAAACGCCTCGGCAATTTTAGTCTTAACGTTAAGTTCGAGGCTGAGAACGAAAGACTTGCGCTTCTGGGTTCCTCCGGCTGCGGCAAAAGTGTTACGCTCCGCTGTATTGCTGGAATCATGACTCCTGACGAGGGCCATATAGAGCTTGACGGACGCGTTTTTTTCGATAGCGATAAGAAAATCTGCTTGTCTCCGCAGGAACGGCGTATAGGTTATCTTTTCCAGCAGTACGCTCTGTTTCCTAACATGACGGTTGAGCAGAATATTGCTGCCGCGGTGAGCGACCGGAAAAAACGGAGAACCGTTGCCGCTCAGATGCTCCGAGCGTTCAGACTGGAGGATGCGGCCGAAAAGCGCCCGTCTCAGCTTTCCGGAGGGCAGCAGCAGAGAACTGCCCTGGCGCGAATTTTGGCTACAGAACCTCAGGCTCTTCTTCTGGACGAGCCCTTTTCCGCGCTCGACAGCTATTTGAGATATAAGCTTGAGCTTGAGCTTATGGACACTTTATCCGATTTTAACGGAAATGTTATCTGGGTTTCGCATGACAGGGGAGAGGTCTTTAGAAACTGTTCCCACGTTTGTGTGATCGATAACGGGAAATCAGAACCCGTTATTATGATCGACAAGCTTTTTCATGATCCGGGAACTGAGCCGGCCGCTAGGCTTTCCGGCTGCAAAAACTTTGCCGCTGTCATACCTGAAGGCCGGACAGTCAGAATTCCGGAATGGGGAATATCATTGCAATGCGGTAGACCCGTACCTGAGAATGTAAGCGCCGTAGGGCTTCGAGCTCACCACTTTCGGTTTGCCCAGCAAGACAGTAAAAACGCTTTTGACTGCAAGGTAGGGCGAATCATAGGAGATGTTTTTTCTGATATAATAATGCTTAGCCCAATTGGAAGCCGCCCCGATGCTCCTATGATACGAATGGAAACCGAAAAAGGTCTTTTGTCCGGTCTTTCCGGGCAGTCGACGATTAAAATCTGTATAGCGCCTGAAGACGTCTTGCTTTTACATTAAGGAGGAATTATTATGTTCAGTGCCGCTGTGATTACGGTCAGTGACCGCTGCCATCGCGGAGAGCGTCCTGACGAGGGCGGTCCGATCATCGCGGAGCTGCTGAAAAGCGCAGGATACTCTGTCCTTTTGACAATGATAGTACCGGATGAGCAGGCTCAGATCGAAACCGCACTCAGAAAAATATCCGATGAAAGAACGGCGGATTTGATTGTGACGACCGGCGGAACGGGCTTCGCCCCGCGTGATGTTACTCCGGAAGCAACTATTGCCGTCTGCGACAAACTCGCTCCGGGGATTCCGGAGGCAATGCGGTACGCTTCCCTGAAAATCACTTCGCGCGCAATGCTCTCCCGCTCTCAGGCTGGTATACGCAAGAGTACGCTTATTGTTAACCTCCCGGGTTCACCAAAAGCGGCAAAGGAAAATCTGGAAGCCGTGCTTCCGGCGCTTGACCACGGCCTGACCATGCTCAGGGGTGAAAGAGCCGACTGCGCGAAGCTGGAGGGCTGAATTCATAATGCGGAAAAACCGGCGGTTTTTTTACTGCCGGTTTTTCCGCATTATTTTGTACGAAACACAAATAGACTATTATTTCTCGGAAACTGCTTGCAATTTTGTTTAAATTGTAGTATTATATCTTTGTTGACATAAGTTGAAAAACTAATAAGTGAAATTTATATATGCTCATAATTTGGTTGAGCGTGTCTACCAACTACCTAATTAGTTGTCTATAAATTCTTTAACGGATTTTTGGCGATGAAAAGAGGTAGCTTTTTTGTTTCTCCATAACCTATGCTGAAAGAGAGTGCTCGAAATGAAGACTGACAGTTTTATAATTAAGGGCGATATTTGCTACAGCCCGGATAAGAACACAATGCTTGCGTTTAAGGATCACTACCTGATTTGTCTGGACGGCCATTCTGCAGGGGTATTCGAATTTCTGCCCGACGAATACGCGCAGCTGGAGCTATACGATTACTCAGGGCTTCTTGTTATTCCAGGGCTCGTCGATCTTCACACGCACGCTCCGCAGTTTACGCTCCGAGGACTCGGAATGGACGATGAACTTTTGGACTGGCTGAATAATCTTACCTTTCCGGAGGAGAGTAAATATTCGAATCTTGAATATGCAAGGGCCGCATATACAGATTTTGCTCAGGCCATGAAATACGGCGCAACTACAAGAGCCTGTATATTCGGAACCGTTCATCTTCCGGCCACTATCATGCTCATGGAGTATATGGAAGAAACGGGCCTCGGCACCTTTGTCGGCAAGGTCAATATGGACAGAAACTGCCCAGAATATATTGCGGAAAATACCGAGACTTCCGCCGCGGAGACTGAAAAATGGGTAAAGCTCTGCACAAGCCTTGGTTTTGAGAATACGAGGCCTATTCTGACGCCCAGATTTATTCCCACATGCTCAGATGAGCTAATGCGGAAGCTTCGCGTAATTCAAGAGAAGTATGAGCTTCCGCTTCAATCCCATCTTTCCGAAAACCCGGCCGAAATTGAGCTTGTAAGCGAGCTTTGCAAGGAAGCGGAGTTTTACGGAGACGCCTATGATCGCTTTGAGCTGTTTGGGCGCGATGTGCCGACGATAATGGCTCACTGTGTTCATTCCGGAGAAAAGGAGCTTGCGCGCATCAGAGAAAACGGAGTTTTTATTGCGCACTGTCCTCAGTCCAACACGAATCTAGCCTCCGGTATAGCACCCGTCAGAAAATTTTTGGATATGGGGCTGCGCTGCGGACTCGGCAGCGATGTTGCCGGCAGCGCCTCGGAATCAATGTTCAGGGCAATGGCGGACGCTATTCAGATGTCAAAAATGCGCTGGAGACTACTAGACAGGGAACTGAGGCCCCTGACCTTTGAAGAAGCTTTCTTTATGGCGACTAAGGGAGGAGGAGAGTTCTTCGGCCGCGTCGGAAGCTTTGAAAAGGGCTATGAGTTTGACGCGGTTATTATCGACGATAATCTTCCGGTCTACAGGGCCTGTCTCTCCCTGAAGCAACGGCTTGAAAGACATACCTATATTTCGGGGGGACACGACGCGGCGCATAAATTCGTTCGCGGTAAGCAGATATTTTGAGCTTTTATGAATTAAGGAAAAATAAAACGGAACAGGTTATATTCAACCTGTCCCGTTTTCTGAGCTTCTTATAAATATCAAAGGGTGATTCTTGTTCCGGTCTTTCCGCTTATGCCCTCTCCAGCCTTTTCCAAAAGCGTAATCAGCGCCGTCCGCCCCGGCTTCGAGGAAGCAAATCTGACGGCCGCCTGAACCTTCGGAAGCATAGAGCCGGGTGCAAAGTGTCCTTCTTCAATGTAGCGCTGAGCGTCATCAACGGTAATATTGTCCAGCCAACTCTGATTAGGTTTCCCGAAATTGACTGCCGCCTTTTCGACTGCGGTCAGAATAATGAGATAATCCGCGTCAAGGTTTTCGGCGAGAAGTTCGCTGGCGAAGTCCTTGTCGATAACAGCACTGGCGCCCTTCAGATGATTTCCTTTTTTCATCACCGGAATACCGCCGCCGCCGCAGGCGATGACGAGCTGCCCAGATTCAACCAGAGAGCGTATCGCATCGATCTCAATGATTTCAGCAGGCTTCGGGGAAGCGACCATACGGCGATAACCGCGACCGGCATCCTCTTTCATTATATAGCCGTATTCCTTCTCAACCTTTTGCGCCTCTTCAAGAGACATAAACTGTCCGATCGGCTTTGTTGGGTTTAGGAAAGCCGGATCGTTCTCATCCACGCGCACCTGTGTTATCATTGTCGCGACTGGTACGTTGTGGATATTTCTGTTAAACAGCTCTTCACGCAGCGCGTTCTGCAGATCATAGCCTATATAAGCCTGACTCATAGCTACGCAGACGGATAAAGGTGTATTGGTCTGTTTGGGGTCAACTCTTGAAAGAGCAACCATGGCGTTATTGATCATGCCGACCTGAGGGCCGTTTCCGTGAGCCACAATAACCTCGCAGCCCTCCTCAATCAGATCGACTATTGCCTTCGCGGTGACCTTGACCGCTTCCATCTGCTCAGGAAGCGTGTTTCCCAAAGCATTGCCGCCCAGGGCGATAACAATGCGCTTCTTTTTCATAAATTATTCTCCTCAGCTTTTGCTTCAGTTCAAAGCGACGATTGCCTCAACCTCGCAAAGCACATTTTTGGGAAGCTCTTTAACAGCGACGCAGGACCGTGCCGGCTTTCCCGTAAAATACTCGCCGTAAATCTTGTTGAACGCGGCAAAATCCTTCATGTCGGCAAGAAAACATGTTGTTTTGATAACATTTTCAAATCCTGTGTTTTGGGCCTTGAAAACGGCCGAAAGATTTTTCATTACCTGAAGGGCCTGCTCTTCGATGCTGGCGCCGGCAACTGCACCCGTCACCGGATCGAGGGGTATCTGGCCGGAAGTAAACATCATATTACCGAAAACAATCGCCTGAGAATAGGGGCCGATAGCCTGAGGGGCATCGTTTGTATTTACATAAGAAAGCATGACAGACCTCCTGTTTTTTGTGTTATTGTTTTTGTACCTGTTATTTGCATATTCTTTCAGCAGAGCGCTTTTCGAGACTGAGAAGCAGCTTTGCAGGATCACTGAACTTGCTTAGGAAGATCATCGCGGCGATGACGTAGGGCTTGTAGCTTGCCTGCTTATACAGGGGAGTGCGATAACGGTCGAATACGGACGCATCGACTTCGCCATCCTTACAGCTTACTCCGGAAATATCGGCGGGCAGGCAATGCAGATAAAGAGCCTTGCCGTTTTTGGTAGTCTTCATCAGCTCTTCAGTGCAGGCCCAGTCTTTATGCTGCGCGTTCTGAGTGAGCAGCTCCTTCTCAAGCGCCTTGATGCCGTCGAAATCGCCGTTTCCATAAAGGTCTGTGCGCTTTTCCATAGCGGCAAATGGAGCCCAGCTCTTGGGATAAACGATATCGGCATCCCTGAAGGCCTCGGCCATGCTGCTGGTTTTTATGAAAGAGCCTCCGGACTCGAGCGCGTTCTTTTTCGCTACCTCTTCAACCTCAGGCATTACATCGTAGCCTTCGGGGTGCGCAAGAACAACTTCCATGCCCATTCTGGTCATAAGGCCGATTACGCCCTGTGGAACTGAAAGAGGCTTGCCGTAGGAGGGAGAATATGCCCAGGTCATAGCGACTTTCTTGCCCTTGAGGTTTTCGATTCCGCCGAACTCATGGATCAGATGCAGAGTATCGGCCATGCACTGGGTGGGGTGGTCAATATCGCACTGAAGGTTTACAAGCGTGGGCCTCTGCTCGAGAACGCCGTCCCTGTTACCGTCCTGCACCGCCTGGGAGACTTCTCTCATATAGGCGTTACCCTTGCCGATATACATATCGTCTCTTATGCCGATGACGTCGGCCATGAAGGAAATCATGTTTGCAGTCTCTCTTACGGTTTCGCCGTGAGCCACCTGTGATTTGCCCTCGTCGAGATCCTGAACCTCAAGTCCGAGCAAATTGCAGGCGGAAGCAAAGGAGAAGCGCGTGCGGGTCGAATTATCTCGGAAAAGCGAGATGCCGAGGCCGCTGTCGAACACCCTCGTCGATATATTTCTTTCGCGCAGATTGCGCAGAGCGTCGGCGACCGTCCAAACAGCTTCAAGCTCGTCCCGGGTCTTTTCCCATGTCAGGAAAAAGTCGTTATTATACATTTCGCCGAATTTCAGGCCGTTAAGTTTTATAGCAAAATCCTGTGTGTTCAAAAGAATACCTCCATATTATAATCGTATGATCTCATTTTTTGTATTTTATTTGCAGTATATTGAGGGAAGCGCAGCATAAACGGCAGCGCAGGTAACAAGGTCCTGCTTCCAGGTCTTCTCGTTGGGAGCGTGCGCCTGAGCCTCCGCGCCTGGGCCGAAACCTATGCAGGGGATACCGTTGCGTCCCATTATTGATACGCCGTTGGTGGAGAAGGTCCACTTATCGGTGAGCGGGCGGGCCTTTCTCATTTCGAGCGTTGTGCTGTCGCCGATTCTCTCCGTGCCGAATAGTCCCTTGTAACTTTCCTGCATAGCGATTGCAACAGGGTGGTTCTCTGGAATGACCCAGGTGGGGAAGAAGCACTCAATGGGGTAGACACAGCCGGTGTAGGAGGGGCGGTCATATTCATACATGGAAACCTTGACATCGTCTCCGTACTTTTTGACGGCAGGCAGGGCGCGGATTTCGTCCAGGCAGCTTTCCCAGGTTTCACCTGCAGTCATTCTGCGGTCAAGAGAGACGGCACAGGAATCCGCAACGGCGCATCGGCTGGGGCTGGTGAAAAAAATCTCCGAGGTCGTAACAGTTCCACGGCCCAGAAAGCGGGCTTCCTTCCACTGAGTATTATGCGTTTCGTCGAGCATTTTGACAAGTCCCTTAATCTCTGTGCTGTCGGCCGCGTCGTTTTCGTTGAGCGCGCGGATATCCTGAAGAATATCCGCCATTTTGTAGATTGCATTGTCGCCTCTTTCGGGAGCGCTGCCATGGCAGGATACTCCCTTGACATCGACGCGGATTTCCATTCTGCCGCGATGACCGCGATAAATGCCGCCGTCCGTGGGTTCGGTGGAAACGACAAATTCGGGACGAACCTTATCCTCGTTTATAATGTATTGCCAGCAAAGGCCGTCGCAATCCTCTTCCTGAACCGAACCAACAACGAGAACTGCATACTTCTCGCCGATGAGTCCGAGGTCTTTCATGATCTTAGCGCCGTAAACGGAGGAAACAATACCGCCTAGTTGATCGGAGGTACCGCGTCCGCCGATTTCCGTCTCGCTTTCATAACCTTCATAGGGATCAAAATTCCAGTTTTTTACGTTGCCTATTCCAACTGTGTCAATATGCGCATCGAACGCGATAAGTGTATTGCCGGTGCCCATGTAGCCGAGAACATTGCCCTGAGGATCAATGTCGACCCTGTCGAAGCCAACCTTATTCATTTCTTTCGCGATTCTTTTGATATGGCCTTCTTCACCGCAGCTCTCGCCTGGAATTTTCACCAGCTCGCGCAGGAATTCCGTCATATCCTTTTCATAGTTTTTGGCTTTTTCATTTATTATTGCGAAATCCATAGTCAGCTCTCCTTTTATTCTAAATTGTTTTTATCTTCGCCGCATCCCATACGATTGCCTTGTCTCTTTCGGGGTCCGTGTCCCCCTCGGTCGAGAACAAAAGAATTCTTGATTCGGAATCGAGTCCGATTGCGTCGCGGAGTTCCTTATATTCCGGATCTTTGATAACCGCCGCAACAAGGCCCATCGATACGGCACCGGATTCGCCTGAAATAACCTGCGGGTCGCCCTTCATCGGAGCTGCAAGGATACGCATACCCCTTTCGGCAACCCAGTCGGGACAGGATACAAAAACCTTCACATGGTTTCTGAGAATATCCCACGAGATTGTGTTCGGCTCACCACAGGCAAGCCCGGCCATAATCGTCTGCATATCGCCGTCAACGATCCGAATCGAGCCGTCGGCTGCTGAAGCGCTTTTATAGAGGCAGGCCGCAGCCTGAGCTTCAACTACCACAACGGTCGGTGGATTGTTGGGGTAACGGTTGGCAAAATACCCCTGTACCGCTCCGGCAAGGGATCCGACGCCGGCCTGAACGAAAACATGCGTCGGGCGTCCGCAGCAATACTCTTCGAGCTGCTCGGAAGCCTCCAAAGCCATCGTTCCGTAGCCCTGCATAATCCAGGAAGGAATTTCTTCATATCCTTCCCATGCCGTGTCCTGAACGACAACACCGTTTTTTGTACCCGCTGCCGCCGCTGCCGCCATTCTTACACATTCGTCATAGTTCGCGTCCTCGATGGTCGCGGTGGCATTTTCTTTCAGTACGTTTTCAAGCCGAGCCTGTGTGGTTCCCTTAGGCATGAATACCACGGCCTTCTGCTTAAGCTTGTTTGCCGCCCATGCGACACCCCTGCCGTGATTGCCGTCCGTTGCCGTGAAAAAGGTCGCATAGCCGAAATCGTTTTTCAGCTCGTCGGAAGTTAAGACATCATAGCTAAGATCCGAAATGCTCCGGCCGGTCTGCTTTGCGATATACTTTGCCATCGCAAAGGAGCCTCCAAGAACTTTGAAAGCGTTAAGGTTGAAGCGATAGGACTCATCCTTTACATAAAGCTCGCTCACACCGAGATATTTTGCCAGATGGCTCAGCTTGGCAAGAGGCGTTTTCGAATACTGGGGAAAGCTCTTGTGAAAATTTCTTGCTGTTTCGACCTCTTCCAGTGACATTATCGTAAGATATTTATCTTCGGTTTTAGGCATTTTGTTTTCAACCCACAAAATTTCATTTTGCATTCTTCTCTACCGTCTGGTCCTGATCATGACCCGATGATACGGCTTGCGCCTCCCTTCAAATCAATCCTTTTATTCTTTGACTTCATTGATATAACTGTACATTGTGAACTTTGATATGCCGAAATACTCGGAAATCTTATTTCCGGACTTGGTAACAAGGAAAGCCCCAGCATCATTTAAAAACTGAATCGCCTTGATTTTATCTTCCTTGCTCATAAGAGCGACAGGCTTCCCGACGATAGACACGGATTGTTTTATAAGATTATCCAGCAGGTCGTTTACATTGTTGGCTATCTGCTCCGGCTGTTCACTTTCCGGCGCGGCATCCGGAGTAATCAGATCCCGTATAGCGTGACTGACCGACAGGAGTTCCGTAATATCATAGTTTATGGATAGGATGTAATGGACCTTTTGATTGTCATCCCTGATAAAAATTGTACTGGATTTGAGTATTCTTCCTTCTGAAGTGCGCGATAGATAACCGAGCTGGTCCTTGATGGCCGAGGGGTCTTTATGCATGGTTTCAAGTACAATTTTTGAAGTGCCGCTGCCCGCGTGCCTATTGGTCACGTGCCCGTTAATGATGTATACAATAGAGTTCTCAAGTTCCCCCGACAAGTCGTGAATCGCAACCTCGCAGTTCTGACCAAATTCCTTGGCAATGCCGTCGGCGATGTCTTTCAATATTTCAAGCATTTTTTCCAAGATTATCTTCCCTCGCTATAATTTTGATTCTTATCTTAACTCATTACAATCTCATAATAGCACAAAACAAAAGATATTCAAGCGTAAATCTAAAATATTTTTAGATTATCTAAAATTTATTTTGTTTTCACTTGAATATATAATAATTTAGTGCTATTATTACGACAAGGATTCCGGCATAAGATAGGCGCTTAGTTAAAAATCACAAATTCTTGGAGGTAGTTTCATGATTATAATCGGAAACGGCAGACTGATTACAAGGGACGAGGGCAATCCATACATCGATGACGGAGCGGTTGTTCTGGATGGCTCCGTAATACTTGAAGTTGGCAACACCTCGGAGATGAAGCGCGCTTTTCCTCAGGCAGATTTTATTGACGCAAAAAACGGCGTTATTATGCCCGCGTTTATAAACACACATGAGCATATATACAGCGCAATGGCAAGAGGCCTTAGCATTAAAGGATATAATCCCAAGGGTTTTCTTGACATCCTGGACGGCATGTGGTGGACGATCGACCGCAATCTGACGCTTGAACAGACAAGACAGAGCGCCAGACAGACTTACATTGAGTCCATCAAAAACGGCGTCACGACCGTTTTCGATCATCACGCCAGCTTTGGGGAGATAACAGGCAGCCTGTCGGCGATAGAGGACGCGGCAAAGGAAATGGGTGTCCGAACCTGCCTTTGCTATGAGGTTTCAGACCGTGACGGAAAGGACAAGGCCCGTCTTGCCGTAAAGGAAAACGAGACGTTTATTAAGCATGCGCTTGATGACAAATCCGATATGCTCGCTGCGATGATGGGGCTGCATGCGTCCTTTACTCTTTCCGATGATACTCTCGAGCTATGCGCAGCTTCAAAGCCCGCAGATGTCGGCTATCATATCCATGTCGCCGAAGGAATTGAAGATCTGCACAGCTGCCTTAAGACCCACGGGAAGAGGATAGTCGACCGTCTGATGGACATGGGAATTCTGGGTTCGAAGACTATTACCGCTCATTGCATATATGTAAATCCGCACGAGATAGAACTTCTCCGCGAAACGGACACTATGGTCGTTCACAACCCGGAGTCCAATATGGGCAACGCCTGCGGCTGCCCGCCGACTATGGAGATAGTGCACAGGGGAATACTGACGGGATTGGGTACTGACGGATACACGCATGATATGATAGAATCATATAAGGTTGCCAACATCCTTCACAAGCACCATTTGTGCGACGCGACGGCCGCGTGGGGCGAAGTCCCGCAGATGCTTTTCGAAGGGAACGCTAAAATCGCGGGCCGCTATTTCAAGAAAAAACTAGGCGTTTTGAAGCCCGGAGCGGCGGCGGACGTGATTGTCATGGATTATATACCTCCGACGCCGATAGACGGCACAAATTGCAACGGTCACATTCTCTTCGGCATGACGGGCAAAAACGTTGTCACGACGGTCTGCAACGGTAATGTCCTGATGAAGGACAGAGAGCTTTGCGGTATCGACGAGGAGAAGGTCATGTCCGAGGTCCGCGGGGAAGCGGCGAAGCTGTGGAAGAAAATTAACGGTTAAACTCAGAAACGGAGAAAGCTAAGATGAGCGATAAAATGACCCCTATTCCATTCGCGGATATTATGGAGTGGATACTGAACGAAAAAAAGACCGTGGGAACGGTTTTCGGAATACACAGGCCCTATATTCACAAAAACGGAAATGAGTGGAAAGTTTTCGGTGGGAAGCTTGAAACGCCTTTCGGACCGGCCGCAGGACCGCATACTCAGCTTGCGCAGAACATAATTGCCGCCTATTATGCGGGCAGCCGCTTCTTTGAGCTGAAAACCGTCCAGATACTGGACGGTGAGGATTTGCCCGTTTCAAAGCCCTGCATCAAAGCCGACGACGAGGGCTATAACGTCGAATGGTCGACGGAGCTGTATGTCCCTCAGGCCTTCGACGAATATATCAAGGCATGGTTTGCCCTGCATATAATCTCTAAGGAATTTGGGCTTGGCGCCGTGGACGGGTTCCAGTTTAATATGAGCGTCGGATACGATTTGGCGGGTATCAAGACTGAAAAAATTGATAGATTTATTGAAGGACTTAAGGATGCCGGGACTTCTCCCATATATAAGGAATGCATGAGCTGGCTGGCCTCAAATGTCGGCAGATTTGAAAAGGTCACTCTTGACGACATACGGAGTATTCCCGCAAATATATGCAATTCAGTGACGCTCTCGACGCTGCACGGCTGTCCTCCGCAGGAAATCGAAAGGATAGCGCGTTATCTTCTGACGGAAAAGAAGCTGCATACATTTATTAAATGCAACCCGACGCTGCTTGGTTATGAATACGCCCGTGCAACGCTTGACAAAATGGGCTACGACTATGTGAAGTTCGGAGAGTTCCACTTCAAGGACGACCTGCAGTA
>JAYFQM010000042.1:0-9949 GCA_034927185.1 Oscillospiraceae bacterium | reverse complement strand
ATGTTGCTTTAGGAACGTAGTCGGCAAGCTTATGATAGTCTGTGCCGTCTCTGTTGATTGCATATAAAAAGTTCTTGTATGTAATGTCTGAGATTGCTTCTGTTCCAGGAGCGGATTCCTCGACCGGCACGGAAGTAGAGGTAACCTCCGCAGTAGTGGTTTCCGCTACGGCTACCTTTACGTCAGTTGAAGACGCGGCTCCTTTATATGTAACTGCTCCGCCGTACATGGCGTCAAGCTCCGCCTGAGTAGCGGGAGTGCCGTCCGCGTGCACAGGCATATTCGCGTTGAAATAAATAGTGTCCCCGTAAAGATACGGATTTGATATGTCTGTCACCTCTTCAGGGATGCTGGAATACTGGGGGACATAAACATATTCGGAAAGCGTCTCTTTGTTTCCCTCCTTGGAGCCGCCGCAGCCTGTGAGTAGTCCCGCCAACAGCACGAATGCCATTATTGCGGATGCGGCCTTTTTGGATACGTCATGACTCATCTTCATTTAATCTCTCCTTATATTCACACTAGATAAGTGTATTGTTCGTAATAGTACACCCGCAATATATCACTCGCAGCAAACATTGTCAATCTTAAACTAAATAAGTTCTTATGACAACCTAATGTAATATTTCAATTGTTTAAGACGGTTCTGCAGCAAATATGTTTCATTGTTTTGGCACTATTTTGTATTATATTAGCAAAATTTTTCTAAAAGAACATACAGTATATTTAATCTGACGAGTAAAGGTTTACATAATATACCACTTTACTAAGCTCAATGTTTCTCCACTTTTAATCAGCCCGAAACAAAGCATACTGCTAGTTTATAAAAATTATATTTGCAAAAAATACCTTAATTTCCATTAATAACTACGTCAAATTTAGATTGAAAGTAAACTTTTTATTAACATTCAGCATAAAACCGTTCATTCTGTCACATTCGTTAATATTTCCCGCTCATAACACCTTTTTTGTAAATATTAACTAATATACATACTGCCCTAAAGCTTGACATAACGTCCTGAAACTGCTACAAATAATATGTTGTTTATATTTTTCGGTTATCCCGAAGACCCGAGGCTTTTCAGCTTTATATTGTTTTTTAGAGAGCCCGAATCCCGGCACATAGTATAATAGGAGATATAATGAAAGCTACATCACATTTCGCAGTAGCACATCTTTTATATGCTTCGCTTCAAAAGCGCGGCATTTTCCTTAACCGAACCGCATTTGCTTACGGTAACATAATGCCGGACCAGACTCCGGCAATGTGGGTCGCTCCGCATTTTGGAAAGGTATGTTCACGCAAGACCGGGGAAATCCTGGCCGAACTTTCTGGCCGTCCCGTAAGTAATTCCGGCAGAATCGGCGCGGAGTATTCAAAAAAGCTTGGCGTAATGTGCCATTATATTTGCGACTACTTCTGCTTTGCACACAACGAAGACTTTGTGGGCGGAGTTAAACAGCATATGACTTATGAAAACGAGCTTGACGTCTTTCTAAGAAAAAACTGTCTGAACGTTCTGGATGTTGACGGGTCATCGCCCATGAAGAGCTTTTCGTCTTTGGAGGAACTCACAGCTTTTAACGAAGCATCAAAGCGCGAGTATCTTGATGCCGGCCACACCTTGAAGAACGACCTTACCTATGCCTTCAATGCCTGCGTTTTGTCAATCATAAACGTATCCGCGATGTCCATGAGGCTTCCGGCCGCCGCCATTAACATTGAGATAGATGATTTTCGCACTGCCCAAAGGGGTTACGCAACCGGCGATAATCTTATTTTCAGAATGTTCTTTTTCAAGTACAGAAACAGCAATCTTTTCTTCCTACCCGAAATAATGCCGCCAATCGGCGCCTATTGATGGCTTGGAGTATATAAAAAAGCATCCGGTGCTTCCGCACCGGATGCTTTTTATATATTGCCGTTTTATTTAACCGAGTTTATATACTCGATGAGGTCGACGACCTTGTTTGAATAACCCCACTCGTTATCGTACCACGCAACAAGCTTGACGAACTTCTCGTTGAGCATGATTCCGGCTCCCGCGTCGAAAATCGATGTCCGGGGATCATGGATAAAGTCGGAGGAAACGACCAGCTCGTCGGTGTAGCCCAGAATGCCCTTGAGCTCGCCTTCGGAGGCTTCCTTCATGACCTTGCAGATTTCTTCATAGGTAGTTGCCGTCTTGAGGTTAACCGTCAGATCGACGACGGATACATCCAGCGTGGGAACACGGAAGGACATTCCGGTCAGCTTACCGTTGAGTTCGGGTATGACCTTGCCGACAGCCTTTGCCGCGCCGGTTGATGACGGAATAATGTTTCCAGAAGCCGCTCTGCCGCCTCTCCAATCCTTAGCGGAAGGGCCGTCGACAGTGCGCTGGGTGGCCGTTGTGGAATGGACGGTGGTCATCAGTCCCGACTCCACACCGAATTTATCGTTTATAACCTTTGTAAGCGGCGCGAGGCAATTCGTAGTGCAGGAGGCGTTGGAAACGATCTTCATATCGGAAGTATAGGACTTGTTGTTGACTCCCATGACAAACATAGGAGCGTCCTTTGACGGGGCGGAAATGACGACCTTCTTTGCTCCAGCGGCAAGATGTGCTCCAGCCTTCTCCATGGTTGTGAAAAGTCCGGTCGACTCAACTACGAAATCCGTATCAAGCTTGCCCCAAGGCAGATTTGCGGGGTCCTTCTCGCTAAACACGGGAATGGTCTTGCCGTTTACGACGATGCTGTTGTCCGTATGGCTGACCTCGCCGTCAAATTTGCCGTGAATCGTGTCGTATTTAAGCATATACTCCATATAATCGGGCGTAATCATGTCGTTAATGCCGACAAACTCGATGTTCTCATTATTAAGCCCGGCACGGAAAACAAGCCTACCTATTCTTCCGAAGCCGTTAATACCTACTCTGATCTTACTCATTTTTATCCTCCTAAATGCACATTATAAACGTATGGTATGTCTGTTACATTCAATATACTACAAGAGTATCCTTTTGTAAACACCTATACACATAATTATTAGAAAATTTCGCCTGAATTATGCAGTTACTTATCAACGCTTCTGGTAAATGAAACGCCATCCTTATGCAGATAGATGTCCAGAGTGACCCTGTCCGCTCTGATCAGACTCTGGGTATACTCATAAATCATGCCCGTTTCAGTTCTTGTTCTCCTCTGTACCGAAAATGCGCAGCTACCCGGTCTGCACTTTAGAAGCTCGGCCTCTTCGCGGCCCAGGATAACGGCCTCATAGGAATCCACTGCTGAAGCGGGCGCTATACCGACTTCATAAAGCAGGCTGTAGAAGCTGTGAGTCCTTAGAAGCTCGCGGGTCAGTTTCGGATATATATACTGAGGATAGAACGAGGTTTCCAGAATAAGCGGGGCGTCATCCACGTTTCTGATACGCGTGAAGCGATAGACGCTCTTGTCCGCGGAGTTAAGCTCGAGCACCTTCATAAGGTCCGGAGTGGGTGTTATGATCTCGAACTCGATCAGCGTAGACGAGGGAGTAAGACCCATTGAACTTATTTCCGAAGTGAAGGAATACACGTTTTCAGTTTTGCGCCGCATCTTCGGCTCCGCCACGAAGGTTCCTCTCCCCTGCTTACGTACTACAAGGCCCTCCGCTTCAAGCGAGCCAATCGCCTGACGAACCGTACTTCTGCTGATATTAAAGGTTTTGCATAGCTCCGCCTCAGAGGGAAGAAGCTCGCCGGCACCCAGCGTACCGGCTGTAATATTGCGTTTGACAATACTCACTAGCTGAGAATAGAGCGGAATGTCGCTGTCAAGAGACAATGTGCTGAGCAATACAGGATTCGTTTCCACCGGATGACCCCCAATAAACACGTCATTATAATCAGTATAAGCGAATTACATAAATATTACAAGCATTATTTGAAGCGCGCTGCTTTACAAAAATTAATAAGCGTACTGCTTTGTTAGTATATTCACATTAACCTGTCCTCAATGATTTCGTGTTGAATATTAGCATATATATGAATTATTATGGTTATACTGCGCTCATATACCGTATATTGCCCTTTGGTCACGGTGAAAACTCTTGACATTGAAACGAGAAACAATTATAATCAGTCATGTTAAAGCCATGGACGATGGCCCTTAAAGCGCCAGTTGGCGTATTTGGAGGGAGGGAAATAAAATGTCAGAAGTACGCGTAAAAGAGAATGAATCTCTGGACAGCGCTCTTAAAAGATTTAAGAGAAGCTGCGCAAAATCCGGAGTTCTATCGGACCTCAGAAAAAAGGAATACTATCAGAGTCCCAGCGTAAAGCGCCGCAAGAAATCTGAGGCCGCAAGAAAAAACAAGAATAAGCACTCTTTTTAATTTAGTTTTAAACACTGATCCCGCCTCATTTGGGGCGGGATTTTTGCAAAATCACTTCCCTGGCACGAAAGAGGAGACAAAGCCATGCAAAAATCTCTAAAAACGGAATATGCTTTGGCATCCGCCGCGGAGCTCGATCTGAAAAAGACCTTTGAGTGCGGTCAGTGCTTCCGCTGGAGCGCCGATGAGAGCGGTCAATATACCGGCGTCGTTCGCGGGAAGGCCCTTACGCTGCGCGAGGAGGACGGACGCATACTCTGCAGCGCTCCCGACGGCGATATTCCCTTCTGGCGTGAGTATTTTGATCTCGGCGTTGATTACGATGAAATGTCAAAGCCCTTCACCGATCCGTCATACCTGAAAAAATGCGCCGACTTCGGGCGCGGCATACGCATACTTCGTCAGGACCCGTGGGAGACTTTGGTCAGCTTTATCATATCGCAGTGCAACAATATTCCGAGAATCAGAAATATTATAGCCACGCTTTGCAACCGTTTTGGTGAGGAGATAGCACCGGGGCTTTTCGCCTTTCCTCCCGCAGACGCACTCGCGGCGCTTGACGAAAAAGACCTGTCACCGCTGCGCTGTGGCTACCGCGCTGAATATATACTCTGCGCCGCCCGCGCCGTCACAAACGGCGAGCTCGATTTTGAAGTTCTGCCAAACCTGCCCTCCGAGGCAGCCTTCTCAGAAGTAAGACGTATCCGCGGAATCGGCGACAAGGTCGCAAACTGCTTCATGCTCTACGGGCTTCACCGCATGGACAGGTTCCCGATCGACGTATGGATGAAGCGCGCGCTGGAGAGACATTTTCCAGAAAACTACGATCCCGGCGTCCTCGGCCCCTACGCTGGGCTTGCTCAGCAGTACATATTCTATTATGCCCGCACAAACGAGCGCTCAGATAATATGGGTTGTTTGAGGGAGACAGGCTGATTTGTCTCAAGGCCGGTAAAAACATCAAAAAGAACGCATAATATTTGCGGCGTTGGCGATTGACAGTCTGTCCATAAGTGGAGTACAATGTTCAAAATAAAAAAGAGGCGCGCCGTATTCGGTTCTCCTCAGCTTAATGAAAGGGAGCGGTTAATATGGAAACTGAAAAGAAATACGCCGATCGCTTCATCGGCGAGGGGCTGACCTACGACGATGTGCTTCTTGTCCCCGCGGAGAGCAGTGTGCTGCCGGCCGACATTGACCTTGCAACAAGGCTTACTAAAAAAATTGCGCTCAGGGTTCCTCTGATCAGCGCCGCCATGGATACGGTTACTGAATACCGCATGGCAATTGCGCTTGCAAGGGAGGGCGGCATTGGCGTCATACACAAGAACATGAGCATCGAGGCTCAGGCCGAGCAGGTTGATCAGGTTAAGCGCTCCGAAAATGGAGTCATAACAAACCCCTTTTCGCTGACCGCTGATCACACGATAGGCGAGGCGGACGCTCTTATGGCAAAATTCCGCATCTCCGGAGTTCCCATCGTTGATACGGACGGGATTCTTATCGGCATAATCACGAACCGTGACATGAAGTTTGAGGAGGATATGACCCGGCTCATCGCAGACGTTATGACCAAGGAAGGGCTTATAACCGGCAGAGTCGGAACCACGCTCGAAGAAGCCAAGAAAATCCTTCACATAAATAAAATCGAAAAGCTCCCTTTAGTTGACGAAAACGGCCGTCTGAGTGGGCTTATTACAATTAAAGACATAGAAAAGGCGCTGACCTATCCGCACTCCGCAAAAGATTCTCACGGCCGTCTTCTTTGCGCGGCGGCAATCGGAGCGACCCCTGACATTCTCGACAGGTCGAAGGCGCTTATCGATGTGGGCGTTGATGTTCTAGTGCTGGACAGCGCCCATGGACATTCCGAGAACATTCTCCGAAGCGTTTCTCTCATAAAGGAGAAATTTCCTGACGTCCAGCTCATCGCCGGCAACATTGCGACGGCCGCGGGCACGGAGGCTCTCATTAAGGCGGGGGCGGATTGTGTAAAGGTCGGCATTGGCCCAGGCTCAATCTGCACTACGCGGGTCGTGGCGGGGATCGGCGTACCGCAGATGACCGCCGTTCTTGACTGCGCCGAGATGGCGGATAAGTTCGGTATACCGATCATTGCTGACGGCGGTGTCAAGTACTCCGGAGATATTGTCAAAGCAATCGCCGCGGGTGCCTCTGTCGTCATGCTCGGCTCACTTCTGGCCGGCTGCGAGGAAAGCCCTGGCGACACCGAAGTATATCAGGGCCGCCAGTTCAAGGTCTACAGAGGAATGGGCAGTCTTGCCGCAATGGCAAAGGGCAGCCGCGACCGCTATTTCCAGTCGGACAACAAAAAGCTCGTGCCGGAAGGCGTCGAGGGCAGGGTTCCCTATCGCGGACTTGTCTCCGAATCGATTTTTCAGCTCATGGGCGGACTTAAATCCGGCATGGGTTACTGCGGAACACCCGATATCGACGCACTTCGGAAAAACAGCCGCTTTGTACGCATAACCAGCGCAGGCCTCAAGGAGAGTCACCCGCATGATATCTATATCACGAAGGAAGCGCCGAACTATACCATGAGCCCGCAATAGAACCTTAACCGGCTGTCTCAAATACGATTGGGGCAGCCCTTTTTATCTTGCGAAACGTCCGCCTGATGTGTATAATAAAATTTAGTCTTAATATTATTCGGCTATCGGAGGTGTTGGTATGAGCGCGGAAATAAACAGGCTCCGCGATATGATCTCTGGGAGCGGAAATATCGTCTTTTTTGGCGGCGCGGGCGTTTCAACGGAAAGCGGCATACCCGATTTTCGCAGTGTGGACGGTCTTTATAACCAGAAATACAAGTACCCTCCTGAGGAAATACTAAGCGGAAGCTTTTTCCGAAAAAACCCGGAGGAGTTTTATTGTTTTTACCGCGACAAGCTGGTCCTCGGCGATGTGAAGCCGAACCGCGCGCATCTGAGGCTTGCCGAGCTTGAAAAGGAAGGTAAACTCAAAGCAGTAGTAACGCAGAACATCGACGGGCTGCATCAGGCTGCCGGCAGCAGAACGGTTTTTGAACTGCACGGCACAATACACAGGTTTTACTGCGTATCCTGCGGAAAGGAAATGCCGGAGGAGGAAGTAAACGACTCGGCCGGCGTTCCCCGCTGCGCCTGCGGCGGCGTCGTCCGTCCGGACGTCGTTTTGTATGAGGAGCAACTCAATGACCGAGTAATTGCCGAAGCGGTGCGGTATATCAGTCTTGCGGATATGCTCATAGTCGGTGGTACCTCCCTTAACGTTTATCCCGCGGCGGGATTGATTCATTACTATAAGGGCAAAAAGCTCGTGCTGATAAACAAACAGCCGACGCCGTATGACTCTTACGCTAATCTTGTTATAAACCAAAAAATCGGCGAAGTTTTTTCGCAGGTGTAGCGGCCCGCGCCGCTCTCCTGAAAGGATTTGATCAAAATCAGAATTGATGTTCTGGGAGTTTTGTTCGACAATATAACAATGACGGAGGCTGTTAACAAAGCCCTTGGGCTTATGGAGCGCAGAGACGCGGCCTATGTCGTAACACCGAATCCTGAGATCGTCATGCTCTGCCGTGACGACTCCTTTCTTTTGGACGCCGTAAATTCGGCGAGTCTTGTTCTCCCCGATGGAATAGGCATAGTCAAGGGTGCGAGTATACTTGGCACCCCGCTAAGGGAAAAAATCCCAGGAATCGAATTTGCGGAAGCGCTTTTTGGACTAATGGCCGAAAAGCACATGACCGTATTTTTGCTGGGCGCCAAGCCGGGCGTCGCGCAGCTTGCGGAGCAAAAGCTCACCGAGCGCTACTCCGGCCTCAGGATTGTCGGAACAAACGACGGCTATTTTACCGACGATGCACCCGTCATTAAAAAAATCAATCAGGCGTCCCCGGACCTTTTGCTTGTCTGTCTCGGCGCTCCGAAGCAGGAGCTTTGGATGCAAAAAAACGCGCCCTGTCTAAGGGTCGGGCTTATGGCAGGGCTTGGCGGCTCGATGGACATTTTTGCATGTGTTGCCGAGCGAGCTCCCGAGGCATGGCGCAAGCTAAATCTCGAGTGGCTCTATCGTTTCAAGGAGGACCCCTCCCGTTTGGGGCGTATGTCAAATCTGCCGAAGTTCGGCTTTAAGGTCATAGGGAAGAGACTTTTCAGGAAATAGCCAACTTACTCACACAAGGAGACGGAAAGCGATGCAGGGAAAACTTATAGTGCTTGAAGGCATTGACGGAAGCGGAAAATCGACGCAGTTTAGGCTGCTTGCCGAGCGGCTCGAAAGAGACGGCGTTCCCTTTCGCAGGCTAGTTTTCCCACGCTATGACAAGAGCTCCTCCTCCCTGCTGCGTTCATACCTGTCCGGAGAGTTCGGAAAGGAGCCGGGAGACGTCAACGCTTTTGCAGCCTCGACCTTTTTCTTTGTCGACCGCTTTGCCTCTTTTAAGACGGACTGGGGGGAATACTATAAAAGCGGCGGTACCGTCATTTGCGACCGGTATACGACGTCAAACGCTATACATCAGGGTGCAAAGCTCCCCGAAAACGAGCTGGACGCTTTTTTTGACTGGCTTTACGATTTTGAGTTCCGTTTAATGGAACTTCCGAAGCCGGATATCGTCCTATACATGGATATTGACCTTGAAACCTGTCTTCGCCAGATGAAGGCGAGGCAGGAGCAGACCGGAACATCCGGCGATATACACGAAACCAACATTTCCTACCTTGCCGCTTGTCTAAAAGCAGGCGCACGGGCCGCCGGCCGCCTGGGTTGGAGCAAAGTCCGCTGCCTTGAAAGCGGTCTGATGCGGGGCGTTGCAGATATACACGAAGATGTTTATGAAACCGTGAAGGGGGTCTTGCGGTAATGGTATACATCATACTGGGCGAGGGCTTTGAAGAAATCGAAGCCGCCGCCCCCTGCGATATTCTCCGCCGCGGCGGAGAACAGGTGCTTTTTGCTACGTCAGGTGCCTCAAGAGCCGTCCGCGGGAGCCACGGGATTACGTTTCTCGCCGATATCCTTACGAACGATATCGTTCCGGCTTCCGGTGATACCTTTGTCATCCCCGGAGGAATGGGCGGAGTACGTTCAATTACTTCCGATGATAAAACGATGAAGCTGCTTGAAACAGCCGCGGCTTCAAGTGCTTTTCTTGCGGCTATTTGCGCCGGCCCTTCCGTTTTGGCAAAGCTCGGACTGACGGACGGAAAGCGCATCACCTGCTACCCCGGCTGCGAAAACATGATGGGCAAGGCGCTTTGCGATACGAAAAACCCCGTTTTGCTGGATGGGAGTATTCTGACCGGCCGTGCCGCCGGTTCTGCAATTGATTTTGGACTCGCGCTCCTCGTGCATTTGAAGGGCGAAAAAACGGCTGAAAAAGTCAGAGCCGATCTGGTATACTGATCCGTGGATAAGAAGGCTTTCAGGGCACTTGTCAGGGAGCGCGAGGCGGCTCTTGACAGCAGCTATATTATACAAAGTGACCGAGTCATCCTTGAAAAACTCTTATTGCTCCCTGAATTCGTTTCAGCGGAGCGAGTATTAACCTATATCAGCGTTGGACGTGAGACGGACACCAGA
>JAYFQM010000090.1:0-14995 GCA_034927185.1 Oscillospiraceae bacterium | reverse complement strand
ACCGTTGGGATAAATAATCGGCGTGCAGCGCATCATATTGCGTCGTGCCGACGGGGACGGTTGAATCGACATCCTCCGGCGTCAGCAAAATGCCAGGATAGTATGTTTGACCGGGCGGCAGGGTGACGGGGGTCTTCCAATCCGTGATATCCGTCAGGGTATAGACACCGTTTGCCTCCTCGGCAGTGGTGTTTTCAGGCGCGCTGTTTCTCATCCCCGGGAGTCTGACCAGAAGCATTAGGGTAGCGGTTGTCAGAAATGCTGATAGGATGATCATTGCCAATCTGTGTTTTTTTAGTATATTCTGAATGTATATTACCTCCCTATAGCCAATCTGTATATTACCATTATATTGTTGAATTCGATTTGATTCAATAAACAATTTCTTAAAACATGCTTCTTGCTATGTCCTGTGCCTGCTAGAAAAAAAAGATGTCCTGCGGTTTTCACCGTAGGACATCTTTTTTGGGGAATAAATTATGTGTTGTATTACTAAAATCGATATCTTTCAAATTTTGAAGAAGACTCGAACTCTCGTTACAAAAATATAAAAATAGGCTTCAAGATGCAATCTTATAAAAGACCAGGCAATTCTTGTCGGCACATCATGCTCATAATCTTTCAGTTTGAAGATAATATGAAAATCCTGACTAAGCCTAAAATGGTAAGATGCGCCGGATAGTAAATATAAAAAAGCCATTTCATACCTTTCCATTTACCCTTCTCACCATTGTAAAGATACAGAACCGGAATTGAGAGGGCAACGGCCATTTGCATAAGACCATATAAGGGGTTGAGAAACAGCGCATAAACAGTCGCGTATATTACGACGTACAACACCATCCCAGTCATCTGTCTTTTAAAATTCCCACGATATTTGCCGATATGCACAATCGCCAAAACAGCAATGGAACTCCAATCCGCACAAAAAGTGATGATCCATATTAATAACATGGCAAGGTTTTTCATCCAAGGTTTTAATTTCAAATTTTCACTTTTTTCAATAGAGAGTGCAACCAGTACCCAGGCCAGCGCCCACATGACGCTCGTCTGATCAAATATATCGTTCTGAAAGGGAATCAGATCTTTTTGAAACATCAATGCATAAGCAAAATGAGAAACAATTGCAAACAGAAACATTCTCATAATATATTTTTTAAGGTTCTTCGTATAAAAGAAGCCCTCTGCAACGAAATACCACATAATTGGAGCTGTCAGACGGCCCATAAGATGCATAATAATTGGTATTGCACCAGTTTGATAGCCCGGATAAAATGTCCAAGCCAAATGATCTATCGTCATAGCAAGAATTGCTATTAATTTCAATTGGTTGCCGTTTAGCTTAGATGTTGTACCAGATTCTGCCAATGCATTATGCATCCCATCCACCCACTACTTTATGTAAATAATATAAATAATCCCATGCAATTATATCACAAATAATTCCATAGGAAAATAAAAAATCCATGTACAGGTTCGAATCCTGTCACATGGATTTTTTATGCGTTTTATTACAATAATCGAGATCATTAAATTTTGCTTGAAAAATCAGTGTATTCGAACTCACATGATTTTCTAGGCCAAACAAAACATGAGCGGTCTGGAAGCAAATCCTGACCGCCCATGTTTTGTTTGGTTATTTTGCGGTTTTATTTTCCCAGCAGGTTATACAGTACCTGCGCCATTTCCGCGCGGGTTGTCGTGCCTGTGGGATTGAGTTTGCCGCTATCGCCCGTGACCGTCCCGACCCTGACTAGCGCCGTCATGGCGTCAGTCGCCCAGGAGGCTACACTGCCGGCGTCCGTGAAGTCGGAGAGCGTCTTGCCTGTATTGACCTGCGGGAGATTGCCTGTAACCTTAAGTGCACTGTATAAGAGGGTAAACATATCCTGACGGGTGATGGCTTCGTCAGGAGCGAACATATTGTCGCCAATGCCGCTTGTGATGCCGAGCTGCTTAGCCGCCGCCAGATAGCTCGTGTAATATGTGCTGCCCGCATCAGTAAAATTGTCCGTGCTGCCGGTATCAGGAGAGATTTCGTAGGCACGCAGGAGCAGCGTAATGAACTGTCCGCGTGTAAGTGTTACGTCGGGGCTGAAATTGGTTTCCGTTGTGCCTGAAGTGATGCCACGCGCCGCTAGGAAAGTTACCGCATCATTGTACCAAGCCGTGGTGCTCACATCGCTGAAGCTCACCTTGTTGTAGCCAACGGCGTAGGTTGAGAAGTGGTTGGTGGTAAACACGACAGTGCTTGTGGATGCATCGTAATGACCGTTCATCACAGTTTCCAGCTCACCGTTGGAGTTTATGTAATAGACGGCGATGGCGTTTACGTCCTCACCTGCAGCCGGAGCGTAGGGGATGGACAGGGTGACCGTCCCGCCGAACTGGGAGATGGTTTTATTCCCGCTGGTCACGCTGAAATTGAATACCGGCCTGTCACCGACTGCAGTCTTAGCTGCCTCAGAGAGATCCGATGTATTAACCTTTGAAGCTGTAATCTTCACATCGGCCGTGGCTTCTCTTGAGATGGCGGTAATTGCCGCTTTGTCAAAGGTTATGCTTGCTACTGGCGTAGCTGCCGTCAATGCGTCGGTTTTGCTGTCTGCTACCGCTGCGAATGCTGCCTTCGAAAGGCTCGCCTCAACGGTTTTTGCTTCGGCGGGGGCTGCTACCTTGATTTCCACATTGGCCGATGTGCCTTCCCCTTGCTTGGCAGCCTCTTCAACAGCCTTGTTTACAGCATCTTTAACCTGGGTTTCTGTTACTGCCGCAGTTGCTTTTCCGTTTGAATCGCTTTTTGCTTCCGCAGTTGTGGTACTTGTAACACTGGAAGAAGCAGTTCCTGTATTCGTTGTAGTTGTAGTTGGGGTTGTTGTGGTTGTAGTCGGACTGCTGATTCCACCTCCGCTGCCGTTGCTTGATATTACAGTCCACTGTGCATATACCGTAAGGTCGGCGTTCACTGTCGTAGCTGCCGTAAATGCCGTACCCGTTCCGTCTGCCTTTGTATTCCATCCACTGAAAACATATCCGGATCTTGTGGGGCTTGTCGGCAGAGTGTCTAAGCTCCCATCCAATACTGATGTCTTAGTACTTGGGCTGGCTTCAATATCTCCACCATTTTTGTTAAAGGTGATCGTACAGGTCGTCTGGGGAAGCTTCAAGACAACCAGACCAAAGGTCTTCGTATCACTGGCTCCAGAGTTATAGACCGTGGCGGTTACAGTTACAGACGCATCCCCGCTTGTATAAACCGGCCGGGTTACTATACCGCTGTTGCTGACAACGCTCGTATTGTCAGATACCCAAGTGATGGTGGAGCCGTAAACCGCTCCTGTCTCTGTCAGGTTCAGGTCTTTTGTGACGGAAGTATCATTGTCTCCTGCGGCATAGCCAATAGTCAAAGCCGCTTTGTCTGCCGCGACTTTATCTTTATTTATTGGTGAAGGCGGCACATCCTCAAACACCGCCGATACCGTTACATCTGCGGCCGGCATCGTAAAGCTTGTGTCTAAGATAGCGCTGTCCGTCGTACCATAACTGAACTTCAGGGTACCAGCTTTGAGCTGCTTTCCCGGTTCCGGCGCGATAGTCAGGTTTACTGTTGCGCCTGCCGCTGCTGTTGTTGGCAATGCGGTAATGCTGCCTCCGTCAAACGTTCCGACGCTAATGTGATGGGTGTCCACGGGTGTTCCCGGTACAGTAAAGCTCTTTGCCACACCAAAAGAATAACCGTCATGCAAAGCGGTAAGGGAATAGGTTTGGCCTTCCGCCAATACCGCACTTATCTGATAGGTCGATCCGATATCTTCGGTCGCTGCATCTGAGACCGTCACGGCAGCGCCAGAGCTGTCTAAAATCGTAAAGTCTGTCGCCGTGAGGGTTTCCACTAAAGGATTCAGAGATACTGTAATACCCGCAGTTGTCGGGTTGCTTACCGCCAGCGTTTCCGGTATCAGCGCTGGAATTTCCGTAATAATATCCCAGCTGACAGAAGCGGAATGAGCCACATAGACTCTATTGGTTTTGGTATTTACCGCAATGGCGACAGGAGCGATTCCCAAAGCATAGTTTATCGTTCTGTCGTTCTCATCAACCGCTGTAACTGATTGGCTTACGTAATTTAAAACATATACGACGTTATTATTCGGATTCACAGCAATAGCAATGGGTTGACTTCCAACCGGCACTGTTGTCGTGTCGAAAGTGCTGCCATCAATAATAGTAAGGGTATTTCCCGTTGAATTTGCAACATAGATTTTGTGGGTATCCGGGTTTGTCTCTATTGCAGAAGGAGAGGCTCCGACATTCACTGTGGCGGTAACACTGTTATCAGCGGTGTCGATGACTGTGACGTCGTTGCTGCCCGAATTTACCACATAGGCTCTCTGGGAAGCCGAATCCACCGCTACGGCACAAGGTGCGCTCCCGACATTCACCGTGGCAAGGACGGCACCGGATATACCGTCAAGCACCGTCATATTGTCGCTGCCGGAATTTGCGACATAAATTTTGTTGATTGTTGTATCAAGCGCCATGTCGCATGGATGACTTCCAACATCTACGTTAAATACGGTGTCGTCGGCGCCGTTGATCATGGAAACGGAATCGACGTCCCGGTTAACGGCATAGAGCCTGTTAAGCGAGGAATTCCAGGTCAGATCGCAGGGATTGGCCCCCACACTGATAGAATGGTCTACTTTATTGAAATTGGCTCGGTCATATACTGAAATATTGCTTGATCCATTATTGAGAATATACATTTTATTTGTATCCGGGCTATCAACGATACCAATCGCGTCCCGCGCAAATGTCGAATCCACTGTAAATTCAGCTGCCACCTCGCATTTGTCCGGGTTGACTGAATATAATTTCTCGTTATTGGCGGACGTAGTCAGTATACAGTTATCTTCCGAATTGATATACAGGCATGAAACTCCGCCAGGATGCACAGAGGGTATCTTTCTGGTCGCGGTTTGGGGTGCATCGAGAAATTCGGCTGAAACAGTGACGTCGGAATCAGGCATGGTAAAGCTAGTGCCTGAAATAAGATGGTTGCCTGTTCCATCACTGTATTTTAAAGAGCCCGGTTTCAACCGTTTAAACAGATCCGGTGTGATGGTCAGATTTATGGTCGTTTCTTGCTTTTTTACAAGCGGATCTGCTTTAATACTCCCACCGGAAAGCGGCGCAAATCCAACCTTATAAGAGTGAGCCGCTTTCAGGGTATAGGTTTTGGTCGTAATGCCGTCTTCCGCGGTCACAACAATCGGGATATCCTTGTCAGTTGGAACAGCGACCGTTTGAGTTGAACCGTTTCTGCAGGCAATGCCGTCAACCGTAATCGTGGCTGCGGTTGGCATGATTAATGAAGGCGTTATATTCAGCGTAGTTTGGTTCATATCCATCAACACGGTATATTCGGTATTTTCGGGATTAAATTCATTATGCAACTGTCCATTATACAACTCTCCGTTTTCCAAAGTGACATTGTACAGGGTTGCATCATTGGAAGGGGAAGAGACATATGTCTTGAACGCCAGATCTATCTTCTCCAGTTTATCCCATGGATAATCTACACTTGACTTCCGCCAAACGGCTCCCCCCGCATAGTAATCGGTGTCTTTTTCATCCCCGCCGAGCCTGACATTGTCAGTGATTGCCTTCAAACAAATTGCATACTGTTTCCCAGCCTGAACCCTCGCCATCTGGTCGAAGGTAAAAGAATACCAAGCCCATGAATCGGGAGCGCCCTTTATCCAGCGTTCATTCTCAATACTCTCACTGTGGGAATAACCTATCATCTTCGTACTTTCGGGCATACCATAGTAAAGATCCTGAGGGTCGTCTCTCACCTCTTCAATCCAGACTCTAAAGCCTGCATCAAGACTGTCCCGTGTATGCAAATACAGATCCAGATTGCTCAGTACTCCGGTTTTGCCGGCGGTAAATATTTGTGCGATATAATTCAAATACATACTTTCTTGTATCGTGCACGTTTCATTGACCTGATCCAGCACCGGATCTTCGGCAGCCTGCGCAGGTACTGCCAGAGACGGCAGAAACGAAAGCATCAGAAAAACAGCCAGAAAGGCTGCCAATAATCTGCTTTTTTGAAACGAACAATTTCTCATACTTATTTTCCTCCAAGATTACAAATATAAAAGATGAAAATGGACAGGCTAAAGCGCTCTCAAGCCTCATTTTTGCGCCAGTTGAAAAGCCTCGCTAAGGGATATTTCCACTTTTCCGTACCAGTTGATGCAGATACCGTCGGTGCTTGCTTTTTTGAACAGTTCTGTGTCCGAGAGCATTCCAAAACGTATCGTTTCAAGCCGGTTCTTTAAGCTCAGATTGACGCTGCTGCCGTTGTCCAAAAATATTTCCAGACAATAGTCCTCCTTGGGTAAAACCCGCATGATTTTACTCACTGCCTCACCTCCATAAAAACAAAAATCCACTGTACTTTAATTGTACAGTGAATTATTTTTGTTGTCTGTCACCCACAGGGTGACAAGGGCGGGTGACAAACCTTAGCTATTCCAAAGATTGTATGTATTGCCGCAGCATCTCCCTTGAACTGATGCCGAGTTTTTCGAAAATGCGTTTCATCATGGTTTTAACGGTGTTGTTGGTGATATAAAGCCGCGAGCCGATCTCGCTGTTGGAAAGACCCTGCGCCACAAGCTGGGCAATATCTGTTTCCCGCTCCGTCAGATTGGGACGTTTTTCCGCGAAATACTCCCGCGTGATCTGTAGCGTTGCCTGATGGTAGGGTTTGTACAGCTTCAATATGGCAATTGCGGCATCTCGATACTCTCCGCTGTGAGAAAGTTCATCCAAGACAGGAGTGAGCAAATCACAGTTCTCCACGAAGGGCATCAAAAGCCCGTCAGGCAATGCCAAAGCGAGTGCTTTTTGCAGCTCCTCAATCGCGGCATTACGCCGATGCAGCTTCTCATTCGCCGCAGCCGCATAAATGCGGGCATAGATTTGGCTGAGCAGATTTGGGAAAACGGAGGCAATTTCAAGAAAATAGTCTAAGCTTCCCAGTAGCTTTGCGTAGTCCCCGCACACCAGCAGCGCACGGCCGCAAACGATATGAAATGCCGCCATAGCGGGAAAGTAGATGTGGCTGGAAAAAAAGTCCCCCTCCAAAATCCACTGGGGAATTTCCTGTTTTCGACCCAGACCAAGTTGAATCCACGCATAACAGAGCTCCATAGTATGCATGAGGTTATACCAGCCTCCGCTCTCAAGATCTTTGCGCAGATTTTTCAAACTGTAAGCCGCCAGCGCATAATCTCCTCTGCAAAGGGCTATCCGCGCCTGAAGAAATACTGCGCACAGAAGAATATCCTCCTGCTTGCTGCCGCCCGCCATATAGAGAGCCTTATGCACCGCAATTTCCGCGTTGCCGAGATCGCCGCGAAAATAGTCCCGCTCGGCCTCCATAACGAACTCCGCACCACGGCCGTGACCCTTTGCGAGGCGGTCATAAAAGGGCATGGCCTCCCGGAGCATGCTCAGCTCTTGCTCCAGTTTTCCAGCCTCACGATGAAACATATAGAGCACGGAGGGCGAGCCGAAGGTCCAACCTCCGTGGGTGTCCAGAAATGCGGCCGGGCGGTCGAGCAGGTCTCCGGCTCGTTTATAATGCACAAGCATTTTTTCAATATTATTGTAGTCGCTAAAGCTCAAAAGAACCTCAAATTCTCCGGAAAGTGCTTGCGTCGTTTCCACCGGAAGCTTGCCATTCCCAAGGGTACGCGAAAGCTCCGTACAGGCATCGGCGAACCGCTCCGTCTCGTTATAGGAAAATAGGCAGAGCGCATAAACCAGCATGGCTACAGGGTGCGCCTGCCGGATGTCATCGGGGCAAGACGCAATAAACGCAATGAGCTTTTCCCTGTGCTCGTTGTGCATACTGTGTCCCTGATCAACTTCCAGAACATTCAGCAGACCATCGAAATCCTGTGCAAGCTCGTAATATTCCATAGCCGGAACATAGTCCCCGGTCTGCCGGTACCACGCTGCCGCCCGCCCGTACAGGCGCTGCTTTTCTTCCGGAAGCTTCTGCTCAAAAAGACTTTTTAGAAATTCAGAGAAAATCCTGTGCACCTGATAAGCTCCGCTCCGCCCGTCCCAGCCGATAAAGGCATTTCTGCCTACGATTTCCGCCAGAAGTGTCTCGCTTCCGCCTTTTTGCCACATATGCGCGGCCTGCTCCGGAGTAAAGGCTTCAAAAAAGCAGATGGTCATTAAAAAATCCTTAATCTCATCGGAAAAAGGGGCATAAACCGTCTTTTCCATCAGCGCTGTTATGCTTGACGGCGTTGAGAAGGCGCCTTCCGCCTGATAACTGAGTGCTAAAAGATAAAGGGCGCTGATCCAGCCTTCAGTATAGGTATAAAGCCAGAGTGCTTCTTTTTCCTTCGGAGCAAGTCCACACAGCCGGTAATAGGAGATGATGTCCTCAGATGTCAGTTCCAAGGTGTCTTTCTGGATATGGTTCACGTACCCCTTGAGAGTCATCTCATCCAAGTTTATTGAATGGGTATAGCGCGTGGTGAGCACGATGTGAAAGTTGGACAACTCGTTCCAGAGTAAATATTCGATAAAGCCGGACACCTCCGGGCAGTCCACAAGATGATAATCGTCAATCACCCAAATGGTTCCGGTGGAAGAAAACACGCTTTGCATAAGATCAAGCGCTTTTTCTTTCGCCGTGCTGTCGCCCGGAAACCCGAGCTGTTGCAGACGCTCTGCCCGCACGGCGTCCAGCTCACGAAGCAGTCGGCAGAAAGTCGACCAGAAACTTGAAACCGAGTTGCCGAAGACCTTCTGCCACAACACATGATACGCTGTATTCCGGAGATATTCACGGACAGCGGTGGTTTTGCCGTAGCCCATCGGTGCTTCAATAATAGTGCAGGAATATTGCGGAATCATTTGAAGCGAAAGCCGGAGCTTCTCGGACAGGAAAATTGCTTTGCTGTTAAGGGTCCTTTTCTTGGACATTTATACACCTCTGAGACTGCCATTGGAGCGTTTGTTTCAATTCAGCCGCTTAGCGATATCCTCAAAACTGACGGTTTAGTCTGCACCCAGCCTCCAATTTAATATGTTTGCATATGCCGGCATTCTGTTTTATCTTCAAGGTATTATACGTCAGAGCGCAACAAATTTCAAATTAAGCAGAGCTCAAAATAAGATAATTTAATGTTTTATGCAAACCACTAAAAATCCGGCGAATCAGTATAAACGAAAAAGGTTGACAAGTTCTCTTATCGAAAACTTGTCAACCTAGCTTGGTGCCGGTGGCCGGACTCGAACCGGCACGCTGCTGCCAGCGGTGGATTTTGAGTCCACTACGTCTACCATTCCATCACACCGGCGTGTGACACGGGTCATTATACAGCAGAAACTTCGCTTTTTCAAGAGCCAATTTACGTGCAGGGATGTCTGCAAAGTTGATAATTTGCCGCGAGCCGCATATCCTTTTCGTACGAACGGAAAATTCTTTTTCAACTTTGCTCTTTACAAATACCCCATGAGGGTATATTATGTAAATACCCATCCAGGGTATTGGAGGTGAGTTCTTGAAGGAAGAAACCTATGATATCGGCGGAATGCACTGCGCCGCCTGCTCATCCGCGGTCGAACGCGTCACGAGAAAGCTTGAGGGTGTCGAGCGCAGCGACGTCAATCTTCCGATGAACCGTATGACAATATTATACGACGAAAACCTTGTTAGCCCCGAGCAAATCGTTTCAAAAGTTGAAAAAGCCGGCTTTACGGCCAAGCAGCGAAACAGCGAGGGCGCGGGTACGTTAAAGGCAGACGACGATGAAAGCAAAGCTCTGATCGAAGAACGCCGCAGCCTCATTGCAGCTGCAGTCCTTTCAGTTTTGCTGCTGTATGTCTCAATGGGAACGATGCTGATAAAGAACCTGCCCCTCCCCGAAATAATAGGCATGGAAACGCATCCGGTCAATTTTGCTCTCACGGAGCTTTTGCTCACGATTCCCATTCTCTATATCGGCAGGCGCTTTTTTACAAGCGGCTTCAACTCTCTCATTCACCGCAATCCTAACATGGATACACTGGTCGCCGTAAGCTGCACCGCATCTTTCCTATATAGCCTTGCAAACGTTTTTCTCATCACGGACAGCCCGCACGCGGTGCACAGCCTGTACTTTGAGTCCGCCGCGATAGTCATAACACTCGTACTGCTCGGTAAGCATCTTGAGGCAGGCAGCAAGGAAAAAACAAAAAGCGCCATTACAAAACTAATGGAGCTCACGCCGGACACGGCAATTCTCATCCTTGAGGATAAGCAGTGGGAAGTACCTACAGACACCCTCAAAAAGGGTGACCTAGTACTCGTAAAGCCCGGGACCAAGGTCCCTCTTGACGGGCGGGTTATAAAGGGCGAGGGCAGTGCGGACGAGGCCATGCTGACGGGCGAGAGCATGCCCGTCGGGAAACTCCCCGGAAGTGAGGTCATCGGTGGAAGCATCCTCGTCAGCGGCGCCATATATGCGGAAATAACCCGTGTAGGCGACGAAACGACGCTGTCAAAGATCATAAAATTTGTCGAGGACGCGCAGGGCAAAAAAGCTCCAATCTCGAAAACCGCAGATAAGGTGGCGGGCGTTTTTGTCCCCATTGTAATGGCGATTGCAGCCGTCGCTCTCGCCGTATGGCTCATAGCGGGAGCCGAATTCTCCTTCGCTCTTCGAATATTCACATCCATACTGGTAATTGCATGCCCCTGCGCGATGGGCCTTGCCACACCGACAGCCATCATTGTCGGTACTGGGCTCGGTGCATCAAAAGGCATACTCATTCGCAGCGGGGAGGCGCTTGAAATCACCCATAAGACAAATGTCGTTGTGCTCGACAAAACGGGCACTGTCACGGAGGGAAAACCACGCGTAACCGAGCTCATTTCCGATACGCTTTCCGAAAACGAGCTGCTCGCTCTGGCCTCTGGCGCGGAGAGCCTCTCCGACCATCCTCTTGCAAAGGCCATTACCGAAGAGGCGAAGCTCAGGGGCCTTTCTCCCCTTTCCGTATCCTCGTTCGAAAATCTCTCCGGTCTTGGAATCAGTGCAGCACTGCCTGACGGAAAAACGCTTCTCATAGGAAACTTAAAGCTCATGGAAACATCCGGCATATCGGCGGAAAAATATACTCAGCAGCTTTCGCGCCTCGCCTCTCAGGGACAGACGCCAATGCTGGCCGCAAAGGACGGGGTACTGCTCGGTATAATAAGTGTCGCGGACACGGTAAAGGCGGGCAGCAGGGACGCAATTACAAAGCTGCGTGACCTGGGAGTTAAAACCATACTGCTTACGGGCGACAGCAGTGCTGCGGCGAGCTATATCGGTTCGGAGGTAGGTACCGACGAAATCATTGCCGAAGTCCTTCCGAACGATAAGGCAAAGGTGGTCGAGCGGCTGCAAAAAGAGGGCAGAACCGTTATGATGGTCGGCGATGGAATTAACGACGCGCCCGCTCTCGCTCAGGCTGATATCGGCTGCGCGATAGGAAACGGCAGCGATATTGCGATCGAATCCGCTGATCTTGTTCTTATGAAGAGCGACCTTAACGACGTTCCCGCAGCGATCAAGCTGAGCAGGCTCACCATACGCAATATTAAACAGAACCTATTCTGGGCCTTCTGCTATAACACTCTTGGTATTCCGATCGCAGCCGGCGTGCTTTATCCGGAGTTCAGTATTCTGCTTAGCCCTATGATCGGCGCGCTCGCCATGTCGCTAAGCTCGATTTTCGTCGTTACGAATGCTCTGAGGTTGAGGGGGAAAAAGCTGTGACGAACAAAACAAAACACAGGGACGAGGATGAGATCAGGAGCCTTATGAACCGCCTTAGCCGAATCGAGGGGCAGGTGCGCGGGATCAAAAAAATGCTTGAGGACGAGGCCTACTGCACCGATGTGCTCACTCAGGTATCGGCGATACAGGCGGCCCTAAACGCCTTTAATAGAGAGCTTCTCGCAAACCATATTAAAAGCTGCGTGGTCAACGACATAAGAAACGGCAGCGACGAGGTGGTCGACGACCTAGTCGCAACGCTTCAGAAGCTCATGAAATAACAAAAAACCAATAGGAGGATATTATAATGACAGTATTGAAGGTTCCTGATATGCATTGCGAAAACTGCGTCAGACGTATAACCAACGCTTTGACGGAGGCTAAACTCGGTTTCACCGTGTCTCTAAAGGATCAGACCGTCGGCATCGAGGGTGATGAAGCCGCCGTTAAAGCGGCCGTCGCCGCTCTGGACGACATCGGCTTTGAGGCAAAACAGAGCTGAAAAAAGCCGGCCCGCGCTTGCGCGGGCCGGCTTTTTTCGGAGGAACACATCTTTGGCAGCAGGGCCGCTCTTACCCGCATTTTGATCTTGGAAGCAAGCTATAACACTCAGGTTCTGTTCATTGTCTCCTGTACTCGCATAATGTCAAGGCCCTCGAAATCCTCTTCTTCGATCAGGGGGGAGGTGCAGATTTTTTCTTTCAGCTCCTGGCGGAACTCGGGATGGGCGATATGGATAATAGTCCGGATGCGGTCCTTGAGTGTTTTGCAAAAGACATCAGCGACGCCCCACTCCGTTACGATATACATTACGAAGTTTTTAAGCGTCGTAACTATGCTGCCCTCCGGAAGCCACGGAACTATGTTGGAACGTCGTACACCGTCGTGATCCTTATAGGTCGAGCGGATGCAGATAAAGCTCCGGCCGTTCTTCGCGCGCGTGGTACCGTAAACATAGGCGAAGGAGCCGCCGGTGCCGCTGTAGGGCTGAAGCCCCTGCGCCTCAGCGCAGATCTGGCCGATCAGGTCGCACATGAACGCGGAGTTTATGGCAACGAGATTTTCCTGCTGCATAATGACAAAGGGATTGAGACAGTATTCAACACCGACGAGTGTCGCCCGCGCGTCCTCTGAGCAGAACTTGAAAAACTCCTCCGAACAGGCGCCGGGGCTGCAGGCCGTGATTTTTGTTATGACTCCCTCGCGGCACAGTTCCGCCATGTTGTCACAAGCGACCTCTGAAAAGATTTCAAAATGTCCGATGCTTTTCAGGTTGGCAAGAACCTCTTCTCCGAGTCCGCCGAAGCCGATCTGAAGCTTGTCCCCTGAATTAATATAAGGCAGGATATAAGCGGCGATTTTTTTGTCTATCTCCTGCGGAGCTGCCGCGGGAATAGCAATCATCTCAGTCGGTGCCTCAACTATGTACTGGAAGTCGGTTATGTGAACGGAGGTATTCTCAACCGGGCCGGGAATAGGATACTGGCCGGTTGGGTCGATGAAGGCAACACGGAGTTTGAATTCAGGTCGCTGGGCTATAGCCTTGGCCACGGATACCCCGTATCCTCCACAGTTGCACCAGCCGTTTTCATCCGGCGGGCAGATCTGGATGGCCATCTTGTCGCACCCGTAGGCAAACGGTGCCTGATCAAGCTGGTCGTAGTTTGCGCCGGAGTATTCCATGATGCCCATCTCGCCGGACATGCGCTCCAGAGGGACGCAGAACATACTGTTCATGCGGAAGTGCTTTTTAGATTCCTTATCGAACATCATGTCGACCACCTGATCCATGCAGTTGTACATCATGAAAACATCGTGATACTTCTCCATATTCTTATAAAGAACATCCAGAAGCTCGTAGGGGACCTGCGTACATTGGCCTATCCACCAGCGGTCCCCATCTCCGAAGCATTCTTCCGCCACCTTTTCAGTCGTCGTGAGGTGGTCTTTATACCACTGTTTCCAGTCGATGTTTAGATTTGGCATAATACAGCATCCTTTCATGTTTCTCCGGTTATGGTTTATCATAACCGGCACTGCGTTTTTTGCGTGCAGACCTTGACTTCAAAATACCTTTCGGTTATTATATACCAAAGAGAGAATCGAAATTTCCAATAATTTATTGAAGGCGTATATATAATTGTGGATTTTTCACATTTATAATGCGCCGTTTTTAAAAATCATATTTAATAAATTATGGCAATTATTATAGTTTCTTTGCAAAATATGCGGTCAGCAGGAGATTTTAAACAAAAATCTCTTGTATTTTGCGTTGCAAGCAGATGCCGTCGTCCAGACGGAATTTGAGCCTTCCAGTTGCGTGGCTGATTATTATAGGTACACACATTCGGAGAAAGAGTGATAATTATGGATCTGCGAGATCTGCGGTTTTTCTGCCTGACGGCGGAAATGCAGCATGTGACAAAGGCTGCGGACAAGCTTGGCGTCGCCCAGCCCTTTCTGACAAAGATTATCCGCCAGATTGAGGAGGAGATAGGTACCCCGCTGTTTGAAAAGGCGGGGCGTCAGATCAGGCTCAACCGCTACGGCGAGGCTTTTTATACCGAGGCAAAAAAGGTGCTCGCGGCGATGGACAGCCTTTATTCCGAAATGGACTATATGCTCGACCGTCCGGGTCGAAACATAACGCTTCTCTCGAACACAGAGGCGTATACCTCAGGTCTGATCGTTGATTTCAACAGGCACAGTATGAATTACGCGCTTTCGGTCTTTTATGCCTCCCAGAACGAAATCATTGACGCGCTGAAATCCGGCGATGCGGATTTTGCCCTGACCTGTCCCCCCATCAACGAAAGCATTGTTTCCGGTATCAGTACTGAAATCGCGTTTTACGACGTTGGTTGGATACTTCTGCCGCCCGGACATCCGCTGCTTCGGAAAAAGGTTATCAGCTTCCCCGAACTGAACGGGGAAAAGCTCGTCACGAGTCCTAAGGGCTCGGCCATTCGCTGGAAGGTGGAGCCCCTGTACGAAAAATATGGTATGGAGATGAACATCGTCTGCGAATCCAACAACCTCCATCTCGTCACTCAGGCGGTACGCTGCGGTATGGGCTATGCTTTCATGCCCAGCCTGTATATGAACGAGCGTCCCGAGCTGTACCAATACGCTGTGGAGGTCAACGCCCC
>JAYFQM010000100.1:0-9150 GCA_034927185.1 Oscillospiraceae bacterium | reverse complement strand
AAGCTTTCCTGCCTTTTTGCCTTTTTCAGTCAGCTCGCGCAACCAGTCCTCAGCGGTTTTTTCGGGAACGGTACCGTTTTCTGCCTGCGCTTCGTGTTCCGTTTCAGCCGGCATCGCGGCTTTTTTCTTTGATTCGTCTTTTTCCTTTGAAACCATGTCCTTATCCTCCGTAACCCTTGCTCTCGCGCATTTTGTTTGCAAGCTCGTTGAGAATTGATGCATCCCCCGCGCTGTTCCGGCGTGCAAGCCTCTGGGTTTTTATTATATTTATGTAATTTTCAAGCGCCTTTTCCCCCTGAGACAGCTCAAGCGGTTCGCTTATGATCTCGGTCAAAACCGAAATTTCTTCGTTTGTAAATCTTTCCGACAGCAGCGCAAGCGAGGGCTGCGAGCCGTTCGTCACAAGCTGTTTCAGCTCCTCATAGAGCTTCGCGAGCAATTCGGACGAAAAATCGTCCCCGTCAATCTCAACTCCGCCCGAAAAAAGCGAAGGGTCATGATAAAGCAGCCTCAGTACGCCCTTTTCGGCCGCCGCGCTTTTGACGTTTTCAAAATGAAGCTTCCTGTCGCGCGGCTGCTGCATGTTGGCTGGGCGGGTGCTTTCGTTCTCCTGCTTCTTCTTAGCCTGACCAAGTAGCCTTTTGCGTACGCGCTCGACCTCACCAGAAACAGCGTCGCCTGAAACTTTCGCCATCTCCGCGGCCTTCCGTGAATAGACCTCGCGTTCGACCGCGCCCGGCAGGCCCGCGATAAGCCCTGTCGCATCCTTAATAAATGCAACTCTGCCCTCGTCCGTCCCAAGATCGGATTTCGAGGCTATATCCGCAAGCCGGTATTCTATATGGCTTTCGGCGCGCCTGAGCAGATTTTCAAAAGCTGCCGCACCGAATTTCTTTATGAATTCGTCCGGGTCCTTTGCCCCCGTCATTCTAAGAACCCGCACCTTGATATCGAGCTGTTGAAGAATAGTGATAGCTCTCTGCGACGCCTTTTGCCCCGCCTGATCGCCGTCGTACGCGATTACGACCTCGCCGACATATCGTGAAATAAGGCGTGCCTGCTCCTGAGTCAGCGAGGTTCCGAGCGACGCCACCGCGCAGTCAATTCCCGCCTGATGCATCGCCACAACGTCTATATTTCCCTCTGACAGGATTATATATCCCAATTTTGACTTTTTAGCCAAATTCATTGCAAAAAGATTGTGGCTCTTACTGAAAACGAGAGTTTCTGGGCTGTTCATATATTTCGGCTCACCATCGCCGAGTATTCGTCCCGAAAAGCCGATAACGCTGCCGCGTATATCGATGACCGGAAACATAAGGCGGTTCCGAAAGGTGTCGTATATGCCTCCGTCGCCTTTTTTCGATGCCCTTGCAAGCCCCGCGTCCAGAAGCTCCGGTTTCGTATATCCCTTTTGCCGCATTGCAGAAACAAGGCCATCCCAGCTGTCGGGCGCGAAGCCTAGCCCGAAGCGGGTCACCATAGCGGCAGAAATCTCACGTTTTAATATGTACTGCCTTGCCGGTTCCCCTCCAGGAGTCGAAAGCTGATCGTGGAAAAACCTCGCCGCGTCACGGTTAAGCTGAAGCATACGCTCGCGCCTTGAGTAGTTTTCGTCCTTCTCGTCCTCCGGCACCGCCATTCCTGCGCGTCTTGCTAAAAAGCGCACCGCGTCGGGATATGACAGGTTTTCAATCTCCATTATGAAATTTATGACCGAACCGCCCTTGCCGCAGCCGAAGCAGTGATAAATCTGCTTGTCCGGCGCCACAGAGAACGACGGAGTTTTTTCGCTGTGGAACGGACAGAGTCCAAAAAGGTTGCTGCCGCTTTTCTTATTGAGCCTGACATACTGGGAAACGACGTCGGCAATATCGTTCCGCTCTGTGAGTTCCCTGATAAAACTCTCTGGAAAAGCCATTTTGCCGCCTCCGTTTCCTGAAAAGCTACCATGTTACGTCTTAATTCGATATCAACAGGCGGCGTATCGGGCTCCGCGGCGGCTTCCGTCACTTCACCTGCCACGCGGCGGGGATATATATATTGCTGAAAGTATATACCGCGTAATCGTCGCTCATTCCCGACACGTAGTCGCAGACCGCGCGCTCGATGCCCTCCTCGTCGGTTATGCTCCTGTAATCCTCGGGAAGCTTTCCGGGGTTTCCAATATAGTAGTCCCATATCGCCCCCAGGATTTTAGAAACCTTAGCCTCCTCGCTCTTGGCTTTTGGGTTGCGGTAAACATTCTCAAAAAGGAAATCGTGGAACAGCTCGACAGCCCTTGCCATGTCGTCCGACATCCGAATCTCGCCCTCGCCGCTCGCTGCGATAACATCCTTTATGATCGCGTCTATGCGTGTACTATGCCGCTCCCCGATCCTCTCCAGCACCTCTTTTGGAATTTCGTCCTCCTTAAGGATACCCGCCCGTATCGCGTCATCCACATCGTGATTTATATACGCGATTCTGTCCGCAAGCCGCACCGCTGTCGCCTCCGCGGTGTCCCCGGGAGCGCCTGTGGTGTGGTTAAGTATTCCCATGCGTGTCTCGTAGCAAAGATTTAGGCCTCTGCCCGATTTTTCAAGCCGGTCAACGACACGCAGGCTCTGTTCATAGTGCCGGAAACCGCTCGGGCAAATTTCGCAGAGCGCTCTTTCTCCGGCGTGGCCGTAGGGTGTATGGCCCAGATCATGGCCGAGACCTATGGCCTCGGTGAGGTCCTCGTTGAGCATAAGCGAGCGGGACAGCGTTCTCGCGATGCGTGTAACCTCTAGAGTGTGCGTAAGCCGCGTCCTGTAATGGTCGCCTTCCGGCTGAAGGAAAACCTGGGTTTTGTGCTTGAGCCGGCGGAAGGACTTTGAGTATGTAATCCTGTCGATGTCGCGCTGGAAGCAGGTGCGGACCTCGTCCGGAGCTTCCGGGTCAGCTCTGCCCTTTGAGTTCTCCGCAAGCACTCCCCTGCTCGAAATCATAAGGCGTTCAAGCTGTTCGCGTCTTTCTCTGGGGCTTGGCAATGCTGTTCACCTCCGAAAATCTGGCGGCACATATCGTTTTAAACCATCTCATTTTCTTATACGACATTGCCTGTCATTTCCCTCTTTTTTATACTCAGTTTCTTAAAAATTAATTATATGACGGGCAGCCTCCCAAGAAAGAGTACCGCCCGTCATCCGAATAATTTTTTCTTTTTCCTCGTCATCTGATACGGACTCCCATAAAAGCCCCTCCCGTATCCTTGATGCCCGCTCTTCCATTTGACAGGTCAGTAAGCCCGCGGACAAAATCCCCGGCCCTGTCTGCCCGGACAAGAGCCTCTATATTTACTCCGGTTCCGAAATCAGAATTTTGAATAACCGCTTCGTACTCCTCCAGAATCCGCCTTGCTTTATCGTATAGCCCGTAATCACAGGATAAAGCGAGCTTCCTCCACTCCGCCATCATTGACACTCCCGCGGCGTCGAGAGCCAGCTTAGCCGCTTTGGAATAGGCACGGGCAAGGCCGCCCGTACCGAGCAGCGTACCGCCGAACCATCGCGTTACAACGCAGCAAACATTTTTTATTTCTTCCGAAGCAAAGACGTTAAGCGTAGGCATACCCGAGCTGCCTCCCGGCTCGCCGTCGTCCGAAAATCTTGTAATGTTGTTCTCCCGGATTATATAAGCATATACGTTATGCGTCGCGTCGCGATGCCTTTCCCGCGTTTCACGGAGCCGTTCCAGAGCCTCGGCCTCCGTGTCCGTGCGCCAGACTCTTCCTATAAAGCGGGAATGCTTCTCCGTGAATTCTGCCTCACCTTCACCCGCCGGTACAAGAAAGCTCGTCATCGGCTCACCTCCCCGCGTGTCAAAGCTGATTGTCTTGCTGCGATTGATCTTCGCCTTTTACGACGAATTCACGCACCCTGCCCCAAAGCTCAGGTCTGACGGCCGTCTTTACCCTGATGCCGTTATCCGTATATTCCACGGAGGTCACCGAAGCTTCCCTGTGCAGAAACTCCAAAACTCCCGCTTCCCTATACGGCAGAAGAAGCTCGACATTTTTCTTTCCGTTTTCCAGAAGCTTCGACAACGCGTCCAGAAGCTCCGCTTTCCCTTCACCGGTTTTTGCCGAGACGCACACAATGTTCTCGCCGTGAGGCAGGAGCCCCGCATAGGCGTCACACTTATTGAAGACGCGGATACAGGGCGTTTTTGCGGCACCAAGCTGGTCGATAAGCTCGTCGACTATTCTTGCCTGCTCCTCCCAAGTCGGGCTTGAGATGTCAATTACATGTAAAAGCACGTCCGCATAAACCAGCTCCTCAAGCGTTGCCTTGAAGGCTTCGACGAGATGATGCGGAAGCTTTCTTATGAAGCCAACGGTATCGGACAGGAGAACCTCCTGTGTTTCGCTGATGGGCATACGGCGCGTCGTCGTGTCCAGAGTGTCGAAAAGCCTGTCGTTTGCGGGGACCTCAGATCCCGTAAGACAGGTTAAAAGCGTCGATTTCCCCGCATTCGTATATCCGACGAGAGCCACGACGGGCATAGAGTTCTTCTCGCGGCGGCGCCTCTGCGTCCCCCGGACGCGGCGCACCTCCTCCAGCTCCTCCCGAAGCTTCCGTATCTTGCGTTTAATGTGTCGACGGTCCGTCTCAAGCTGGGTCTCACCCGGGCCGCGTGTCCCTATTGGCGATGAGCCGCCCGTAGCCGTCTGGCGTACGAGATGGGTCCACATACCCGTCAGACGTGGAAGCAAATACTCATATTGCGCCAGCTCGACCTGAAGCTGGCCCTCCCTTGTCTGCGCCCTCTGCGCAAAAATGTCAAGAATCAGCCCGCTCCGGTCCAGCACCTTAACTCCGAGGTCCTCAGAGAGTACGCGCATCTGGGAGGGCGAGAGCTCGTTGTCAAAAACCGCAAGCTCACATTCGTTTTTTTCAATGAGCTCTTTGATCTCCTGAACTTTTCCTTCGCCTATGAAGCTGCGTGCCTCCGGCGTCGGCCTGTTTTGCAGCACATATGCGACCGCTTCCCCGCCCGCCGTTTCAACAAGCGCCGCAAGCTCCTGCATACTGATTTCTGTCGATTTCTCATCATCCGCCATGGAATTCGCGGAAAGTCCTGCCAAAACCGCTTTTTCCTTTTTTACTTCCATTTCTGCCTCCGCAAAATTCAATGCCGCGAATTACAGCTAAACTTCCCGATACCGCCGGCTTATCTCATACGCCGCTCACTATATCGTTTTCTCCGCGATGCCGCTTTATACGGTCTGTTTTCATAATTGTACGGTTAAAATGCCTGCACAAGCCGCCCTTGCCCGTAAGCGGCAACCCGAGCCTAGATCACCGGAGTGTCCGGTTCAAAGCTCACCATAAGCGCTTCATACTGTTTGATCTGCGTAACGTCAAGCTCGCAGATAAGATAGCTTCCTCCCGCGATTGAGACGAGCGAAGCCGTTTTCCATCTGATTTCGCCCTTTTTCACCGTTCTGTATTCCGTGCTGAATGGCAGCCTGATTCCCCCTGATCTGGCCATAGCCACATACTGTCTGATTCTCTTTCTGTCTTCTGAATAGACTATATTTTCAATCCAGTTTTTTTCGCGTTCCGCGAGGCTTTTGGTATCCTCACGGCATCTTACATAATTGTGGCTGAGAACTCGGAAGGTATCCTCGGCGTAGTTGAATTCATATATCTCATCGAAGATCGAATATAAAGCGTCGGAGTATTTATTGCGTTCGTTTTCTCTGTCGGCGAGGAGTTTTTCTGCCGAATCTGCGAGCGACATGCAAAGGAGCGGCCTGTTTTGGGTGCCTCCGATGTGCCTGACCACGGCGTCGAAGCTCAAAATACTCTCATCCGGCCTGTATCTGCAGGCAGTCAGCTTCTGCGCGGAGCCGGAAGCAACTGCTCGGCGGCATGCGTCAATCACTCTTTCCCTGTCCGGCAGGCATATCCTGTCAATGACGTTTAGCGAATCCTCTCTGAATGATGAAAGGTCTTTATAGCCCATCATTTCGTAATATGTTCTGTTGGCTCTGATTACTTCAAGTTTTTCTCCCGTAAGCTCATAAATTCCGAAGCCCCCGAGAATCCCGTCCAAAAGGGAATTAATAAGACCGTCCCCGCCGAGAGCGGCGTTTATGCTGCTCAGTGTGATTCCCGCGGATTTCTGGCTTCTCAATGTCTCCCCGGACTGCCCGATTATCAGCTTTTCATAGTCGTCCCGGGGGATAGGCCGCGAATAATAATAGCCCTGTATGGTTTCGCAGCCGAGACTGTGAAGAAAATCGACCTGATCCCTGGTTTCTACGCCTTCGGCAACAACGGATATGCCCAGCCATTTCGCCAAACGTATCACCGAGGTCACCACCGTTCCGACCCTGCCTCCGTCTTCAAAGCCCTCAAGAAATTTCGTATCGATCTTCAAAGTGTCCGCATCAAAATCCTTCAGCATATTCAAGGAAGAAAAGCCGCTGCCGAAATCGTCGATTGCAACCGAAAAGCCATATTCATGTAGCTTGTCTGCAATCTTGTTCTGATCCTTTGCGTCGAGAATAAAAGCCGATTCCGTGAGTTCTATCTCAAGATATTTGGGATCAATCCCGTACTTCTGCGTGATATTGAGAAGTCTCTGCGGGAAATGCAGATCATGCATATGTACACGTGAAAAGTTTACCGAAACCGGCAGCAGTGCAACACCCTTTGCCTGCATTGAGGCTTGGAATTCGCAGACCTTTTCGAAAATATAAAAATCCAGCTTTCTTATAAACCCGTTGCGTTCAAATAGCTCGATGAACCTGCTCGGCTGGATAATTTCTCCGTCCGGCTTCTTCCAGCGCGCCAGCGCTTCCGCACCCGTTACCTTTTCGGTGTGAGTATCGTATTTCGGCTGATAGTATTCAACAAATTCTCCGCATTCCAGCCCCTTCATCATATTTGCAACCATGCCAGCGTCCTGAAGCTGACATTCGAGCATTGACTCGTTAAAAAGCGCCACTCCGGTACTGCAATTATATTTAATCGTGTCCTTGGCAATCGAAGCCTTGTCCGTCATTTCCCAAACCGGCATCTCACTGTTATCGACAAAATATATTCCCGCACACAGAAAAAACGGCAGTCCGGTTGCGTTCGCAGACTTCAGGGCATCGCGTATCGTACTGAAGATTTCCTCATTATCCCCGCCTGTTGTAAACCAGACAAAGTGGTCGGAATAGAGACGTGAGACAACGTCTCCGTTTCTTTTAAAACGCAAAATCGTATCCGCTATAGTCTTTAGAAGAACATCTCCCGCCTCATATCCGTAAAGCTCGTTATATGTGCGGAACGATACAACCTCGAACGAAATGACGGAACAGGCGAGATCCGGACTGAGCCTGGATAACGCCTTTTTGGTTTCTCTTTCGAAGCCTGTCTTATTATACAGACCCGTAAGAGTGTCTACAGTGCATGCTTTAATATATTTTTGGCGCCCTCTGCGCACTTCGATAAGGTGATTTCTCGCCGTAATTCCGACTGAGGCGAGCAACAGCAACGCAAGAACGGCAAGGATTCCGGTTGAAAGCGGATCCATTTTGCCGGTTCCTGAAAGCCTGTTCTCGACATAATCCTCGCTTACAGCGTTAAATATATACCAGCCGTCTGATCCAAGCGGCTGATATACATAGTAGATGCCCTTGCCCTTGGAAAGGTCAAGCACACCTTCGCCTCCATCTCTGACATTGTTTCTCACAGTATCCATTTCTTCATCTGAAATCGAGCCCTCTGAGACCAGCCTGCCGAGATATGTATATATGTTTTCTTCGCCTTCAAACGTCCGCGCCTTCCCTGTCTCCGTAACAATTCTTCCGTACGGCTCGAAAACGGCGCAGGCCAGTATTCCCGCTTTTTCTTCCGGCGTTCTGGGCGTCAACATACGACGGATCTCATTCTCGGCGCAAAAGCCGATAACCGCCCCCTCTTTTTTTCCGTTTTCCCATAGGGAACGGCAAACGCAAAGCTCATACTGTCGCTATAATTAAATTCGCAGAATACAGACTTCCCGCCGTTCATGGCAGTTTTCCAGCACTCATAACCGGATATATCGATTTTCTCATTTTTATCGGTCAAAAGTACGGCGTCCGAACCAACGACCGATACATAAGAAAAGCCGACATCCTGAGCTGAAATTCCCAACCTGAGAAAAATGCGGTCGTCGCAGTATCTTTCTGCATCCGCAAGGCGCGCGGCAAAATTTGACAGCACCCGGAAACGCGTGTTAACCTCGGAATCAAAGAAGCTGCTCTGCTCATTTCCAGGAAGGTACAGCAGACGCTCCTTCTGCACTTCGACCTGCTCCAGAGTCTGGAGGCGGAATATCCATGCGCAAAAAACCAGCCCGAGAACAAGTGTAACCGGCACTATCAAAGCGAATATTAAGCGTTTAGCGTTTAATTTCACTTACTATAACCCCCTTCTTCGGAAGCTCATGAAAGAAAGTTACTGTGTGTCTGACAGTTTCATTAAAATTGCCAAGAAATGCCTACTCCTCTATGATGCATTATACACAAACAATTGCTATCGGTCAACGGAGTTTTATTTTATCCGACCGATTTCGCGCCGACCAAGATATTTGTTTTTTCAACTAAAGTGCATATAAATAACAAACAGAATTGCATAAATATGCAGAATATCGTTTTTTCCGCTTGAGGAATTACTCAATATATGTTAATTTTTAACCTAAGCAGGATGCCTGCGTAAATTGAGAGGAAAAAATGGAGGAATATTTTAATGAGCGGAGGAAATACACAAATTCTGATCACGATGGTCGTATATATACTCGTGGTTATCGGGATCGGCCTGTTTTTTGCAAAACGCGCCAATGAAAACTCGGAAAACTATTTTTTGGGCGGCAGGTCTCTCGGGCCGTGGGTTGCGGCGATGAGCGCAGAGGCTTCCGATATGAGCGGCTGGCTGCTCATGGGGCTTCCTGGCGTCGCCTATTGGTGTGGTCTCGCAGACGCGGTCTGGACGGCGATTGGTCTGGCCACCGGCACATATCTGAACTGGCTTTTGGTTTCAAAGCGTCTGCGCCGCTATTCGGCTATCGCGGACAACTCCATTACCATACCGGATTTTTTCTCGAACCGCTTCCATGACGGCAAAAAAATACTTATGTCCATCTCTGCGG
>JAYFQM010000003.1:0-40246 GCA_034927185.1 Oscillospiraceae bacterium | reverse complement strand
CAAACGCAATAATCTAAAACGGTGCCGGGCTGAGTTTTTTGCCAATATAGCATACGGAACAAAACAAAAGCCGGAATACCTGATGAATTATCCTGCGTTCCGTATTTTACCGTGAAAAGCCTACATGTAAAGGCTGCTGTTTTCGATCTCGTCGATTAAATCACCCATCACATCCACATTGTAGGGCGTGATAAGGTATGTGTTGGCGGCGACTTTTTTGATTTTTCCATCTAGAGCGTAGGCAACACCGCTAAGGAAGTCTATGAGACGGCGGGCGGTATCCTTACCGGTCTGCTCAAGATTCATCAAAATGCAGCGTCTCTCGCGAAGATGGTCGGCAATTTCCGCCGCCGTTTCAAAGCGCTCGGGCTTAACGAGAACGACCTGCGACTGAGTGCCGCCTCCAAGATTTACGATCTTGTCCTTTTTTGCCGGAGTGACCGGATGAGCGTCGTAATCCGAAAAGGGATTGCGGCGTTCAGCGGGAGCGGCGTACTTTTTCTGGCTATCCGCGGCGGGAACGCGCGTTTCGGCCGGAGTTTCGGGATACTCTTCGCCGAAATCGTCATATTCGTCGCCGCTGTATGGACGAGTGAGCTTTTTAAGCTCGTCTAGCAGACCCATAATTATGACCTTTCTTTTCACGGCGCCTGAGCAATAGCAGGCAGAGAGAAACCCTCCGCGCAGAATGGCTGACTGGGCGTCATATAACGTGAAGGTGAAATTTAAAATAAGAAGGATGGATTCAGGGGCGTCCCACTAACAGGTTTTTGGGGGATATACCCGGACACCGAAAATTGCAGAGCCGACCCGCACCATGTTCGAGCCCTCCGCAATGGCATCCTCAAAATCTCCGCTCATGCCCATTGATAAAAAATCCATGCTGATATTATCGTATTTTTTCGATGAATTGTCAACAAAAAGCTGACGCATACGGGCAAAACAGGAGCGATTTTCGGCCTCAGAGCCCGATATGGGAGGAATTGTCATGAGCCCTTTGACAAAAACGGAGGGTAAGTTTTCCGCTTTTGCCAGAATATACGAAAGTTCCGATTTGTCAATACCGGATTTTGAAGCTTCACTGCCGATGTTGATTTCGATCAGGACGCTCTGAACTATCCCAAGAGCCTCGGCACGGCTGTTTATGGCTTCCAGAAGCTCCGCGGAATCGACGGACTGGATCAGGTCGCAGACGCCGACAAGCTGCCTGACCTTGTTTTTCTGAAGGTGCCCAATGAAATGAAGCTTCGCGCCGTTATAAGCGCCAAGCGCATTCTTCTCAAGAAGCTCCTGAGCTCTGTTTTCCCCGCAGATGCTCACGCCGGCGCGTATTGCCTCCGCAACCGCTTCCGCGGAGTTTGTTTTTGTTGCCGCAACCAGAGTGATCTCATCCGGCCGCCTGCCCGCGGCGCGGGCTGCTCTCTCGATGCGGTCTTTTACTATGGCGACATTTTCCGATATACTCAATTGTTTTTCACCTCGCGCTAATCATTCAGTATCTTGCCGTCCGAAAGCCCCTTGGTTGTTAGAATAATATCGTTGCCTTCCCTGAGAGCGTCAGCTTCCTGAGAAACCTCGGCAAGGAAATAATCGTCGGTTTCCCAGACAATGTTAATATACTTCTTTTCGGCCTGCATACCTGTCAGAGTATAGACATAGGAGCCGTCCTCGTCGGACAAAACGGCTTGCTTCGGAACCCTCAGCCCCTCCTTGGCGTCGAAAACTATCTCCGCGGACGCTCTTCGGACGAAGAGAAGCTCCGAAGTCGCCTGAGTACACCGGAAAACTACCGCGCATTCGTCGTTTTCAGGAACGCTTATTGAGATGACTGTGGCTTTAAGCGGAGACGAGCAGTATCGCCCGAAATCCAGAGTCGCCGAGGAGCCGACTTCCAATCTGTCTGCGTCCTCCCGCTTCACTTCTGCGGCATAATACCATTCAAAAGCTGAGGCGAGCTTGCCGCGTACGTCGGACGATATTTCCTGCGGCGTTTCCTCAAGCGCCGCAAGCTTCGAAACAGTAAGTCCGGACAGCATGTCTGGCGTAATGTACTCATAACCGTCGGGGGAAGAGGAAAAAAGCCCAGGGGCGCTCGCTGTTATTAGAGAGGTGTCCGAGAGAGCGCTCTGCTTGAGACTTTCAAGTTCGGCAGTCACAAGATTCAGATCAACCTCGGTAGTATTGATGGAAGCGTTTAATATCACAAGAGAACCAAGGCTTACGGTCGCGGAGGCGAGACTTTCCGTGTCGTGCCTCGCGGCGGAAGAAGCGACGCTCAAAAGAGATTCCCTGATCGAGCTGTCCCTGTCGGAAAGGCTCTCCGCTGAGCTTTTTCCGGAAAGCACGGAGCTGATGTACTGCTTTTTGAGCTCGAGCTCCCGGATTTTCGCCGCGCGGGCGAGAGACTCTTCCCCGGAATATATGACGGCGACGGTTTCGCCTACTGCGACCTCTTTGCCGTTTTCAGCCACCACGCTGAGATATTTTTCACTGCTTTGGATGAGGCTCTCCTGACGCACGACAAGTCCCGAAACGGCGGCGTTATCAGAGAGAGAAACAAAGACGGCCGGGGCCATCCTTATGTTATCTGTTGTGCTTTTTATGACGTATACGCCCAGATAAGCCAGCAGAGCCGCGAAAAGAAGAAAAGATATAATTTTTGTCAGAGTGTCTGTTCGTTTCATCAGCGCCGCTCCCTGGCTTCGAGGACCGCAGGGTCCGTATTCTATGAAAATATCCAAAGGGAGACCCTTTGGATATTTACGGTATATCGTCCCGTTTGGAAACAGGAGTTCCTGAATTGCCTGTTTTCTATGTATGCTCCTTATCCTCGGCGACTCTCGGTTCTCTGAGATCCACCGAATTTGAGGGTACAATGGTTGAAATGGCGTGTTTGTAAATCATTTGCTGCCGACCGTCTGTTTCCAGGATGACAACAAAGCTGTCGAAGCTCTTCACAACACCTTTCAGCTGAAAACCGTTCATCAGAAAAAAAGTTACCGTTTGTTTTTCCCGCCGGATCTGATTTAGCAATGTGTCCTGAATGTTCTGTGTCTTTTGCATTAAGCCAACTCCCCCCGGAGCGGTTTAAATTCCTTCGTGAAAGCAAAAGTGAGGCGGAAGGTCTGGCACCCGCCGACTGTCATTTTATCACGGTTTGCCGCTCCATTAAATAGTTATTTTTAACAAATCGCAGAGCAGATACAAAGCGATTTGTTTATGGACTATTTTAATCCGTGAGAGCGCAAAAACTCTGTCGAAATCCGTCGACCGAAATTAAAATCCGGTTCGTTGCCCCACAGTATCCAGCATACCTCTTCCCTGCGGCGGAGCCAGGTGAGCTGGCGCTTGGCATAACGGCGACTCTCGCGCTTTATGATATCAATTGCTTCATCATACGTTATTTCGCCGCGTATCGCCCGCGCGGCTTCCTTATAACCGATCGCCTGCATCGCGGTGCATTTTTCGGATACTCCTCCGGCAAGGAGCGAACGAACCTCATCGAAAAGTCCGGCTTCCGCCATAGCCTCCGCACGCTTGTCTATTCCGGCGTAAAGCCTGCCGCGGTCCTCAAACGAAAGCGCTATCACCGCGGCGTCGTAACGGTCCGGAGCTCTGCGCGTTTCAGCGTCATGCTCGGTTATTGTTCTGCCGGTGGTGTAAAAGACCTCAAGAGCGCGCAGGATACGTTTTTTGTCAGACGGATGAAGCTTCAGGGCACGCTCGGGGTCAATGGAAGAAAGCTCTTCCAGAAGCGCTTCGCCGCCCACCGAAGCGTATTTCAGCTCCAGCCCGCGGCGGAGCTGCTCGTCCGACGCACTTTCGTCAAAATCGCGTCCTGCGACTAGGGAATCGATGTAAAGCCCCGTACCGCCTACAATTATTGGCAGAAGTCCTCTTTTCAGAATATCCTGAACGCATTCGTCCGCTTCCATGACATAGCGGGCGACGCTGTAATTCTCACAGGGCTCCGCGATGTCTATCATGTGGTGGGGTATTCCCCGCATTTCCTCTTTTGTAACTTTGGCCGTTCCGATATCCATGCCCCTGTAGACCTGCATGGAGTCCGCCGAGACGACCTCGCCGCCAAGCTCCAGCGCGAGCATAACGCCCAAAGCCGTTTTGCCCGTTGCCGTCGGTCCCGTTATGACCGCAATTTTGGGTGCGCTGCTCATCTGTTCACCGCCGTATAAGAATTTTTCCATTGGAAGTATCTGTGCAAAAGCCTAAACTATGCGCGAGAACTCCTTATCGAGCTGCTTTTTCGTGAGCGCAACGGCAACCGGCCTGCCGTGCGGGCAATATTTCACATCGCCTGAGACGACCGCATTTGCAATTTCGAGAAGCTCTTCGGGTTCGGTATTCCAGCCAGCCTTCACCGCCGCCTTGCAGGCGACAGTATGAAGCAAAGCGTCCAGAGCGCTATCCTTTGATGGGGAAGAGCCTTTTTTCAGCTCGCCGCAGATTTCCTCGACCAGAGAAGCTACATCCGAGACGTCCGTATCCGCCGGAGCACAGCGCACGATGACGCTGTCCGTCCCGTAGGGCTCAATCTCAAAGCCGAGGCCTTCAAGGGCTTCGCCGCTTTTTTCAAGCAAATCAAGCTCGCCGCCGGAGAGCTTCACCGTAACCGGTATCATGAGCGATTGGGACATGACCGCACGGTCCTGATTTTTCAGCCTGTCGAAGATCATGCGCTCGTGCGCCGCATGCTTGTCTATAAGAAGAAGCTCAGAGCCCTTTTCGACGATTATGTAGGTTTTCATAGCTTCGCCCACGAGGCGGAAATCTCCCGGCGCTCCTCCAAGGACCTCCATATCCGCCTTGGCAGGACCCTCAACTTCCGGGTCGGCTGCAGCCGGCAGCGGTGTCTCCGTATGATAAGATGCGGCTTTCTCTACCCTGTACGGCGTTTCGCTTTCTCTGACAGCAGTTGTGTCCCGTGAAGAGGAGGTTGTCCTGTTCCAGACAATTGTTCCCCGTCCGTTATCGCGGGCGGGCACTGAGGGATGCGGCTGGCGGTAAGGAACGGAGGTGCCTGTTCCGTGCGAAACGGAATATTTTTCGCGGTATTCGTCAGCGCCTATTGTTTTATAAAAGTCCCGATTTGGGGAAACAGCGGCTTTCGTAGAGGACGAAAGAGTAATCTCCGCCGTTCGCGTTTCGCCTTCGAGAGAGGAAAGAGCAGCGTAATGAATAGCGTCAAAAACTCTCTTTTCGTTGCGGAACTTGACTTCCGTTTTTGCCGGATGCACGTTTACATCCACGGAACCCGGACTCAGGGTTAGATAGATTATACAGGAGGGATAGCGTCCCGTAAGAAGGGTGTTTTTATATGCCTGTTCGACGGCCGCCTGCAAAAGCTGAGATTTAATGCTGCGCCCGTTGACAAAGAAAAACTGCTTCGCCCTGTTGCCGTGGCCCGCCTTGGGAGAGCCGACGAAGCCTGAGACCGAAAGCCCATCGCCCTCGGAGGAGCATTCAAGCAGCTCTTTTGAGATGTCTCGCCCGAGCAGGCTGTAAGCGCAGGAGGAGAGCTTGGAATCGCCCGGAGAGAAGAATTCCTCCTCACCGTCTCTGATGAGACGGACGGAAATCTCCGGACGCCCCAGAGCGCAGCGCAGGGCGACGGCAGAGCAGGCGGAAGCCTCCGCGCGGTCGGATTTCATGAATTTCAGCCTTGCCGGGGTATTATAGAATAAATCACGGACGATAAGGGTCGTGCCCTCAGGAGTGCCGTGCGGCGACATTTCGACTATATCTCCGGCATCGAGTGCGACGCGCGTGCCTTCGTTCGCACCTTTTCTGCGTGTGAGCAGCTCGATGCGCGAAACCGCCGCGATCGCGGCAAGAGCCTCACCGCGAAAGCCCATGGTTCCGATGGCCTCAAGCCCCCGCTCGTCGTGGAGCTTGCTTGTAGCGTGGCGCATAAAGCATAGCCCCGCGTCCTCCGGCAGCATACCGCAGCCGTCGTCTGTCACGCGGATATATGTCATTCCGCCGCCCCTTAATTCGACCGTGACATTCCTGGCGCTGGCGTCAAATGAGTTTTCGATGAGCTCCTTAATAACGGAGGCTGGACGCTCAACGACCTCGCCGGCGGCGATAAGGTCCGCTACATGGGGAGACAGTATGTTTATTTCTGACATGAAGGGTGTCCTTTCCCGGGATGAGGGTGACGGCGCATGCTTTGGACCCGGAATCTGTACATGGCCGAAGCACCAACGCATAACATTTTTCCAAAACACATTATAGCTTAAAATTATTGAAAAAGCCACACAAAAATGGTATTATCATTTGAAACGCTTAGTTTTCGCCATCTGGCGGCACAAAACGCGAATATTAAGACAGGACTTGAAGCATGAGCATAAAACGAACGGACATACCGGCTCCGGAAATCGAGAGACAGCTGGCGCTATGCGCCGAGATAAGACAAAGGTATGAGGGGCGGACTCCTCTCGCGTTGGTGGACACATTCGGCTGCCAGCAGAACGAGGAAGACAGCGAAAAGATAAGGGGCTACCTTTCTGAAATGGGCTTCGGGATGACGCAGGACGAGTTCAAAGCCGACGTTATCGTCCTTAACACCTGCGCCGTAAGAGAGCATGCGGAGATGCGCGTTTTCGGAAACCTCGGCGCACTTACGCATCCGAAAAAGGAAAACCCGAATCAGATAATCGCCGTTTGCGGCTGCATGGTGCAGCAGGAGCATGTCGTCAATAAAATAAAAAAATCCTTCCGCCATGTCGATCTGGTCTTCGGCCCGGACGAGCTCTGGCGTTTCCCCGAGCTCATATATACCGTTATGACAAAGCGGAAAAGAATCTTTGCTCCGGGAAGCGGCGACGGCTGCGTGGCCGAGGGTGTTCCGCACCTGCGCACGGACAGGGTGAGGGCGTGGCTGTCGATAATGAACGGCTGCAACAACTTCTGCACCTACTGCATAGTGCCCTATACACGCTTCCGCGAACGTTCAAGACAGCCGGAGGAGATCATGAAAGAGGCGCGCGAGCTTGTCGCGCAGGGTTACAGGGAAATTACTCTTTTGGGGCAGAACGTGAATTCCTACGGGAAGGACCTGGACTGCGGAGTCAGCTTCGCTCAGCTCATAAGGATGGTGAATTCCATCGAGGGAGACTTTATAATACGCTTTATGACGAGTCACCCCAAGGATGCGACGGATGAACTTTTTTCGGCTATGAAAGATTGCGAAAAATGCGAAAAGCATCTTCATCTGCCCCTCCAGTCCGGAAGCGACAGGATACTAAGGGCGATGAACAGGCACTACGACCGTGAAAAATACCTTGCTCTCGTCGACAAGGTACGTGCGGCCGTTCCCGACATGGTGCTCACCACGGATATAATAGTCGGTTTTCCGGATGAAACGGACGAGGACTTCGAGGAAACGATGAGTGTTGTCGAGAGGGTGAGATTCGACGCGATGTTCACCTTCATATACTCTAAGCGGACCGGAACGCCCGCAGCCGAAATGACTGACCCATATACGCGCGAGCAGAAGCAGGCTCATTTTGACAGGCTTGTCGAAACCCAGAACAGGATATCGGAGGAAAAGCACAGGGAGTATGTCGGAAAGAGCGTCCGCGTGCTGATTGACGGAAGGGACAGGGAGGACGGTGTCCTTACGGCACGCACCTCCGGCGGAAGGCTTGTCCGGGTATCCGGAGATGACAAGCGCATAGGGACGTTTGCGGATGTCAGGATTACCGGCTGCAACACCTGGGCGCTGCGGGGCGAGCTTATATAACGATACCATCAACCGTACCGGAGGTAAAACCATGGCGGAACTCACACCGATGAAAAGGCAATACAACGAGATAAAGGCGCAGCACTCGGACTGCCTGCTGTTTTTCAGACTCGGCGATTTTTATGAGATGTTCGACGAGGATGCCGTGCTCGCCTCGCGCGAGCTTGAGCTTGCGCTGACGACGCGCGACAGAAACGTAGAGAATCCAGACGAGCGCACGCCGATGTGCGGAGTGCCCTATCACAGCTGCGAGGCGTATATAGCCAGGCTCATCGCGAAGGGCTACAAGGTCGCCATCTGCGAACAGACCGAGGACCCCGCGCTTGCCAAGGGCCTTGTAAGCCGCGACGTAATAAGGATAATCACGCCTGGAACCGTTACGGAAAGCTCAATGCTCGAGGAAGGGAAATCAAACTATCTCTGTTCGGTTTTTCTGGACGAAACCGCGGGAGCAGCCGCTTTCTGCGACATTTCAACGGGCGAATTCTGCGTGGCGGGCTTCGAAAAGGCCCCGGTTACTCACATACTGAACGAGCTCGGGCGCTTTATGCCGCGCGAGGCAGTTCTGAGCGCGGGCGCCGCGGAAAGTGAAGAGCTGCGCGCCTTTCTCACAAAGAAACTCGGCTGCCTTGTTGAAAACGGGGAGGACCGCTTTGATTATATGCAGAGTGCGGCAAGAGTCTGCGAACAGTTCCGCGCGCCGGATGTCGACAGCCTCGGTCTGGAGAGTGACAGCGCAGCCGTATGCGCCGCGGGCGGACTTTTGAGCTACATAATCGAAACACAGAAATTCAACCTCGGCCACATAAGCAGTCTGGACGTTTTCTCAGCCGGCCGCTTCATGGAGCTAGACTACACGACCCGCCGCAACCTTGAAATCACGGAAAATCTCCGTACGGGCGAAAAAAAGGGCAGCCTTCTCTGGGTGCTGGACAGGACCAAAACACCTATGGGGGGCAGGCTGCTCAGGGCATGGACGGAGCGCCCTCTGCTCTCTCCCGTCGCGATAAAGCGCAGGCTCACCGCCGTTCAGGAGCTTTATTCCGATAATGTCGCGAGGGGAGAAATTATAGAAATTCTCCGCGATATCGGCGATATTCAGCGACTTGCCGGCAGGGCGGTATACGGAACGGCGAACGGCCGTGACCTTCTTGCTCTCGGTTCATACTGCTCGGCTTTTCCCGAACTTTTAAAGCTTCTTGACGGCAAACAGAGCCTTATGCTTAAAAAGATCTGCGGGACAGATACGGTTTCTCAGATACCGGAGCTTATAAAACGGGCGATCTGCGACGAGCCTCCGTTTTCCGTGCGCGAGGGAGGCATACTTCGTACCGGTTTCAGCGAAGAGGTGGACAATCTCCGCAACGTTCGCGACAACGGCGCGCAGATGGTTTCTGAGCTGGAAATGCGGGAGCGCGAGAGAACGGGAATAAAGAAGCTCAAGGTCGGCTACAACAGGGTTTTCGGCTATTACATAGATATACCCCGGGCATTTTCCGAAAATGTTCCCGAGGAATATATCAGGCGGCAGACCCTTTCGACAAGCGAACGCTTTCTGACGCAGGAGCTAAAAGAACTTGAGAATACGCTTCTGACCGCTAAGGACAGGCTCGGCGAGCTGGAATTCCGTTTTTTTGAAGAGGTGCGGCTGCGCGTTGCATCCGAAGTGACGAGGATACAGGCTTTGGCCGACGCGGTGGCGGAGCTCGACGTTCTCTGCTCGCTGGCGGAGGTTGCCGTAAGGAACGGATACGCGATGCCGGAGATCGACCTTTCAGGAACGCTGTCCATTACTGGGGGCCGCCACCCCGTCGTCGAGCAGGCTCAGCGCGATACGCTGTTCGTCCCGAACGACACATTCATGAACTGCGCCGACGACCGCGCGATAATAATTACCGGCCCCAACATGGCAGGAAAATCCACATATATGCGCCAGACCGCGCTTATTGTGCTGATGGCTCAGATCGGCAGCTTCGTGCCGGCGAAAAGCGCGCTCATCGGAATTGCTGACAGGGTCTTCACGCGCATAGGCGCCTCCGACGACCTTGCGGGAGGGCGCAGCACCTTCATGGTGGAGATGATAGAGGTTGCGGATATACTCAGATACGCCACGGGCGCGAGCCTTATCATTCTGGATGAAATAGGGCGAGGTACCTCGACATATGACGGCATGGCTATTGCCAGAGCCGTTCTGGAGTTCTGCGCAGACAGAAAGAAGCTTGGCGCTAAGACGATGTTCGCAACGCACTACCATGAGCTTTCCGAGCTTGAAGGCTCGCTTGAGGGCGTGCGCAATTACAGCATAACCGCGAAAAAACGCGGCGGAGAACTCATTTTCCTGCGCAAGATAGTACGCGGAGCGGCAGACGACAGCTACGGCATCGAGGTAGCAAAGCTTGCCGGCGTTCCCGACTCCGTTATTTCGAGAGCGAAGAGTTGCCTTAAGGAGCTGGAAAGCGGCATGGATAGGCGGCCGGAGGAAAAGATAGAAAGCTCCGAGTCTCAGATCAGCTTTTCGGATTTCGGATCGAACGAGATAATAGGCAGATTAAGGGACGCTAATCTGGATACTCTTACGCCTATCGAGGCGATGAACCTTCTTTATGAGCTTAAGAAAAAGGTGGACGCCTGATGAAAGTTGTGATTATCGGTTTTTTCAATACCATGACTAAGCCCCAGAAAATCGCGGGCCTCATTTATCTTCCATTCCATATTTTCATAATCCCGTTTTTCCTTGGAATGGCGGGCACTTGGCTACCCGGTGGATTAAATGATCTTACGGCAAATATCATATATTATGCAGTGGGATTTGCGTTCTGCTTGATTGTCATGTGGAAATATCTGCGAAATGCGTTCGACATTATGCTCGATAATCCCGCGGTAGGCATAGCGGCCATAATTTTTGGCTTTTTCCTCTATTTTCTGCTCAGCTATCTTGCCATCGGAGTCCTTCTGATGATAATTGGAGATTCGTTCGCGAACCCCAATAACGAGGCGTTAAAGAGCCTCACAAAGGACAGCCTGCAGGCTGCGCTGGGACTTGCGGTATTCATCGCGCCGATTGTCGAGGAGGTCTTGTTCCGCGGTGTTGTTTTCGGCTCGCTCCGCCCGAAGCACCGCGTATGGGCTTTTGTTATTTCGACAGGCCTTTTCGCTCTTTATCATGTCTGGCAGTATGCGCTGCTCTCAATGGACTGGCGGACCCTTCTGTACGCCATCGAGTATATTCCGGCGGGTTATGCTCTGGCGTGGACTTATGAAAAGACAAACAGCATATGGATTCCGATTTTCCTTCATACATTCATTAACATTTTTTCATCGATGCTTCTCGGATGAGGACATTCCGGCGCGTTATGGGACAAAATTATTTTCGGATACAACAAATTTCTTTGAATTTTGCATATAATGGTGATATTATTAAAACAATCATTATTGCGACGCTTGGAGAGAGTTCAAATGCTTCGAAAAGGCTTGATGAAAAACGCAATATACTTGCAGTTTCATGAGATTCGCCAATATAACCGTTATGGAAAGCGCGATATGGTTGTAAAAAATATGGCGGCGCTTAAGATGCTCAGCCTAATGGGTCTTGTGATAACGACACTCATTTTTGCACTGTCGCAGTTGGACTTTGAAAACTGGGAATTCATGTGGCGATACTGGGTGTTGCTTCCCATGTATGCTGTCTATCTTGTTTTTTCTTTTGTTTACGGAAAAAAGGAGCACAAGAGCTTTACCCTCGTCAGGACGGTCAGCGTCTCTTTCCCCGTTATACTGCTTATTATTCTCTCGGTCATAGGTACTATATTTTATCCAGACAGGCCGGACGAGCTGTTCGTTTTTGTAATAGTGCTCCTGCCTCTGTTTCTGTCCATAGAAACTTGGGTGGTCGTCACTATTTCGCTTTTGGGCGGGCTTCTGTACTGCGTACTGGCCTACATTTTTAAGTCCCCCGGCGTTCTCCAGCACGACATATTCTCTGTTATACTCAGCGTGGTCCTTTCTATGGCGGTTCTGGGATTTCACGCAAGGCTGCGCGCACAGAATTTTCTCGTCAAGGAGAAGTATAAGACGCTCAGCCGCATGGATCTGCTTACGGAGCTTCTTAATAAAAAAAGCTATGAGCTCTGGTGCCAGAGACTTATAAACGAGTGCGCAAGCGGGGAACTGTGTTCGCTGGCCATATTTGATCTGGATAATTTTAAACAGATCAACGATACATACGGACACATTATGGGAGATAAGGTGCTTGAAATAGTAGGACAAACCCTTTCGTCAAATTTCCAGGCCGACTGCTTCGTAGGGCGCGTGGGCGGAGACGAATTCAGCGCTTTTACCTGCTCCCGAAAAAGCAGCGAGCTCTTTGAGAGGCGGGCGGAGAATGTTATGACCGAGGTTATGGAACGCTCGGTGAAGGAACTCCGGATAGACGTCACAATGAGCATGGGCATTTCTGTCAAAATCAGCGGCTCTATAAATTATATGGACCTGTATTTCGACGCCGACAAGGCCTTGTACGAATTCAAGCGTTCGGTGCGGAAGGAAAAATTCGCCGTGGTCTCCAACTAAGTGCCGCAGCAAAAAATAACCCGAAAGCGCGAAGCTGCGCCTTCGGGTTATTTTTTGCATAGAGCGCTCTGTCAGTAGGCGACGCCCCAGATAACCATTTTTTTTGCCGGTCTGCCGCAGACGGGGCAGACGTCGCCGAGATTCTCCTGAACAAGGGGAATGCAGCGGCTGGTAACGCCGGCTCTCTCCTTCATTGCAAGTTCGCACTCGACATCGCCGCACCACATGGTTTTGACAAAGCCGCCCTTTGTATCTACAATTTCCTTGACTTTTTCAGGGCTTGAAGCGGTGAAGGTGTGCTCGTCCAGATTCTTCTTAGCCTTATTGAAAAGTCCTTCCTGAATTAAATCGAGCAGCTCAGGGACTCTGGTTTCAAGCTCGCTCAGCGGGATGATGGTCTTTTCGCCGCTGTCGCGGCGGGCGCATACGCACTGGCCCGCTTCGATGTCCTTAGGGCCTATTTCAACGCGGAGGGGAACGCCCTTCATTTCGTATTCGGCAAATTTCCAGCCGGGGGAGTTGTCCGAGAAGTCCCCCTTGACGCGCAGGCCCGCGGCCTTCAGCCTTCCTATGAGTTCCTGCGCTTTTTCGACGACGCCTTCCTTATGCTGGGCGATGGGCAGAACGACGATTTGGATCGGAGCGATTCTCGGCGGGAGAACAAGACCGTTATTGTCGCCGTGCGTCATGATTATTCCGCCTATTGTTCGGGTGGAAAGCCCCCAAGAGGTCTGGTGGGGTGTAGCCGGTTTGTTTTCCTTATCTGTAAAGGTGATATCGAAGGCGGTGGCAAAGCCTGTGCCAAAATAGTGGCTTGTCCCGCTCTGAAGAGCCTTATGGTCGTGCATCATGCATTCTATTGTATAGGTGCGCTCGGCCCCGGCAAATTTTTCCTTGTCGGTTTTGCAGCCGCGTACTACGGGCATCGCAAGAACATTTTCACAAAGGTCCGCATACGCTTCGAGCTGCTGTTCCGTTTCGGCTATCGCTTCCTCGGCCGTCGCGTGGAGAGTATGCCCTTCCTGCCAGAGAAATTCGCGGTGGCGAAGGAAGGGGCGCGAGGTTTTTTCCCAGCGGAGAACGCTGCACCACTGGTTATACAGCAGAGGCAAATCACGCCAGGAGTGAACGATGTTATGCCAGTGATCGCAGAAGAGAGTTTCGGAGGTAGGACGGATGCAGAGCTTTTCCTCAAGCTTTTCCGAGCCGCCGAGTGTGACCCAGGCGCACTCCGGCGCGAAGCCGACAACATGGTCCTTTTCCTTCTGCAAAAGAGATTCGGGAATCAGCAGCGGCATGGACACGTTCTGATGTCCCGTTTCCTTGAAGCGCCTGTCAAGCTCAGACTGGATGTTCTCCCAAATGGCATAACCGTAGGGTCGGAGGATGAACATGCCCTTAACGCTGGTATATTCAATCAGCTCGGCTTTTTTGCACACATCCGTGTACCATTTGGCAAAATCGACCTCCATATCGGTTATCTGCTCGACCTTTTTGTCCGTTGCCATGATTTGTGATCAATCCTTTCGAGTTTGTTGGCGTAGCCCGCGTAGCGCTTTGCGGACTGCCGAAAGAGACCGGCGGGCGCCTCCCGCGTCATCCTGTAATTTTATTAAATAAACTGGAGCTTGTCAAGAACAACAGACCAATTTGCGCCGTATTATGGATTGACTTTCATAATATCGGAGGCGGGTGCCTGTGAGCGCTTTTGCAAAATTCTATTTTCGGCCATCCAAGGGCGAAAAAATACACACCGTGGTTATGCCAAAGGAGGACGAAAGCTGCGGCATATGCGGAAAGGTGTCCGATGGGGAGAGAGGCATAAAAGGAGCGTTTGTGCTGCTTTTTGAGACGGAGGGTCAGGAGGCCGCAAGGCTTCTTGCATCGAATGTGACGGACGAGGACGGCCAGTTTGCCTTCGGACCTCTCGCCGCGGGCGAGCTTTATGTTATCAAGGTATACAGGGACAATCTGAAGCTGCGTGAGCTGGAGATTACGGTGTGATTTTCCGTCCGGGCGGCAAAAGGGCGTCAGGCTTTGCCTGATGCCCTTTTGCTCATTTAAGACCGCGCTCGCGCTTAATGGCCCTAATATCCCGTCCCGCAAAATTCAGGACAAGAAATTCGCCCTCGAGCCGTGAAACGATTTGGGGAGAATAGCGCCTGCGAAGCTCGTCCTCGGTGAGGTTGGTTGTGATTATGGTTTTTCCTCCTCTGAGAAGCCGCCCGTTAACGAGCGAATAAAAGGCGCTCTGCGTAAAATTCGTAGTCATTTCGGTCCCGAAATCGTCAAGTATCAGAAGATCGCAGTTGTTGTAACGACGGACGCGCGAGGCGGCTTCCTCCGCTCCGTCTCCGCCGCGGTCAAATTTTTGCAGCTCAAAGGCCTCTATAACGCTGATTGCAGTGTCGTATACCACAGAAAAGCCTTTTTCAGAGACGACCTTTGCAATTGATGCAGCAAGAAAGGTTTTGCCGAGTCCGGTTCCGCCGCGGAAAAGAACGTTTGACACATTGGAATCCGCCGAGCCAAAGCTATCGGCATAGTCGCGACAGAGCTCAAAAACATTGCGCATAATCTGGTGAGGGGAGGAGCCGGCCTCTCGATTTATTCCTCTGTCATAATAGTCAAGGCTGAAATTCTCAAAGCACTGGCCGTCAGTGCATAACATGCTGCTGAGCTCGCGAACCGCTTCGCTCCTGTAAACGGCCTTCAGACAGGAGCAGGGCTTTCCTAGCACATAGCCTGTGTCGCGGCATTTGGGGCAGTCGTATATCTCGTCTATGTAGTCCGCGGGATAGCCGCAGGACCTAAGAAGCTCAGCGCGCTTTGAAAGAAGGGCTTCGCATCTGCCCCTCGCGTCCTCAACCGCTCTTCCGGCGTCGGAGCCTTTTTTCAGCGCCTCAGAAGCTACGCCGGTCATAAGAAGAGAAATCTCGGCCTCCGTTTCCATAGCCGCCGGAACGCGAGAAGCCACCTCCGCTCTCCTGCTGGCGCGTTCTTCTTCGTTTGCTTGCCTCTTAGAGGCGATTATATCTTTAGCGCGGGCCAAAACCTTACCGTCGTATGACATAACTTCTCTCTTTCCCCGTTTCAGCCTTTTCTGGACTGGTTAAGCAGCTTCCTCATCAGCTCTGCGTCGTCTCTCGGCTTTCCACCCTCCCGCTGCAGGTCGCCGTTCTGATGGAAAGGCGCGAAGCTTTTAACCTGAATATCGCCTTTCAATATGTCCTCCGCCGTGCGGAGGTTTTTTGAGTTCCAGCTAGAAATGATTGAGTTCATGTATTTCCATGTAAGTCCACCCGTTTTAACAACAGTCCTGTCATAAGCAAGGGCAATGGCGTCGGGGCCGAAGCCCATGTCAAGCCAGCTCTCAACATATTTTCGTTCTGTTGAACTGAAGTTGCGCCCGTTTATCTGGAGTATCCTCTTGATTTCGCTTATAACGCCGGAACGCGCCCTGATACGCAGGAGGTGCTCCTCTGCAAGCTCAAACGTCAGGATCTCTCGGTTGTACCAAACATAAGCTTCCTTCTCGATCGTGCGCATGGAGGGAAACTTGCCAGGGCCCTGACGCTCCCGCGTTTCCTCCACGCAGTGGTTTATAAGCAGTAAGATGACCTCCGCGGGAAGGCGCAGATAGTCGTAAATTCCGAAGAGTATCTTCAAATCCGCCCCGGTCAGCATGTGTCCCATTATACGCTGCGTCTCTTCGACTACGGCCCGGAACTCACCGTTTTCCGCCGCGCGCGAGACAATATCCTCGGCGGTATATTCCGGCAGCTCGTCCGCGGGCAGCGGCAGAGAGCCTGAGCCACCCCCGCCTCTAAAAAGCCCCGTTTCGCAGAGTTTTGTTATCGTGTTCTCGACCTCCGCCTTGGTGCGCTTAAGGGAGGAAGCGGCGCCTGCCAAATCGACAGCGCCCCCGTTTCGGAGAGCGTATAGGTAAACAAGCGCTGCCGTCCCGTCGCCAAGAGCAAGAAGCCTGTCCGCGTCAACCGTCGGGAGGGCGAGATTCGGCTCAACTGAAAGTCTGTATTTTTTATCTTCCATATTGCCCTCTCATGTTCTTTCCGTAAAAGATGGTAAAAAATCATAGCCGCCAGGCGGCGCCATGAAATAATCTGTTGGGTTCAGGTACATGCCGGCACAGCCGGCGCATGTGTGTTATACTGTTTGCAGGTGCAAACAGTATAACATTAATTTTAACTTGTAGCAATATATCTGTTTATGTTATAATACATTTGTTAGATACCGAAAAACGCGCGAATTTCATAATTCTGGGTTTTTTTAAGCGAATTACTTTCATAAGTGGAAGAGGTGAATGCCGAGATGATGAAAGATGTTACCGTCGAAATCGCAGGACGAGAATATACGCTGAAAACCGACGAGGATCCGGATTACGTCCGCGAGCTCGCAAATCTTGTAACTGTGAAGATTCTGGAGATCAAAAGGGACTCCGGCGCCTCCGCTGTGGACTGCGCAACAATGGCGGCGATGGATATGGGCGACCGCTACCTCAAGGAGCTGAAGAGAAAGCAGTCTTCGAGGAAGAAAGCTGCCGAACCGACGGAATCGGAACCAACGACACTTTTGTAATCGCATTACCCGAAAGGCACAGCTATGTTGGAACTTTTATCACCTGCCGGTTCTCCAGAGGCGGTCGTCGCCGCGGTTCAGAACGGAGCAGATGCTGTCTATATGGGCTTTGGCGGCTTCAATGCGCGCCGAAGCGCTAAGAATTTTACGGACGAGGAGTTTGAATCCTCCGTCCGCTATTGTCGTATCCGGGGCTGCAAAGTCTATGTCACGCTGAACACTCTTGTAAGCGATAGGGAAATACCGGAAGCGCTCAAGCTGGCCCGTCGCGCTTACGAGCTTGGCGTCGATGCAGTACTGGTTCAGGACCTTGGACTTGCCCGCGCGCTGAAGCGCGCATTTCCCGGGCTGCCGCTTCACGCAAGCACGCAGATGAGTATTCATAACTTGGCGGGAGTCGAGGCAGCTGCGGAAATGGGCCTTACCCGCGCGGTGCTGGCCAGAGAGCTGACGCTTCAGCAGATTGCCCTGATTGCGGAAAAGGCACCGATCGAGGTCGAGGTTTTCGTGCACGGCGCTCTGTGCTTCTGCCACTCGGGGCAGTGCTATATGAGCGCTCTAATCGGCAGGAGGAGCGGAAACCGCGGGGCCTGTGCCCAGCCATGCAGGCTGCAGTACAGCCTCGGCGGGAGAATGGATGACTATCCGCTGAGCCTGAAGGACAATTGTCTTGTATCGTACCTGAGGGAACTCGAAAATGCGGGCGTCACCTGCGTGAAAATCGAAGGACGGATGAAGCGCCCCGAGTATTCCGCTATAGTAACAGGAATTTATTCCCGCGCTATACATGACGGCATCGAGCCGTCCGAAACGGAGATGCGGCAGCTTGAGCTGGCGTTTTCTCGTCAGGGCTTCACAGACGGATATCTCACCGACGGTAAGGGAAGCACTATGTTCGGCGTCCGCGAGGAGATGGACAGGGATGCGAACAAGCTTTTTTCAGCGGCGCGCAGGGAATACGGGGCTTCTGAGGCCCGGCGCGTGCCGGTTAAGTTTTTTGCTCTTGTAAAAGAAGGCAAAACATCAAAATTCGCGGTCGAGGACAGGGACGGGCACAAGGTTCTGAGGGATGGCCCGGTCCCGCAGAAGGCCTCGAATCAGGCCGTTTCAAAACAGGCGATCCACGACCAGTTCTACAAAACCGGAGGCACGCCGTATTTCTGCTACGACGTTGAGACGGTTCTGGACGAGGGACTTTTTCTTCCGGTATCCGCGCTCAACGAGGTTCGCCGCTATCTTTTGGAGGAGCTTACCGAGGAGAGAAAAAAACCTCCTGTCGTAAAGCTGGGAAAGGCCCCGCCTCCCCCCTCGGATGTGAAAGTTCTTGGCGGTCCGAAGATGATTTTTCAGATCGGTTCCGCGGAGCAGCTCACACAAAAGCTCGCGGAGGAAAAACCTGACTTCATCTATGTCCCCCTCGCTATACTTGCCGAGAATCCCGGAGCGGTCATACCCTTTGCCGAAAACGGCGCCGTTCCCGTAGCGGTACTGCCGCGCGTGATTACCGACACTGAGGCTCCGGGAATTATGGAGCAGCTCCGAAGGGTGAAGGCCATGGGCGTCACTCAGGCGCTTGTCGGGAACATGGGGCACATTAAATACGTCAGACTTGCGTCAATGGAAGTCAGAGGTGATTTTGGTTTAAACGCCTACAATTCGGATACGCTTCAGGTGTTGAACGCGGCCGGATTTTTGTCCGCAACTGCCTCCTTCGAACTAAGATTGAGCCAGATAAGGGACCTGCGCAAGCCGATGAACACCGAGATCATCGCCTATGGACGCCTGCCGTTGATGGTAAGCGACCAGTGCATAATAAAAAACAGCGCCGGATCGTGCAACTGCCAGAACGCGGTTTCGCTTTCGGACCGCACGGGCCAGCTTTTCCCGGTCGTTAAGGAAGCAGGCTGCCGCAATGTCATTCTCAACGCGCACAAGCTGTTTTTAGGCGACCGCAGGCAGGATATCGGGCGCTGCGGACTCTGGGGGATACGGCTCCTTTTCACTAACGAGGGAGCGGAGGAGTGCGTACGCGTGGCGGACAGCTTTCTTGGTAAAACGGACTATGTTCCAAACGGACTTACAAGAGGACTCTATTACCGCGGAGTCGAGTAACGCGATTTATTGCAAAGCAGAGGACAGTATATATGAATATCGTTCTTGCGTCCGCCTCGCCGCGGAGACGCGAACTCTTGACAATGCTCGGAGTAAGCGATTTCAAAATAATACCCGCAGAGGGCGAAGAAATAATAGAAGCAGGGCTTTCCCCCGAAGAGGTAGTCTGTTCGCTCTCCCGCGCAAAGGCGCAGGAGGTATCGCAAAGGTGCAGGTTCTCGGACCTCATCATAGCCGCGGACACGATAGTCGCGCTGGACGGCGAGATTTTGGGCAAGCCTTCGGATAAAGGCGATGCTATCCGAATGCTCAGGCTTCTTTCTGGAAGGAACCACTCGGTTTTTACAGGCGTAACGGTTATGCAGGGCGACAGGGTGCTTGCCGGATTTGAGCGGACGCTCGTCCGCTTCAGGGATATAACAGAACGAGAGATCGAAGCGTATATAGGGACGGGCGAACCCATGGACAAGGCCGGCGCCTACGGCGCTCAGGGTATAGGAGCGCTTTTCATCGAGGGCATCGAGGGCGATTTTTTCAACGTCATGGGGCTTCCGCTATGCAGACTTTCAAGAATGCTTGAACAATTGGGAGTTTATTTGATTTGAACAGTTTTAAGGATTATATGAAGAAAAACGCAATAAGGCTGGGGCTGGTCGTTATCGTCGCCGCCGTTTTGCTGGGATTTGCCGCAAGCCGTTCTCCGAACGGCGCGGGTGCTCTCGAGAATGCAGCGGTTTCCATTACCGCGCCCGTGAAAGAGGGCTCGACCGGAATCAAAGGTTGGCTCGAGGGCATCTATGGCTATATGTTCCGCTATGACAGCCTTGCCGCCGAAAATGAACAGCTCAAGGTACAGCTTGCCGAGGCCGAGAAAAAGCTTCGCGAGGCAGAGGAAGCCGTGAGCGAAAACGAGCGTCTGCACGATTTGCTTAACCTGCGCGAAAAGCACGAGGACTTCGTCTTTGAAGCGGCGAACATAATCGACCGCCCGGCCTCAAACTGGAGCGAGACATATACTCTCAGCAAAGGGACCGAAAGCGGGATCGAGGTCGGCAACTGCGTCATCGACAGTAAATATAACCTTGTCGGTCAGGTGACGGAGGTCGGCACGGGCTGGGCAACGGTCCGCTCGGTGATTGACGCCGATATGCGGGTCGGCGCGCTGGTCGGAGAGGGTGGGAACGCAGCGATGGTAGTCGGCGATTTCGCACTTATGCAGAAGGGCGAGACAAAGCTTACCTACCTGACCGAGGAGACCCAGGTCCTGGAAGGCGACGTACTTATTACCTCCGGCAAGGGCGGGGCCTTTCCCAAGGGCCTTGAGATCGGTACCGTGACTTCTGTCCAGACCGAGGCGGGCGGACAGGTCGAGTATGCTGTTGTCAAGCCCGCGAGCGATCTGGGAGCGTTGTCCGAGGTTTTTGTTATCAAGGATTTCAACATCATTGAATAGCTTTCGTCGTGGTTCGGCACACAGTTATTATTACTATGGATTGGAGGCGCGGTATGCTGCTCGATATGATCAATATTGAGAAAGTACGAAGGGCAATAGTCTATTTCGGCGTAATGCTGCTCGTGCTTTTGGTTCAGAACGACGTTCTTTCGCATTTTTCGCTTCTCGGGGTACATGCGTTCATTGCGCCGATCGCGGTAGTGGCCGTGGGCTTTTTTGAGGGCGGCGTCTGGGGCGGAGTGTTCGGGCTGCTCATGGGAATTTTTTGTGATATGTACCTGAACGACGCGCCGGTGCTCCTTACAGCGGTGCTGCCGGTTATCGGTTTTCTGTCCGGCGCGCTGGTCATGAATTATGTCAATAAACGCTTTTTTTCCTTCTTTTTCGTTTGCCTTGCGGCTCTTGTGCTTACGGCCGTATGCCAGATGTTCAAATTTATCGCTCTGGCTGACGCAAACATCCTGCCCGTACTATTGACCGCGGGACTTCAGACCCTCTGGTCCCTGCCGTTTACGTTAGCAATTTATTATCCGTGCCGCAGACTTTCAGGTGTGGATTTGAGCAAGTAGCTCCTTGCGGAAGGAAAGACAATGGAAAAAACAGTAAAACCATGGCGGCTTGCGGCGATGATAGTTCTGATTCTATCGCTGAGCATAGTTTATGTAGTGAATCTCTACCGTCTTCAAATAGTCGAAGGCGCCGCTTATTATGCGCAGTCGCAGAACAGTATAGTCACGACGAACACCGTTGTGGCGGCGCGGGGGAATTTACTCGACCGCTACGGCAGAGTACTCGTTTCAAACAAGGTCTGTAATAACATCTATATAAACGCAAGCGAGCTTTTCGAACAGCCTGACCCCAACGCCATCATCCTGGAGCTGACGCAGGCTGTCAAGGATTCCGGCAATACATACACGGACACGCTTCCAATAACGACGGAGGCCCCCTTCGAATATGTGCCGAACATGACGGACCTTCAAAGAACAAGGCTTGACGCCTATCTCAAGGCGAACAATCTTCCGGCATCGACTACGGCCGTCGAGCTGATGGCATTTTTCAGGGACGCATTTGATATCGACAACAACTATACCTCCGAGCAGACGAGAACCGTTGCGGGGGTTCGTTATGAGATCAAGATACGCTATGTTATCAACACCTCCGACTATGTTTTCGCAGAGGACGTGAGCATAGACCTCATAACGAAGCTCATGGAAAACAATGTGCCGGGCTTCACTGTCCAATCCTCCTATGTCCGTGAATATAACACCGACTATGCCGCACATCTTCTTGGCTATGTCGGAATGATGGATGAGGACGAATACAAGAAATACAAAAGCGAGGGCTATCCGCTCAACGCGATGGTCGGCAAGGACGGCGCGGAAATGGCCTTTGAGAGCTATCTGCACGGGACGGATGGAACCGCGGTGGTTACGACCACCAAGGGAGGAACCATAATCAGCACAAACTACACCAAGGAACCCGAACCGGGAAATCAGACCTACATGACAATTGATTTGGGTCTGCAGGAGGCTGCGGAGATTTCGCTCGGCAATTTCATAACCGAAACGAACAAGCAGCGTCTGATAGATAACGAAAACTATGAGGCTCAGGGCTTGACAGATAAAGTTAAGGACCAGATTACCGGCGGAGCCGTCGTGGCGATCAATATCAAAACGGGCGAGCCGCTTTGTATAGCTAGCTATCCGACCTTTGACCTTTCAACGCTTATGGAAAACTACTCGAAGCTTCTTGAGGACAAATCCGGACCGCTCTTTAACCGCGCACTTATGGGCGCCTATGCCCCCGGCTCGACCTTCAAACCGGTAACGGCACTTGCGGCTCTCGACCAGAACATCGTGACGACGGCGACCACTATCTACGATAAGGGTATCTTTGAAAAATACGCTGCTCCGGATAAAGGCGGATATGCTCCGACCTGCTGGCTGTATCCCCACGGCAGCCACGGCGACGTTAACGCAACTAAAGCCATCGAGGTTTCCTGCAACTACTATTTCTATACCGTTGGCGACCAGCTTGGTATTGATAAGCTCTCAAGTTATGCGTTTCGTTTCGGACTCGGAAAGCCGACCGGTATAGAGTTGACCGAGAGCACCGGCGTTATGGCGACGCAGAAGTATAAGGAAGAAACTACCGATACACCCTGGTATATAGGCGATACGCTGCAGGCGTCGATTGGCCAGTCATACAGTATCTTCACGCCTTTGCAGCTTGCAAACTATTTTGCGACTATAGCGAATAACGGAGTACGCTACGAGACATCCATACTCAAATCGGTGCGGAGCTACGACTACTCCAAAAGCATTCTAGAGCGCAAGGCTATTGTCGCCGATGACGTTAGCCTTGATCAGTCCTATTACGATGCGGTGCATCAGGGACTCTACAACGTCGCAAACTCCGCGGACGGCACGGCTTATCAGATATTCGGAAACTACCCCAACAAGGTCGCTGCCAAGACGGGTACCGCCCAGCTTGGAGAGGGCACAACGAACAACGGTATCTTCGTGTGCTACGCGCCCTACGACGATCCTCAGATCGCCGTGGCGGTAGTCGTTGAAAAAGGCTACGCGGGAAGCGCAATCGGATATATCGCAAGGGACGTTCTGGACTACTACTTCAGCTTTAAAAACAGCTCCGTGACTCTGGAAACCGAAAATTCCCTTTTAAAATAAGGTTTTTGGGATTATCATATTGATTAAATAAAATTTCTTGATATTGCGTTTTCCGAAAGTCTAATGTATAATGTAATATCAGCAAAGCGGCGCTTAAGCGAGCGGCCGCAATAGTACCGAAAGGATGAAGGCCATGAATATCGCTATAATGGCGCATGACAACAAAAAGGAGCTCATGGTGCAGTTCTGTATTGCTTACTGCGGGATACTGTCCGAGCATTCCATATGTGCCACGGCTACTACAGGCCGTCTGGTCGCAGAAGCGACCGGCCTTCCGATTTCTTTGTATTTAAGTGCCGCGCAGGGCGGCTCCCAGCAGATAAAGTCCCGTATCGCATATAACGAGATTGATCTGGTGCTTTTCTTCTGGGATTCTTCAAGTACCGATGATGACAAGGAAGTCGTTGCCATCTCCCGGGCCTGCGATCAGCATAGCATTCCGTTTGCTTCGAATGTGGCTACCGCGGAAGTGCTTATTCAGGGACTTAAACGCGGTGATCTCGGCTGGCGCGACATTGTAAATCCGAAAAAGAAATAGCTCCTTAGACTTATCTGCGTAACGCTCTCGTCCCTTTGCGGGAGAGGGCGTTATTGACTGTCAGGAACAAAACTGCAAATCGAAAGGATTTTTTAACATATGGAGAGGATCAAACCCCGCACCCTGTCGGGTTTCATGGAGCTTCTGCCCGATAAACAGGCGCAGATGGAGCGAATAATGGACACGCTTCGGAAAACCTATTCACTATACGGGTTCGCGCCGCTTGACACCCCGATAATCGAGGCGTCCGAGGTACTGCTTGCCAAGGGCGGAGGAGAGACGGAAAAGCAGATATACCGCTTCACTAAAGGCGACAGCGATCTGTCGCTCCGCTTTGACCTCACGGTCCCGCTTGCTAAATATGTCGCCATCAACTACGGGCAGCTCGCCTTTCCGTTTCGGCGCTACCAGATAGGCAAGGTTTACAGGGGCGAGCGGGCACAGCGCGGACGCTTTCGCGAATTCTATCAGGCGGACATCGACGTTATTGGCGACGGCGAGCTGGACATAATGAACGAGGCCGAGATACCCGCGATCATCTACCGCACCTTCACCGCGTTAGGATTAAAGAAATTTAAAATCCGCGTTAACAACCGCAAGGTACTCGGCGGCTTTTTCACTATTCTGGGGCTTTCGGACAAGGCTGCGGACATTATGCGCACCATAGACAAGCTAGACAAAATCGGCCCAGAAAAGTGCCGTGCACTTCTGCTTGAGGAGGGCGTTTCGGAAGCCGGAGCGGACGAGATCATGGGCTTTATAGGGATTTCCGGCACAAGCGCGGACAAGCTGGAGTCTTTGAAGAATTATTCTGGGAGAAGCGAAGTTTTTGACACGGGGCTGAAGGAGCTTGAAGCCGTTGCGGGCTGTCTGCCGGCTTTCGGAGTGCCGGAGGAGAGCTTTGAAATTGACCTTACGATTGCGCGCGGACTCGACTACTACACCGGTACGGTCTACGAGACAACGCTTACGGAGCACCCTGAAATCGGATCAATCTGCTCAGGGGGGCGCTATGACAACCTCGCGGAATACTACACGGACAAAAAACTGCCGGGAGTCGGTATATCAATCGGGCTATCCCGCCTGTTTTTTATCCTTGAGGAGCAGGGAATGCTTTCGGACGAAGCAATAAGCGCTCCTGCGGACGCGCTCGTCATTCCAATGACGCAGGACTTTTCCAAGGCCGTCGAGACCGCCACGTTCCTACGCGAAAACGGCATAAGAACGATGCTCTACAGCGAGAATAAAAAGTTCAAAGCAAAAATGAGCTATGCCGATAAGCTGGGTGTGCCGTTTGTCGTTTTCATAGGGGACGATGAAATAAAAGACGGAGTGATAAAACTTAAAAACATGGTCAGCGGCGAACAGAAAACGGATACCGCCCAAAACGCCGCGTCATATATAAAAGCCGAAATCGACAGGCGCGGCGCCGGCCGCCTAATAATAGGCTGAATCCGGCGGTATTTATCCGCTATCTAAGACAAAAGAGAGAGGTTCAAGAATTATGATGCAGTCCCGCACTCACACCTGCAACGAGCTGCGTATCGGAGACGCAGGAAGAAAAGTAAAAATAGTCGGCTGGATGGAAAATATCCGCGAGGTGAGCGCTTCTCTTGCGTTTGTAGTCGTCCGTGATTTTTATGGTATCACTCAGGTGGTCGTCGAAACCGAGGAAATGATGAAGGTCTTTCGCGACATTACCCGTGAATCCACAATAAGCGTCGAAGGCACCGTCCGCGAGCGCGCTTCAAAGAATCCCAAGCTGCCTACCGGGGATATCGAGGTCGTACCTGAAAAGCTTGAGGTGCTGGGCCGCTGCCGCTATAATGAGCTGCCCTTCCAGATAAACCGCAGCCGCGAGGCGGACGAGACGACGCGGCTGAAATACCGCTACCTTGACCTGCGCAACCCGGAGGTCAAAAACAACATTATCCTGCGCTGCGGCGTTGTCGCCGCTCTGCGCGCCAGCATGCTTGAACACGGGTTTCTTGAAATAACGACGCCTATACTCACGGCCTCCTCTCCCGAGGGCGCGAGGGACTATCTGGTCCCGGCGCGCAACCATCCGGGAAAGTTTTACGCGCTGCCGCAGGCACCCCAGCAGTTCAAGCAGCTTCTGATGACAAGCGGCTTCGACCGCTATTTTCAGATTGCACCATGTTTCCGCGACGAGGACGCTCGGGCCGACCGTTCGCCGGGAGAATTTTACCAGCTCGATATGGAGATGGCATTCGCAAATCAGGAGGACGTTTTCGCGGTTCTTGAAGACGTTCTGCCGCCGATTTTTGCAAAGTACGGTAAGTACAATATCGCGTCTGCGGCTCCTTTCAGAAGAATTTCTTTCAATGACGCCATGGAGACCTACGGCTCGGATAAGCCCGACCTGCGCATCGACCTCACGGTTCAGGACGCGACAAAGGTCCTTTCCGGCTGTGGCTTCGAGCCCTTTGCGGGGAACACTGTGAAGGCCGTCGTCGTGCCCGACTTCACACAGCCTCGTAAGTTCATCGATCAGCTTTGCGCCGACGTTGAGGTGCAGGCGTCTAGCAAGCCCTACTGGTTCCGCCTTGATGAAAACGGAGAGCTTGTCGGCGGCATATCGAAGTTTGTCGCGGAGAAAAAGGACGCGGTCACAGCCGCGCTGGGGCTTAAACCGGGATGTTTCGTCGGGCTTGCCTCCGGCAAAAGGTCGGCAGCGCAGAAGACCGCCGGCGTCCTTCGAAAAATGCTAGGCGTGTCAGTTCCGGGACACATAGATACGGAACGCTACGAGTTTTGCTGGATAGTCGATTTCCCGATGTACGAGATTGGTGAGGAGTCGGGTGAGCTGGAGTTTTGCCACAACCCGTTCTCAATGCCGAACGGAGGTCTTGAAATCCTGGAAAAAGCCGAACGGCACGAAGCCGATCCCCTTACCATTACGGCATACCAGTACGACCTCGTTTGCAACGGCGTCGAGCTGTCTTCGGGCGCGGTGCGAAACCATGATCCGGAGATAATGATAAAAGCATTTGAACTTGTGGGGCTGGGCGAAAATGACGTTAAGGCGAAATTTCCCGCGATGTACAACGCCTTCTGCTACGGTGCGCCCCCGCACGCGGGTATTGCCCCGGGCGTAGACCGTATGGTCATGCTTCTCGCGGGCGAAGACAGCATCCGCGAGATAATACCCTTCCCGATGAACAAAAACGCGCAGGACCTCATGATGGGCGCGCCCTCAGAGGTCGAGCCGCAGCAGCTCCGCGAGCTGCACATAGCGCCTGTGGAAAAGGATTAGTGAATTATATGGAAGGCCTGATAACGCTTGAATTCCGGAGGGCGTCCGGCAGTGAGCTTGAGGAAGTTTTCCGTGTGTTCGGGGACGCGATAGCCGAAATGGACAGAAACGGAATTCCGCAGTGGGATGAGTTATATCCAGACAGGGCTATACTTGCTGAGGATATCTCAAAGAATGAGCTTTTTATCGGTATGATCGGCGGTGAGATTGCCTGCGTTTTTGTAATAAATTCCGAGTGTGACGAGGAGTACAAAAATGGGGCGTGGCAGTATCCGGGCGCGTCATTTCGCGTTATACACCGCCTGTGCGTGAATCCGAGGTTCCAGAACAGAGGCATCGGCGCTCAGACAATGAGACATATTGAAGCGGAGCTGAAAAAAGAGGGTGTTGAGTCTATCCGTTTCGACGCATTTACGCGGAACCCATACGCGCTCCGCCTGTATGACAAGCTCGGCTATGCAAGGGTCGGGTATGCAGATTGGCGTAAGGGCAGGTTCTTGCTGATGGAAAAAAAGCTGTGAACGAAACAGTAATGGTTTTGTTCCGGGATGGGGAGCCGCAATGACCGATGACGAAATGAAAAAGCAGATCGCAAGAGCGAAAAGGTTTAATTATACGGTATTTGTAATCATACTGATAATAGCCACTTTTATCGGTATATGGGCGATAAAGTACAAGCTCCAGCACGAGTTTTCCCCCTCAAGATGGGCGGACAATCCGTCCGAGAGGGTCGAAATGGTTGACGATATGCTGGACGAAAACGAGCTTAAGGGCATGACGAAGGAAGAAATTACCTCCCTTCTTGGAGAAACCAGCAGCGCCGAAGGCCCTGTCGAGGGAGACGTTATGTCCTATTATCTCGGAGTCGAACGGGGGCTTACAAGCGACGGCGAATGGCTGATAATCTATTTCACAGATGGACGCGCGTCCGATTACAAGGTAACGTTCGGCTGATAAACGATGAAAGAGGCGGGCCTATGGTTTCAAAGATACGCTCACTGGGTATTAAGGGCATCGGGGGATACGAAGTGTCCGTCGAGTGCTTTCTGTCGAGCGGGCTGCCGGCCTTTGACATAGTCGGCCTGCCGGATACCGCCGTCAAGGAAGCGCGGGATCGTGTACGTGCAGCAATAAAAAACGCGGGTCTCAGCTTTCCAGTTTCGCGGCTGACAATAAATCTCGCGCCGGCCGATACCAAAAAGGGCGGTACGACCTACGATTTGCCAATGCTTCTTGCGATACTCACGGCGGCTGGCGCGATAAAAGCTCCCGGAGAGCAATGTGCCTTTTTCGGCGAGCTGGGCCTGACGGGAGAGCTTCGCCCGGTACGCGGCGCTTTGCCGATGGCGCTAGCGGCCAGGCGCGCGGGAATAGAAAAGCTTTTCGTTCCCGAGGACAACGCGCCGGAGGCTTCGTTCGCGGAGGGCGTCGCGGTTTATCCTGTAAAAAATGTTCCGGCGCTTCTGCGCCATTTTACCGGCGAGGAACTGATAGCGCCCGCCGAGACCCCCGACCTGAACGGCAGGACGGCGCCCGTCGCGGATTTCTCCGAGGTCAAGGGTCAGGAAAACGTGAAAAGAGCGCTTGAGGTGGCGGCCGCCGGTGGGCATAACATCCTGCTCGTGGGACCGCCCGGAGCGGGAAAATCCATGCTTGCCAAGCGCCTTCCGTCGATTTTGCCCGATATGAGCGGCGCGGAAGCGCTCGAAACCACTGAAATACATTCCGTTATGGGCCTGACGAGCAGGGAAAACCCGCTTGTGACGCAAAGACCCTTCCGCTGCCCGCACCATACGCTGTCGTCCTCCGCCATGGCGGGCGGAGCGCAGCTTCAGCCGGGTGAAATATCCCTCGCGCATAACGGAGTGCTGTTTCTGGACGAGCTGCCGGAGTTTCACCGCGATGTGCTGGAGGTCATGCGTCAGCCGCTTGAGGACGGGCGCGTTACGATTTCCCGTTCGACAGGGAGCGCCACATACCCTGCGAGCTTTATGCTGGTCTGCGCGATGAACCCCTGCAAGTGCGGCTGGTACGGTCATCCCTCCGGGAGGTGCAGCTGCTCCGAAAGCAGCGTCAGGAAGTATCACAGCAAGCTCTCCGGGCCACTGCTGGACCGCATCGATATCGTCATTGAGGTGCCGGCGCTCGAATTTGACGAGCTGCGGGCAAAAAGGCCAGCCGAAAAGAGCGAGGATATTAAGCAGCGTGTGGACTCGGCAAGGCACATACAGAGAAAACGCTTTGAATCAGCCGGCTTTGACTGCAACGCGAGAATGGAGCAGAAGCAACTCAGGGAAAACTGTGAGCTGTCCTCAGAGAGCGAACAGCTTATGAAGATGGCGTTTGAGAGAATGGGGCTTACAGCCAGAAGCTATGACCGTATTCTACGCGTGGCGAGAACGATCGCTGATCTGGACGGAGCGGAGGATATTAAGCCCGAACATCTTGCAGAGGCGATACAGTACCGCACCTATAATTTCCGCGAGGCGGGCGGGGCGCCGCAGGAGTGAGAGAAGCCTTATTTTTTATTTTCGGATACAATACATATTCGGGATGGATAATCGGCGCTTAAGTAAATACTATATTAAGGAACGAATTCAATGAACGATATGATACTACTGAAGCAGGGCGAAATCATACTGAAGGGGCAAAACCGGCGCTTTTTCGAATCGAAGCTGCTGTCAAATGTCCGGCGCAGGCTGAAGCCCTTCGGAGAATTTGATGTTACTGCCACGCAGTCTACCGTATATGTGGTGCCAAAGGACAACGGCTGCGACATGGATGGAGCGCTGGATGCCATGCTTACGGTTTTCGGCTTTGTGGGTGTGACCCGCGCCCTTGCTTGCGAAAAGGATAAGGATGCGATTTTCGAAGCCGCAAAAAAATACCTTGGTGAGACACTGAGCCGCGCGAAGAGCTTCAAGGTAGAGACAAGGCGCTCAGATAAGCGTTTCCCGATGTCGAGCATCGAGATATCCCAATATGTCGGCGGCCTTTTGAGCGATGAATTTCCCGAAGTCCCCGTAGACATGCATGACCCTGAGCTTGTTGTCCGTGTCGAGGTGCGCGAAACCGCGGCTTATGTACACGCGAACACTCTGCCGGGAGCGGGCGGAATGCCGGTCGGCTCAAACGGAAACGCCGTCACGCTTCTTTCGGGCGGCATAGACAGTCCGGTTTCAAGCTATATGATAGCACGGCGCGGCATCCATCTGGTGCCGGTTCATTTTTTCTCTTTCCCGTATACCTCCGAACAGGCAAAGGAAAAAGTGCTGGAGCTTGCGAAAATCCTCACCGGCTACTGCGGCAGGCTCGCGGTTGAAATTGTACCGTTCACGCATATTCAGGAGGAAATCCGAGCAAAATGCCCCGAGGAGTATTTTACGCTGATTATGCGGCGCTTCATGATGCGCATATCGGAGCGTATAGCCCTTCAGAACGGCTGCAAGGCCCTTGTGACAGGCGAAAACCTCGGCCAGGTCGCAAGCCAGACCATGGAGGCGCTCCGGGTTACGGAGGAGTGCGTATCCCTGCCGGTCCTCCAGCCTCTCATAGGCATGGACAAGACGGACATAGTGCGTATAGCAAGAAAAATCGGTACCTTCGACACCTCGATACTGCCGTATGAGGACTGCTGCACTGTGTTCACACCGCGCCATCCGAGAACGAAGCCCAGGCTTCAGGATGTGCTTGAAGTTGAGGGTGCGCTGGACGTTTCCGCCCTTGTCGAAGAGGCGATGCAAAATAAGTATACCGTAAAATTCGATATTTAGGTTAAGACACGCTTTCCGTGCCTTGCATATGAAAGGAAGGGTCTTATGAGCGATACTCTGAACGCCGAAATTCTGTCCGTGGGGACAGAGCTGCTGCTGGGCGGTACAACAAATACCGACGCGCGGGATATTTCAATATATCTTTCGGAGATTGGCATCAACGTTTTTTATCACACGGTCGTAGGCGACAATCCCGAAAGGCTCACGGAAGCGGTAAAAATTGCGCGGGAAAGAGCAGATATAATCATTACCACGGGCGGCCTTGGCCCCACCTGTGACGACCTTACAAAGCAGGTGCTGGCAAAGGCGTTCGACCTTGAAATGGTTTTCCACGAGGAGCTGGCCGAAGAAATGAAGCGCTACTTCAAGGAAGTTATCGGCGTTGATTTCATTACGGAGAATAATTATCAGCAGGCTTATCTACCGGCCGGCTGCACGATTTTTCGCAATGAATGGGGGACCGCGCCCGGCTGCGCCTTCAAAGCGAAGGGCGTGCATGTGGTGATGCTTCCGGGCCCGCCCCGTGAGTGCAACGCTATGTTTAAGGCCTGCGCGATGCCGTATCTTAGAACGCTTTCGGACGAGGTGATACTGTCCCACAACCTGAATATTGTTGGAAGCGGGGAGAGCGCTGTTGAGGCGAAGCTCAGGGATATGATGAATGAGCTTACGAACCCGACGCTTGCGCCATATGCCAAGGAGGGCGAGGTCATGCTCCGTGTGACCGCCAAGGCAAAGACCGCGCAGGAAGCTGAGGAGATGACAAAGCCCGTTATCGAAAGCGTCCGCTCTGTTCTGGGGGACATTGTTTACGGGGTAGACGCCGCAAGCCTTGAGCAGGTCGCCTTTGAGCTTTTAAGCGGAAGAGGCATGACACTAAGCACTGCGGAAAGCTGCACGGGCGGGTTTATCGCAAAGCGAGTCACCGACCTTCGCGGCTCGTCAAAGGTTTTCCTCGGCGGCGTCATTACCTACGCGACCGAGAGCAAAACAAATGTGCTGGGAGTCCCGAAGGAGCTAATAGAAAAACACGGTGTTATCAGTGCGGAGGTTGCATCCGAAATGGCGAAAAGAGTCAGAGGGCTTTTTAAATCCTCACTTGCCGTTGCAACCACCGGGCTTGCAGGTCCGGAGGGCGACGGAATAAATCCTGTCGGAACGGTATTCGTCGCGCTTGCGACTGAAGACGGAGTGTTCGTAAATCAGCTCAATTCAGGCATAGGACGTACGAGGGTCAGAACTCTTGCCTCAAACTGCGCACTCGACATGGTGAGGAGATTTTTGACGGGACTTGACGTGATCGTCGACTATCACAGAAGATAGTACGAGCGGAGAAAATGGCGGTGATCATGTCATTGGTGTTGCTTTTTTTGAAAAAACCTGTATAATTGGAAACGTCGTTTGTAAAAAAACAGGACAGCTCCCAAGCAGAGGCTGCCCCGCGGAACACAAAAACAAATATAGGAGGATGCCTCTAATGCTTACCTACGAGATAGACATTGCCGGACTGAAGCGCGAGCTGCCCATATGCCGCGTATCCGATGATGTTTACATCGGTGCCTTTGTTATTTTCGGAGATGTGGAGCTTACTGTCCACTCCGCCGCTGAGCTTTTGAAAAGGGTCCCGGAATATGATTACATAGTCGCACCCGAGGCAAAAAGTATCCCTCTTCTTTACGAGATGACTCGTCAGAGTGGGAACAACAAATATTTTCTAGCGCGTAAATCACCCAAGCTCTATATGACGGGCGTTTTCGAGGTTGAGGTGAAATCCATAACCACGGAGAAGGTGCAGAAGCTGGTGCTGGACAAGGCGGACGCCGAGTTCATGCGCGGAAAGCGAATTCTCATCGTCGATGATGTGATATCGACCGGAGAGTCCCTCAAGGCCGTTGAGGAGCTTGTCGATAAGGCAGGGGGAATAATCGTGGGTCGTGCGTTCATTCTCGCAGAGGGAGACGCACAGAAGAGGGACGATGTGATCTATCTAGCACCGCTGCCGCTTTTCAACGCGGATGGAACGCCAAAGACCTGATTCGGAATAATGAACGTAAACCCAACAGATTTCTTCATATATACCGTAGAAGCAAGGTAAATTATATAAAGATATAATTTACCTTGCTTTTGCCGTCATATTCGTTTCCGTACATAGCCGCTCAGCTGGACCTCCCATAGAGTTCGGAACGGCTATTTTCCTCATAGCCCCGCTAAGAGGGCCTATGCCTATCTGCGCATTTTTTCAAAAAAATCCGTTAGCAGTGTGATACACTCGTTTTCGAGAACGCGCGGGTATACCGAGGGGTGGTGCCCATAACGCTCGGAGAACAGGTCGATAACGCTGCCGCAGGAGCCGAAGTTTTGTTCTCTGGCACCAAATACGACGCAGGGAATGCGGGAGCTTATTATCGCTCCCGTACACATCGGGCAGGGCTCGAGTGTTACATAAATCGTGCAGCCGTCGAGCCGCCAGTCTCCCCGATTTCGGCAGGCCTCGTCTATCGCCGCAAGCTCCGCGTGACCCAGCGCGGAATGCGTCCGCTCGCGGGTATTCTGTCCGCGCCCGATGATATCTCCATTTTTGTCGGCGACCACACAGCCTACTGGGACCTCGCCTGCTTGAAAGGCTTCCATGGCAAGATCGAGCGCAAGACGCATATATTTTTTATGTTCCATAGATTACCAGCCTTTCAACAGGGCTAATTACTTATTTGGAGGATACCAATGCTTGGATCGATACTGACCGAAATACTTCTCGGAGCAAGTCTTTCGATGGATGCCTTTGCCGTAACCGTCGGCGAGGGGCTTGCCTGTCCGCGCGACGGGCTGAAAAACGCGCTGAAACACTCCGTATATTTCGGCTTTTTTCAGGCTCTGATGCCGCTCATCGGATTTTTGCTCGCCGGAACGGTTAGTGGAAAGATAATGTCGCTCGGCCCATATATCAGCTTTTTCTTGCTTGTATTTGTCGGCGGCAAAATGCTCATAGACGCGTTAAAGGGAAACCAGGACGAGGAAAAGAACTGTGATGCGTCGTCCGGAGACTTCAGCCATCCGAAAGCAATTGTACTTGCTTTGGCTACTAGTATCGACGCGCTTGCGGTCGGTGTAAGCTTTGCCTTCACCGAAACGAACATATTTCTGATGTGCGCGATAATTGGTGTTACGACCTTCGTCATATGCGCACTGGGCGGACTGCTTTGCTCGAGGCTACCAAAGGGCTCCGGCAGAACAGCGGGCGTAGCCGGCGGCGCAGTTCTGATAGGCATAGGAATAAAGCTACTTATCGAGGGAGCGTTTTTGAAGTGATTTTTTATAAGGCGTGCTAAAAAGCACGCCTTTTTCTTCTATTCGTCCAGCTTTAATACTGCCATGAAAGCTTCCTGTGGAACGGAAACGGAGCCAAAGCTGCGCATGCGTTTTTTGCCCTCTTTCTGTTTTTCAAGGAGCTTCTTTTTTCTTGTGATGTCGCCGCCGTAGCACTTTGCTAGAACGTCCTTGCGCACTGCCTTGATGGTTTCGCGCGCGATAATTTTGCCTCCGATTGCTGCCTGCACCGGTATTTCAAAAAGCTGGCGCGGAATGTTGTCCCTGAGCTTTTCCACGATTTTTCTTGCTCTGGCATAGGCTTTGTCGCGGTGAACAATAAAGCTGAGCGCGTCGACAATGTCTCCGTTTAAAAGTATATCCAGCTTTACAAGATTACTCTCCCGGTATCCGATCAGCTCGTAGTCGAGCGAGCCGTAGCCGCGGGTCCGGGCCTTGAGCGCATCAAAAAAGTCGTAAATGATCTCGTTGAGGGGCATGTCGTAGTGCAGCTCGACGCGCGTATCGTCAAGATAGGTCATGTTTTTATATTCGCCGCGTCTGTCCTGACAAAGCTCCATAATATTGCCGACATACTCCGACGGAGTGATGATCGAAGCCTTGACGAACGGCTCTTCCGCGCTGCTTATCTGAGAGGGGTCGGGATAGTTGAGAGGGTTATCGATGACCAGCGTTTCCCCGTCCGTTTTGACAACGTGATATATGACACTGGGCGCCGTTGTGATAAGGTCAAGGTCATACTCACGCTCAAGCCGCTCCTGAATAATCTCCATATGAAGCAGGCCCAGAAAGCCGCAGCGGAAGCCAAAGCCAAGAGCCGCGGAGGATTCAGGCTCAAAATGGAGGGCCGCGTCGTTAAGCTTGAGCTTTTCGAGCGCGTCGCGCAAATCGGGGTATTCTCCGCCGTCGGCGGGGTATATACCAGAGAAAACCATTGGCTGCGCTTCACGATAGCCTGGAACGGGCATTTTTGCCGGGCTGTCGGAGCCGGTGACCGTATCGCCGACCTGAGTGTCGGATACGTTCTTAATACTTGCGGTAAAATAGCCGACGTCGCCCGCCGAAAGACTTTCACAGGGCTCAAGGCCGAACGGGCGCATATGCCCGACCTCGATGACCTTGTATTTCGCGCCCGATGCCATCATCTGGACGTTCATGTCCTTTTTGATCTCGCCGTCTATAATCCGCATCAGAACGATGACGCCTCGATAGCTGTCATATTGACTGTCGAAAACGAGAGCGCGAAGGGGAGCAGCGGCATCACCCTTTGGCGGCGGTATCTTGCCGACAACCAGCTCAAGAACCGATTCGATGTTAATACCGTTTTTTGCGCTGATTTCCGGTGCGTCGAGCGCGGGTATGCCGATGATATCCTCAATCTCAGTTTTTGTGCGGAGAGGGTCGGCGCTCGCCAGGTCGATTTTGTTGATGATGGGCAGAACCTCGAGATTATGCTCAAGCGCAAGATAGGTGTTCGCGAGGGTCTGAGCCTCGATGCCCTGGGACGCGTCCACGACGAGAAGCGCACCCTCGCAGGCCGCGAGCGAGCGTGAGACCTCGTAGTTGAAGTCAACGTGTCCCGGGGTGTCGATAAGGTTGAGCGTATATGTCTCTCCGTCCGAAGCCTTATAGGAAAGCCCGACGGCACGCGCCTTGATCGTAATGCCGCGTTCGCGCTCAAGCTCCATATTATCCAGCATCTGTGGGGTCACGTCGCGGCTGTCCACAGCCCCGCATTTTTCGAGAAGCCGGTCGGCAAGCGTTGATTTGCCGTGATCGATGTGTGCGATTATGGAAAAGTTTCTGATTTTCTTCTGGTCTATCATATTGTCCCTCCAAGGACGGAAATTTGCGTCAAATTTTTATTTACACAGGAAGCCTTACGCTGTATGCTGTTATAAACTGTTTTTCACGGGGCAAAGCCGCACGACGTTCAGCTCCGCCTCGGCCATTGCGGCGGTCTGTTCTGCCAGAAAAAGCTCGTCGTGATAGGTGAGACGGGCGGTCATTTTTCGCGCGGCGCAGTCAACATAGTCGAGAGCCGCTTTATGAACCGCAGTGTTTCCCGTTTCCGATAGCGCCCTGTTGAGCTCTGTGACCGCGCCTGTCGCGCACAGTCCGGAGCTTTCATCGTCGCTCCTGCCGAGAATAAAATCGGCAGAAACACCGAAATAGTCGCATACACGGCAAACGAAGGGTAACCCGGGCTCCCTTGTCCCGTTTTCGTAGTGCGAAAGCAGAGCCTGACTGATATGCAGCTCGGTGGCAAGAGTTCTCTGGCTCAAATCTCTGGAGTGCCTGAGTTCAGACAGTGTATTTCCAAAACTGCGCTCCATAAGCTTCCTCCCCGTGCATGATTACTTTCTGTATTATAAGTTGGCGTGCACGATTTGTAAACAAAAATATGGAGCGCTGCAAGCTTCCGCTGGTTCATGATTTGTGTAAAAAATGTTTATAATTATTTCCGTGTTTGTTCATGCGTTTGTAACAAATGAATACTAGTATTGCCATAGTACAAAATAAGTCTGTACGATATCCAAACTAAGGAGGTCCAAAACATGTACGAGCAGGAAAACGACAATAAATTCGGAGCGGGAGATGAAACTCCGCCTTCTGACGTACAAAATTCCGAGTATAACTTTTCGAAAGAAACTCTGCCTCACCAGTCTTATGTGGACGCGAACTTCGTTCCGCGCACCGAAGAACAGGCGGCGCCAAGGACCTATTACACGCCTCCGGTCAAGCCACCTAAAAAAGCCAGGGAAAAGAAGGGCGGCATCGGCAAATTCATAGCGGCCTGTCTAATTTGCGCGATATTGGGCGGAGTTGGCGGCGGAGCTCTCGTGGCGGCCCAGCTTCCGGAATCGGCGGCAAAGGATTATAGTGGGCTTAATATTGTCGAACCCAGCGAAAACACTACGCAGACGGCAAGTCCGGTTTCCTCTGGGGAAATGCTTACCGGCGCTCAGATCTACAGTCTCGGCTGTGCGCAGGCTGTTGGAATTACGACCGATATAACATACACGAATTATTTCGGAATGCAGTCCAAATCTGCGGTATCCGGCTCTGGCTTCATCGTGACGAGCGACGGATATATAGTCACAAACTACCACGTAATAGCAAACGCATATACAGGCGGCTACAAGGTTTCCGTGATGCTCTATAACGGGGACAAATACGACGCGAAGATCGTCGGTGTCGAGGAGTCGAGCGATCTTGCAGTTCTCAAAATCGAGGCCAGCGGCCTTTCAGCTGCTACGCTGGGCGACAGCGACAACCTGCAGGTCGGCGAAACGGTATACGCAATCGGCAACCCTCTCGGCGAGCTGAGCTTTTCAATGACGAGCGGAATGGTCAGCGCTCTTGACAGGGATATAACAACTCAGGACTCGGCTACGGGTGAGGCGGTCACAAACACCATGTTCCAGATCGACGCGGCCGTCAACGAAGGCAACTCCGGCGGTCCGGTTTATAACGACAGGGGCGAGGTCATCGGCATAGTTACGGCGAAATACTCCGATACGGGCGTCGAGGGACTCGGCTTCGCGATTCCGATTACGAGTGTTACCGATATCGTAGACCAGCTCATAAAGAACGGCTATGTCAGCGGCAAGGCAAACTTCGGCATCACTGTTACAACCGTTGACAGCACGGTGGCCCAATATTACAACATGGTCGAAGGCGCATACGTTTATTCGGTCACCTCCGGAAGCTGCAGCGATAAGGCCGGACTGAAGGTTGGAGATATTATTACCGCAATAGACAATACCGAGGTCAAAACCTCTTCCGAGCTTACCAATGCGAAAAAGGACTATAAGGCGGGAGACACCGTTACGCTGAAAGTATACCGTCAGGGTGAGTATATCGACTTCAAGGTGACGCTTGACGAGGCCACCAAGGAATCTCAGCAGAGCACAGAGAACAGTGAAAACACACAGAATGGCGGAGATCAGAGCAGCGATAATACCAACGGCGAAAGCAGCAAGCTTCCCACAGCACCGAAATTCTGATTCCCGGTAAAATAGTTTATGCCCGGAGCGATTTGCTCCGGGCATAAACTATTTTTAATTAAAAAATTTGTTATGGATCACCTGAACGGCCCTGTCAGCACTCTTTTCATCTATAAGGACCGAGACCTTGATTTCGCTTGTGGAGATCATCTGAATGTTTATCTTGGCCTCGCTTAGAGCTTCGAACATCGTTGCGGCGACGCCGGAGGAGGAGAGCATTCCGGCCCCGACTATGCTGACCTTCGCAACGCTCTTATCGCCGAAAAGCTCTATATATTTGAGAGTGTCGCGGCGGTCCTCGACTATCGCGAGCGCTCTTTCATAATCGCTTTCGGAAACGGTAAAGCTTATATCGTTCGTTCCATTTCTGTCTATCGATTGAAGGATAACGTCAACGTTGATCTTGGCACTTGCAAGTTCCCTGAAAAGCCTGAACGCGACGCCGGGCTCATCGGGCACTCCCACGACCGCTATGCGGGCCACATTTGTGTCCTTGGCTATACCGCTTATTTTCATCTGCTCCACGTTCTTCACGACCTCCTTAACTTTTGTGCCGGGCTTTCTCTCGTAGCTGGAGAGAACCTCCAGATTCACGCCGTAGCGCTTGGCCATCTCCACGCTCCTGTTATGCAGGACCTGCGCGCCCAGCGATGCAAGCTCCATCATTTCGTCATATGTTATCTCATCCAGCTTCCGCGCTCCCTTAACCTTGCGCGGGTCCGCAGTAAAGACGCCTTCAACGTCTGTAAAGATCTGGCATTTATCCGCGTGGAGCGCCGCCGCGACAGCAACAGCCGAGGTATCCGAGCCGCCTCTGCCGAGGGTCGTGATATCTCCCGTACCGTTGACTCCCTGAAAGCCGGTTATTATGACGATGCGGCGCTTATCCAGCTCCTGCCGTATCCTTTCGGTCGAAACGGAGCGTATGCGGGCAGAGCCGTAATCGAAGTTTGTGCTGATCTGAACCTGCCAGCCTGTGAGGGAGACAACGGGCAGACCCATTTTTTCAAGAGCCATACTCATTAGCGCTACCGAAATTTGCTCTCCGGTTGAAAGAAGCACATCAAGCTCGCGCTTTGACGGGCTAGCGTTAATCTCAGCTGCTTTTTCAAGGAGATCGTCCGTTGTGTCACCCTGAGCGGAAAGGACGACGACCGTGTCATTGCCTTCACAGAACGTATCGGCGATAATTCCCGCGACCCGCATGATCTTTGCGGCGTCCGCAACGGAACTCCCGCCGAATTTTTGTACAATAAGCATTTATAGAATTCCTCCAATCAGGGACTGAGAAGTTTTTTACGGAGAGGCCGGCTTCTTCATATTATGACGCTGACCCAAGCGCCGTTAATCCAAGATTCGGTACATTGCCCGCACAGCCATGCCGCTCGTCAGCTTAAGCAGGGTGCTTTCGTCACAAACTTCGGTCGCAAAGGCATACTCATCTGCGGCGGCACCGGGATAAGTGACGAAATTGACCTTGCCGAAGGCCCAGCCTATCTGCTGGAGGGAAGTCGAGGCCCTTACATACCAGCGGGACTCGACATAGGTGCTGTCCGTAAAATAGCCGGCGGGGGCATCGTCCCAATCGAGATACTTCCTTGCCTTAACGTGCTTGACGGCGTCAATAACGTCCGCTACGACCGCGCTGGCCGTGGGGCGCTTGCCCGCTCCCGCTCCGTAGAACATCGTATCTCCCAAAGCGTTCCCGTGAACCACAATGCCGTTCATGACCCCGTCAACGTTTGAAAGAAGACTAGACTTGCTTACAAGGTGCGGCGCGACATAGGCGGTCGCCGTATCGTGTCCTGTTCTCAGTGCTCGCCCAAGGAGCTTTATTTTACAGTTGAGACGCTTGGCGTATTCGACATCGGCGCTTGTTACGCCCCTGATACCCACAGCCTTGACTTCTGCGGGATCAACGTGCTTGCCGAAGCATAGGTCCGCGAGTATGCAGATTTTTCGCGCGGCGTCGATACCCTCAATGTCGGCGGAGGGGTCCGCTTCTGCAAAGCCGTTTGCCTTCGCCTGATTAAGGGCGTCGTTAAAGCTAGCGTTGTTTTTTATCATTTCGGTGAGAACGTAATTCGTTGTGCCGTTCAGGATTCCGTAGACTTCGTCGATTCTGTTTGCGGCAAG
>JAYFQM010000096.1:0-6674 GCA_034927185.1 Oscillospiraceae bacterium | reverse complement strand
AGAAACGACGGCGACCCGATACCGCCGGAGCATCAGAGAAGAATCTTTGAGCGCTTTTACAGGGTGGACAGCGGCCGCAGCAAAGCTGTCGGAGGAACAGGACTGGGACTTGCCATAGTCAAGCATGTCGTTGACTCCATGAACGGAACGATAACGCTTGAAAGCAGCTCTGAAACTGGAACGGTTTTTACAGTCCGCCTGCCGCTCCCGGAGATATAAAAAGAAAACGCTTCGGGTTCAAAAACCCGAAGCGTTTTCTTTTTATATCAGCTTTTCTTCCGACAGTCTGTTTTTCAAAACGTTCGCGACATATTCTGACGAACCCTCGCAGGGAATACGAAGTGCAGCATATTTTCTGTAAAGCGGCTCACGCACGGTATAAATTTCGCGCAGCGTCATTTTCTCCGGAGAGGCGACTCCTCTGTCCTGAAGTGTGCCGGCCATTCTTCTTTCAAGCTCGTCGACCGGTGCGTCAAGCCATATAAGTATACCGTTTTCAGCAAGGTTCTTCATTGCATTCCCGGAAAAAACCATGCTCCCGCCGGTCGCTATGACCGTATTTTCACATTTAAGGCTCTCACCAACCGCACCTTCAAAGCGGATAAAGGCGTCGTAGCCGTCGGATACGATTATCTGCGGCAGGGTCCGCCTCTGCTCAAGCGCGAGAAGAATATCAGTATCAACAAAATTATAACCCAGAAGCTTTGCCAGAACCACACCTACAGTGCTTTTTCCCGCCGCCGGCATGCCTATAAGTACAATGTTCTTCATTTCCGGCTTTCCTCCCGTCATTTTTCTGGATTATAGCATCATTCGACGCTGTTTTCCAGAAAAATTTATTACCGATAAACCGGGACTCAGCATATTGAAATAATAGCCGCGGTTTGATATATTATTAAAAACAAGTTTTTCTCAGTTTTGAAACAAAATCAATTGGTCCCCTGCATAAAACAATTGTAGAACAAAACTAACTACAGGAGGAGCAACTATGCAATACGAAATCTTCGGAAACAATCTGCCCGCGGTAACACTAACTTTGCAGCCTGGCGAAAGTATTTATACTCAATCGGGCGGCATGACATGGATGACGGACGGCATCTCTATGGAAACAAACATGAAGGGTGGTTTTGGAAAAGCCCTTGGAAGAATGTTCTCCGGCGAATCGCTTTTTATGGCGACCTATACTTCGCAGAGACCCAACGCACAGATAACGCTTGCCTCCTCTTTTCCTGGAAGCATAATGCCTCTTGAGTTGGCAAACGGCAGAGAATTCATCTGCCAGAAATCAGCCTTTCTCTGCGCGACTCCGGGGGTCTCACTGTCAGCTTCGGTGCAGAAGTTGAAGGTCGGTTTTTTTGGAGGAGAGGGTTTCATAATGCAGAGGCTTGGAGGCAGCGGCCTTGCTTTCCTCGAAATAGATGGAACTGTCGTAGCCAAAGATCTTGCTCCCGGAGAGGTGCTTAAGGTTGATACTGGCAACATAGCCGCATACGAAACCAGCGTATCCTACACGGCGGAAACGGTCAAGGGCTTTAAGAATGTTCTTTTCGGGGGCGAAGGTTTGTTTCTCTCAATACTCAGGGGGCCGGGCAGAGTATACCTGCAGACCGTAAGCATGTCCGAATTTGCTTCGAAAATTATTCCCTACATACCCGCACCCTCAAATAATTAGAAATAGACGGAAAACGGCAGAGCTGCATTCTCAACAATGACAGAAAGGTAACTATTAATGGGTCTTTTAAAAGCAGGCGTCGGCGCGCTTTCAGGCGTTCTTGCCGACCAATGGAGAGAGTATTTTTACTGTGACGCTCTCGATCAGGACGTTCTTGTCCGCAAGGGCTCGAAACGCAGCTCGAAACGCAGTTCCAATGCCAAAGCGGAAGAGAACATAATATCCAACGGCTCGATAGTAGCCGTAAACGACGGCCAGTGCATGATCATCGTCGAACAGGGAAAGGTCGTGGACCTATGCGCCGTTTCTGGCGAATTTGTCTATGACACCTCGACTGAACCGAGTATTTTCACCGGCAGTCTGGGAACCGGGATATCAGAGACGTTCAAGACAATCGGTAAACGTTTTACCTTCGGCGGAGACACCGCAAAGGATCAGCGCGTCTATTACTTCAACACAAAAGAGCTTATCGGCAACAAATACGGCACGGCGAACCCCGTGCCTTTCCGCGTTGTTGATAAAAATGTCGGTCTTGACGTAGACATAGCGGTCCGCTGTTACGGCGAATACTCCTACAGAGTCGTTGACCCCATGCTGTTCTATACCAACGTTTGCGGCAATGTCGACTGGGAATACGGGCGAAGCGAGATAGACGGTCAGCTCAAAAGCGAGCTTTTGACCGCGCTACAGCCGGCGTTTGCAAAAATCTCCGAAATGGGTATTCGATACAGCGCGCTTCCAGGCCATACTATGGAGCTTGCTGACGTTCTCAACGAACTGCTTTCTAAAAAATGGCGTGAGCTGCGCGGGCTGTCGATCATTTCACTCGGCGTGAGCTCCGTCACGGCTTCCGACGAGGACGAAGAGATGATAAAGCAGCTTCAGCGCAATGCGGCTTTCCGAGATCCCACCATGGCGGCGGCTCAGCTTGTCGGCGCGCAGTCGGAAGCAATGCAGTCTGCCGCTAAGAACGAGGGCACCGGAGCCTTTATGGGCTTTGCAGGGCTGAACATGGCGCAGACCGCTGGCGGAGCAAACGCGCAGAACCTTTTTGCTATGGGTACAAAGCCCGCAGGCGATGGCGGAGCCGATTCGTGGGTCTGCCACTGCGGCACTGAGAATACAGGCAAATTCTGCACTAACTGCGGTGATCCCAGACCCTCCGCGCCCTTAGGCTGGACCTGTTCCTGCGGAGCGCTCAATAAAGGAAAATTCTGCTCCGAATGCGGAAAGCCCAAACCTGCTGGTGAGCTTCTCTATAAGTGTGACAAATGCGGATGGGAGCCCGAGGACCCAAAAAAACCGCCGAAATTCTGCCCGCAATGCGGCGATCCTTTTAATGAAAACGATGTAAAATAGCCTAACGGCAATATCTGGGGCGGTTTTGCCAAAACCGCCCGATTTATTATAGCTTTATCCTGTTTATTACGAGGAAATACGATGCTTGCTTTTCAGCTGTCGCTTCAGCTTATTTTTCTTATCGCAATCGGATTCGCAGTCTGGCGCCTGGGAATGGTGGACGAAAAGTTTGATACCTCACTCACCTCATTTCTTATTAATATTGCTTTGCCCTGCATGATAATGAATTCGTTTAATTCTCCGTACTCTTCCAAGGAAATGCGAAACTGTGTCATACTGCTGATAATCAGCGTATTATATCTGGTGTTTTGCTTCGGAGCGGGGCAGCTGGTATATATATTTACCGGAAAAAGCTTTACAGGCAGGATGCTCCGTTTCGGCGCAATGTTCACAAACTTTTCATTTGTAGGCATGCCTGTTGCGCAGGCACTTTATGGACAAACCGGCCTATTGTACTTTGTGATTTTCATTGTTCCAATCCGTATGGTATATTACAGCGCGGCAAAGCCGCTCCTCTCGCCGCCTGGAACTCCGCGGGAGAAAAGGAGCGTGCTGGAGCATATCAAAAGCTGGCTTTCCCCGCCAGTTACGGCGGTGCTGATCGGTCTGCCGCTCTACTTCACCGGCCTCAAGCTGCCCGTGCCTGTCGACAAAACTATTTCGGCTATTGGAGCCGTTACGGCACCTATGGGTATGATACTGTGCGGAATATCTCTCGGAAAAAATAAGGTCAAGTCTTTACTGAGACCGAAATATCTTTTTATGCCGGTATTGCGTAATATGATAATGCCGGCGGCTACGACAGCCGTCATGTACATATTACCTGTGGACCCGCTGATTGCCAAAATCGTCATACTATACTCCTCGCTGCCGGTTGCGGCGATGCTGGCCGCGTTCACAATTAAGTATGAGCCCAGCCAGGAGGCGAGGCTGGAGAGCGCGGGAGGTGTGTTCTATTCGGTTGCCGCCTGCTCGCTGACCATTCCTCTATGGGCGCTTTTAGCCGATTACCTGTTTTGACCCTGCGATTGACGAATACTATCTCAGTATTGGAGGAAACATAAATGAGCAAAAAAGTCATTACAATAAGCCGCGAGTTCGGCAGTGGCGGGAGAAGCGTCGCCAATGCAGTCGCTGATCAACTCGGCTACACTTTTTATGACGGAGCGCTCGTGGAGCTTATTGCGAAGGAAAGCGGCTATTCCAGAGAATTTGTAGAGCTAAGGGGAGAGGACGCGACATCTACTTCCAGCTTTCTTTTTAATCTCGCGCGTTCGGGAAGCGTCGGGGTAGACGGATATTCCGATATTTCAGATAAGCTGTATGTAATCCAGCATAATATCATCAAGCGGCTGGCGGGTGAGGGACCCTGCGTAATAGTCGGGCGCTGCTCGGATTATATTCTGAAGGATATTCCCGACGCGCTCCATGTGTATATTTATGCAGATACAAAGTTCAAGGCGGAAAGAATAGTCAAGCTGTACGGTGAAAGGGACGTTGCGCCCGAAAAGAGACTCGACGAAAAAGATAAAAAACGCAAGGTATATTATAAAAACTATACAGGAAGAATATGGGGTGTGAGCAGTAATTACGACATTAGCCTGAACAGCGGAAAGCTAGGTATTGACAACTGTGTAGATATTATCGTCGAGCTTGCCAAGCGCTGATTCCGTGCGCAAACACCGGACGGCAATTTCAGTCCATGTCTATAACGCAATTGACATGCCGGGATATTGAGAGTATAATCAAACGGACATGGTAGGCGTTACTATATAATATGTTATCGATTACCATATTTATTAATAATCTGTGAACACGAGGTGTTGGGCTATGAGCTTTCAAATAATCGGCGACAGCTGCTGCGACTATCCGTATCTTGAGGATGATTTCAAATGGATAAAACGCGTACCCCTCACAATTGAACTGGACGGAGAGACCTTTGTCGACAACGAAGAACTCCGCTCGGCTTTGCTTATCAGCAAAATGGCCGCATCCCGCAACGCGCCGAAGTCTGCTTGTCCGGCGCCGGGGATTTTTGAGGAAGCCTACGACTGCGGTGCGGACGATGTTTATGTTGTTACGCTTTCGGACAAGCTTAGCGGAAGCTACGGCAGCGCTGTTGTCGCTGCGAATATGTTCAAGGAGAACCATCCGGAAAAAAACATTTTCGTTTTCAGCTCAAAGAGCGCTGCATCCGGAGAAATCGCCGTGTGCAGCAAGATATTATCACTTGCCGAAGCCGGTGTACCCTTTGACGAGGTCGTATCTCAAACGCTTGACTTTATTAATAATCTGTCGACATATTTCGTTCTTGAAACCCTTGAAGTGTTCCGAAAGAACGGGCGTCTTAATCATCTTCAGTCGATAATCACTGGAGCTTTGAAACTGAAGCTTGTTATGGGCGGGGATGAAAACGGAAATGTGTGCGTAAGGGGAAAAGCGCTTTCGATTGACAGGGCAGTCGCAAAAATGTCTGAGCTGATTGCTGATAGATGCGCTAACATGGACATGAGCGCCCGCACGCTTTTTATTACTCATTGCCAGTGTCCCGACAGGGCACGACAGGCGCGTGATTATGTTGTGGCGAAAGTAGGATTCAAAGACTGCGTCATCCTGAGAGCGGGCGGGATCAGTACGATTTATGCAAACGCTGGCGGTATCATTCTTGCTTATTAGCAGGCAAATATCATAATATCGACGATAATAAGGAAATCGCGTTATTTATAAAATAAATCCTTGCAATATTACGTTCTCTGTGGTAAAATCTCATGGTCTATGCGAGGGCAGTATTGCCCTTTGCTTGAGCGGATTAGGAACGGTCCTCTGGCGGAGCAATTTACCGGCCATGAACGTTTACAGTGAAGGGAGGATAAAAGCATGGATTTGGTTAAAACACTTTCTCAGCAGTATATGAAGGCTGAGCTTCCCGAAATGAATATCGGTGACACTGTACGTGTCGTGGTTCGTGTTAAGGAAGGAAACCGTGAGAGAAACCAGGCGTTCGACGGCACGATTATTGCCAGAAAGCACGGCGGCATCAGCGAAACAATTACCGTTCGCCGTATTTCCTATAATGTCGGATGTGAGAAGGTTTTCCCCGTACATTCGCCTACGATTGTTTCCGTCGAAACAATACGCAGAGGCAAGGTACGCAGAGCGAAGCTCTATTATCTCCGTGACAGAGTCGGTAAGCAGGCTAAGGTCAAGGAGCGCGTTTAACATTAACAAAAAAGAGGCGAAAGCCTCTTTTTTGTTTTATTACAGATAATTGAATGTTTCGGTGGATTTGGTTGCCGTAATTTGTTACCGAAACTGTCATTTTTGTTTTTGTTGTTGCTAAAATATGCATCGTAAGTGTATAATGAAAACCTAGATATGCACTTAATAAGGAGGCGCCCTTTTTGGATAAAAAGCCTTTTGAAAACTATGACCTACTAAGTGAGAACCCTTCCGGGTTTGATTATGACCGCTTCGAAAAAGAGGAGCAAACGGCTCGAACCGTTAAGAAGAAAAAAAAAGCTGATAAGACGCCCGAGGACAGCCATGAGTCCGAAAGAGTACCCTCCGAGATATACGAGTGGATGCAGTCGCGCGGTTCTGCGCTGCTGGTCTGCGGTCTGGTATTTTCTTTTCTTGTCAGAAT
>JAYFQM010000094.1:0-2978 GCA_034927185.1 Oscillospiraceae bacterium | reverse complement strand
GAGGTCATCGACTACGTCACGCGTAAATACGGCTCCGACCACGTTGCCCAGATTGTGACCTTCGGCACCATGGCGGCAAGGGCGGCGGTACGCGACGTCGGGCGCGCGCTCGGCGTCAGCTATTCCGAGTGCGACGCTGTTGCAAAGCAGATACCAACGGCCTTGGGAATAACTCTTGATGAAGCACTGAAGCTCGCGAGACCGCTTCGCGAAATGTACGAGAGCGACGACCGTATGAAGGAGCTCATCGATACCGCAAAAGCTCTCGAAGGCATGCCGCGCCACGCTTCAACCCACGCGGCCGGCGTCGTGATTTCGGGCAGGCCGGTTTATGAGTACGTTCCCCTTGCCAAAAACGACGAATCTGTAGTCTGCCAGTTCCCGATGACGACGCTGGAGGAGCTGGGACTGCTCAAAATGGACTTCTTGGGGCTGCGCAACCTGACAGTTCTTGACCGGGCAAATCAGCTCGTCCGCAGAAGACAGCCCGATTTTGATATCGCAAACGAACCGGAGGACGACGCGAAGACCTTCGAGATGCTTTCGCAGGGGCGAACAGAAGGCGTTTTCCAGCTTGAAAGCGCCGGCATTACGGCGGTTTGCACGGGCCTCAGACCAAAATCGATCGAGGACATCACGGCTGTTATTGCCCTATACCGTCCAGGACCTATGGACAGCATACCCCGTTTCCTTGAGTGCAGCGCGGACCCGCGAAAGATACGCTACAAGCATGAGCTTCTGCGCGACATTCTGGAGGTTACCTACGGCTGTATAGTTTATCAGGAGCAGGTCATCGAGATTTTCAGAAGGCTTGCGGGATTTTCGCTCGGACAGGCGGATATGATACGCAGGGCCATGTCCAAGAAAAAAGAAAAGGAAATCAAAAAGGAAAGGGATTCCTTCATTCACGGTGATCCTGAACGCAATATAGCGGGTGCGGTCGCAAACGGCGTGCCTGAAGAGGTTGCCGGAAGCATTTACGACGAAATACTCGATTTTGCAAACTACGCTTTCAATAAATCACATGCGGTGGCCTATGCTATAGTCGCCTACCGCACCGCATATATGAAGTGCCACTATCCGCGCGAATATATGGCAGCGCTTTTGTCCTCCGTACTCGACAGTTCGGCAAAGGTCGCGGAGTATATTGCCGAGTGCAGGGAAATGGGCATCAGGCTCCTGCCGCCTGACGTTAACGAATCTGAGGCGGACTTCACCGTTTCGGGAGACAACATACGCTTTGGGCTTGTCGCGATTAAGAACATCGGACGCGGTTTTATAAGTGCGCTCGTGGAAAGCAGAGAGGCGGAGGGGAAATTCAGAAGCTTCGATGATTTTTGCCGCAGGCTCTATGGGCGTGAGCTGAACCGCCGCGCGGTCGAGGGACTGATACGCTCCGGAGCTTTCGACTCTCTCGGAAATAAACGAAGCCAGCTCATGAGGGTGGCAGACAGGGTCATAGAGGGCGTCAACGATTCCGCCAGAAAAAATATCGAGGGCCAGCTCGACCTGTTCTCGATGGGACAGGAAGCCGGTGCCGGCCCGGAGCCTGCTCAAACGCAGCTCCCCGATATACCCGAGTTTTCCCGGAGCGAGCTGATGGCGATGGAGAAGGAGACGACGGGACTGTACCTGACGGGACACCCGATGGATGAATACCGGGCTGCCGCGAGGAAGGCCGGAGCCGTGCCAATAGCGACGGTAATGAACGATTTTTCACAAGAGGGCGGACCGACATCCTTTGCGGACGGACAGTTTTTGACACTGGCGGGGGTCATCGCATCCTCGAAGACGAAAACGACACGCAATAACAGTCTGATGGCGTATATCCAGCTTGAGGATGCGACCGGCACGATCGAACTCATTGCGTTTCAGCGAGTTCTAGATACGAGCGGCGGTTATATAAAAGAAAACGTACCGATAGTCGTCAAGGGGCATATTTCCGTCCGCGACGAAAAAGAACCGCAGCTTATGGTCGAAACGCTTCGACCTATGACGGACCTTGAGCCGCTGGGTCATGAGGAAAAGCCTAAGGAAGAAAAAACACTCTGGATAAAGCTGCCTTCGAAGGAAGACCCGAGACTAAAAAAGATTGAAAAAATTCTTGTAATGTTTGAAGGCGAAGAACGCATGATAATATACTGCGAGGACACAAAAAAGCGCCTTTCGACGAGATGTGTAATCCATGATTCTCTTGTCAGAGAGCTTATTGAACTGCTGGGCGGCGAAAATGTCATTGTAAAATAGGAATTTAATAAATATCAGGAGGAAAACGATTTGAAAAGCTTTGAATACCGCAACCATACTAAAATTATTTTCGGAGAAGGCGCTCTGGGCCGGCTTGCCGACGAGCTAAAATTCTGTGAAAAGAATATACTTCTTGCATACGGAAAAGGCGCGATAAAACGGCAGGGAATATACGACGAGATCATCAAAATTCTTGCCGACTGCGGAAAGAACGTTACTGAGCTTTCGGGCATAATGCCAAACCCGACTGCGGCAAAGGTCCGCGAGGGCGTTGCGCTCTGCAAAGAAAACGATGTCGACTTTATCCTTGCCGTTGGCGGCGGTTCCGTCATCGATTGCTGCAAGGCGATAGCGGTAGGAGCAGTCCTGAAGGAAGATTTTTGGGACATTCTCTATACAAAACGTGAAAAAGCGCCTAAGGCGCTTAGAATTGGTACGGTTTTGACTATGGTCGGTACAGGCTCCGAGATGAACGGGACCGCGGTCATCACAAACGATGAACTAAAAATCAAGGCGAGCTTCGGCTCTCCCTACGTTTATCCGATGTTTTCGATACTCGATCCTACCTTTACCTACAGCCTGCCGCGCTATCAGATGGTCAGCGGGATATGCGACATCATGAGTCACCTGATGGAGCTCTACTTCAGCGGGGAGGACGACAACGTTTCGGACGACTTAAACGAAGCGCTGATGAAGAGCATAGCAAAAAATGCGCGCATTGCAGTGAAAAA